>JBEKFO010000055.1:0-14313 GCA_050013275.1 Roseiarcus sp. | reverse complement strand
TTGCCGAGTTCGCGCAGGCGCCTCAGCGTATCCAAGAGGCGCGCGTTGTCGCGCTGGTGCAGGCCGATCGACGGCTCGTCGAGCACGTAGAGCACGCCGGTGAGGCCGGAGCCGATCTGCGAGGCGAGGCGGATGCGCTGGCTCTCGCCGCCCGACAGCGTGCCGGAGGCCCGCGATAGGGTGAGATAGTCGAGGCCGACGTCGCTGAGGAAAGTCAGCCGATCGCCGATCTCCTTCAAGATGCGGTGGGCGATTTCGTTGCGCTTGGGATCGAGCGCGCGCGGCAGCTCGCGCGCCCACTCGATCGCCGCCTTGACCGAAAGCGTCGATATCTCGCCGATGTGCTTGCCGTCGATCTTCACCGCCAGCGCCTCGGGCTTGAGGCGGAAGCCTTGGCAGGCTTCGCACGGCGTCGCGGTCATGAAGCGCTCGATCTCCTCGCGCGACCATTCGCTCTCGGTCTCGCGGTAGCGCCGCTCGAGGTTCTTGACCACGCCCTCGAACGGCTTCTTCACCTCGTACGAGCGCAGGCCGTCGTCGTAGGCGAAGCGCACATCCTCGTCGCCGGAGCCGTAGAGGATGACCTCGCGCGCCTTTTCCGGCAGGCTCGACCAGGGCGCGTCGAGGCGGAACTTGTAATGGCGGCCGAGCGCCTCCAGCGTCTGCAGATAATAGGGCGAGGTCGATTTCGCCCAAGGGGCGACGGCGCCCCGGCGCAGGGTCGCTCGCGGATCGGGAACGACCAGCGCCGCGTCGACCTTCAGTTCGGAGCCGAGGCCGCCACACGCCGGACAGGCGCCGAACGGATTGTTGAACGAGAACAGCCGCGGCTCGATCTCGGCGATGGTGAAGCCGGAGACCGGGCAGGCGAATTTGGAGGAGAAGAGGATTCTTTGCGGCGAGTGGCGAGTGGCGAGTGGCGAATGGGAAGGGACGCCGTCCGCCCCTTCGCCATTCGCTGCTTCGCTATTCGCCACTCGCTCTTCGACGATCTCGACGATCTCGACGATCGCCAATCCATCCGCCAGCTCGAGCGCGGTCTCGAAGCTCTCGGCGAGGCGGCTCGCCATGTCCGGGCGCACGATCAGGCGGTCGACGACGACCTCGATGTCGTGCTTGAGCTTCTTGTCGAGCGCCGGCGCGTCGGCGATCTCGTAGAACTGGCCGTCGATCTTCAGGCGCTGGAAGCCGCGCTTCATGTATTCGGCGATTTCCTTGCGGTACTCGCCCTTGCGGCCGCGCACCACCGGCGCCAGCAGATAGAGGCGCGTGCGTTCGGGCAGCGCCAGCACGCGATCGACCATCTGGCTCACCGTCTGGCTCTCGATCGGCAGGCCGGTGGCGGGCGAATAGGGCACGCCGACGCGCGCCCACAGGAGGCGCATGTAGTCGTGGATCTCGGTCACCGTGCCGACGGTCGAGCGCGGGTTCTTCGAGGTGGTCTTTTGTTCGATGGCGATCGCCGGCGAGAGCCCGTCGATCTGATCGACGTCCGGCTTCTGCATCATTTCCAGGAACTGGCGCGCGTAGGCGGAGAGCGACTCGACGTAGCGGCGCTGGCCCTCGGCGTAGATGGTGTCGAAGGCGAGCGACGACTTGCCGGAGCCGGACAGGCCGGTGAACACGACGAGCTTGTCGCGCGGAATGGTCAGGTCGACGTTCTTGAGATTGTGCTCGCGCGCGCCGCGCACTTCGATCGCGCGGCCGCCGAACAGCTTTTCGACCGGCTCGGCGGCCTGGGAGGATGGGGAAGGCTTGACGCTCGCCATGACGGCCTTTGCCAGAGAAATGCGAATCGCTCGGCGGGCTTGCGCCGCGCCGTCGCGGATGCTAGAACAAACTGAGAACGAAGTTAAGGGCCCGCTCTTATTTAGTGCGAATGTCGCCATAGCCAAATGTCGGCCGCGCGCCGACTGTGGACAAGTGAGCGAAGGGGCGGGCGCCGCAGTATCCCTTCCTCCGCTCACGGGAGAAGGTGTCGCCGAAGGCGACGGATGAGGGCCCTCCCTCACCCCGACCCTCTCCCGCAAGCGGGAGAGGGGGGCATTTGCGTTTGAAGGAGAGAATCATGGCGGGCAGCGTCAACAAAGTCATTCTGGTCGGCAACCTCGGCAAGGACCCGCAAGTGCGGTCGCTCAATTCCGGTGAGAAAGTCGTCAATTTCAGCCTCGCAACGTCGGAGAGCTGGCGCGACAAGACGACCGGCGAGCGCAAAGAAAAGACCGAGTGGCACAACATCGTGGTGTTCAACGAGAACATCGGCCGCGTCGTCGAGCAATATTGCAAGAAGGGCACAAAGGTTTACGTCGAGGGCCAGTTGCAGACGCGCAAATGGACCGACCAGTCGGGCGTCGAAAAATACACCACCGAAATCGTGCTGCAACGCTTTCGCGGCGAGCTGGTGCTGCTCGATTCGCGCGGCGGCGGCGAGGGGCGCGACAGCTTCCAAGGCGGCGAAGAGCGCGGCGCGAGCTTCGGTCGTTCTTCGCCGGTCGACAAGCGCCCGGCGCTGGCGAGCGGCGGCGGCGCGGGCGGCGACCTCGACGACGACATTCCGTTCTGAGCCGTCGACGCTCCCTGCGCGCAAGCATCGGAACGATCCGGCTTCGCTCGCAATATCGGGGCCGGGCAGGGTCGTCATCCTGCGACGCGCGCGTCAGGCCTCGTCCCGGTTCCTGGCGATCCACAACGTGAGGTCCCAGGCGCCGTAGACGCCGGCGAACAGCAAAAGGGTGATCGCGCCCGCGACGGCGTAGGGCGCGAAAGCCTCGTCGGCGATCAATCCGGCCGCGCCGGCGATCAGAACCGCGTAGCCGAGCGCTGGCGCGGCCGAAAACAGAGTCCAGTCGAGCCAATCGGGCGAGGCGAAATCGATTCTGCGCTGCATGAGGATGACGCGCATTTGATAGGCGAGGCCAATGAGCCCACACGCGGCCGCAATGATCCCGAGCGGCCACGCGGTCGGCCATGGGACGAGCGCCGTCAAACATTGCAGCAGCACGCTGCCCAAGTGCACGAGCGTCGGCGTCAGGAACGCGCTCGCGCCAAATTTGCCGCGCGCCGTCGATAAGCCGGCGCCGAGCGTGATGGCGACGAACAGCAACCCGATCAGTGTCGCGCCCGCCGCCCCCGCCAAGTTGAAGAAGTTGTCCCAGCCGTGGAGCATCGGGGTCCTGAACTGCGAAGCCTTGCGATCGATCCGGCGCCCCTCTGGACCGCCGTCCCTTCCCGCCTTTATCTGCCGCGCGCATGCAGTCTTTGGCAATCCCGCCCGTCGCCGCAAGTTCGAGGCGCGCCTTTGGCGCCGATTGCCGGCGCGGGCGAAGCCATCCATATTGGCTTGGCGGCGAGGTCGTCCGGGTTCGAACCGGAAATCGTTCGCCGGCGCAACGAAACGGCAGCAAAGGACGAAGCGATGCGTGCGACGACGGACGACCTTCAGCGCGAGCAGGCCTACGTCGACGCGGCGGTCTGCGCGTTGTTGCGCGACGAGGCGGGCGCGGCGGACGCGCTGTTCGCTCGCGTCGCCGAGCGCGCAAGGAGCGCCGGGCTGCGCCTCGCCGGCGCGTTGCAGAAAGATGCGCAACATCCGGGACGCAGCCGCTGCGACATGTTTCTTTCCGATCTTGCGAGCGGGCGGCGGATCCGCATTTCCGAGGATCGCGGCGATCTCGCGGAGGGTTGTCGTCTCGATTCGGGCGCGCTGACCGAAGCGGCGGGTCTGATCGAGCGCGCGATCCGAGACGCCGCGCCTGACCTCGTCATTCTCAACAAGTTCGGCAAGGCGGAGGCGGAGGAGGGGGGCGGCGTTCGCGACGCGATCGCCGCGGCGCTGGATGCCGACGTGCCCGTTCTCATCGGCGTCGCCCCGTCCTACGCGCCCGCGCTGATGGACTTCGCGGGCGAGCTGTGCGCGATCGCCGCCGACGAAGCGGCGGTGTGGCGCTGGCTCGAAGCGCGCCTGGGCGAACGCGTGCGCTTCGGCGAGGGCGAGGGGATCGCGTCCTGACCAAAGGCACGGGGGGTTAGTGGAGGAGACGCGCCATGGCGAACCACCAGATCCTCACCGAGAGCGAACTTCACTCGGCCCTGCAAAGGTTGAGGGATTGGTCGCTCAAGGGGCAGAATATCGAGGCCGGCTTCGAGTTTGCGACCTTTCGCGATGCGATAGCCTTCGTCGTGCAGATCGCCATCGAAGCCGAGACGGCGGGCCACCATCCCGAGATCCGCATTTCCTACAAGCGCGTCGCGTTTTCGCTGTGCACGCACGACGCGGGCTTCCGGATCACCGACCGCGACATCGAAATGGCTTCGCGGATCAGCGCCGCCGCGCATCGCTTCCAGAGCATGACGTGATTGGGCGCGCGGACGAGGGCCGGGCGAGGGTCAGGCCGACGCCTTTCTTCGCCAACAGACCACGGTCACCCCATTGGCCTCGTCGAGCGTGCGCTCGGTCGCCGGTTCCAGGCCGTATTGCCTGAGCACTGCGTCGGGCGAGCGCCCCAGTCGGCCTTGGGTGAAGATCGGCAGGCCGCCCGGCAGGGCGACCTTGGCGGAGCGGGAGAGGTGGAAGCTGTCATAGCCGATTTCGAGAAACAGGGAGTAGACCTCGGGGCCGCCGATGACGGCGGCGACGCCGCCCGAAAGCCCCAGCGCCGCGCAGGCTTCCTCGAACGACGCGCCGGCCGGGTTCCACAGCAAGGATGAATGATTATCCAGATCGGGGGCGATCGCGGCGATTCGGCGGGTCAGGACCAGCCGCCGCCGGCGCGGCGAGTGCGGCTGGCCTTCGTGCGAGCGGCGGCCGTGAATCACGACGTCGACGCGGTCGAGCTCGCGCTCGAAGAACTCTTGGTCGGCCTTGCTCTTGAGGACGTCCGGCATGACGGCGTCCGCATCCGCGATCATTCCGTCGGCTGAGACGATGGCGTAGCCTTCGACGCGGCAGCGTGCGGACATAAGAAGCGATTTCTCCCCAAGGACTCGACGATGGGCGCCGGCGGCGCCGATTGCCTCCGCCATCTTAATATGGCGCGCTTCGCCCCGCGATCCTACCGTGCCGGAAGAGGCTCCGCCGGCTTTTGCGGCGAGCCCTTCTCGGCCGCGTTGGCGCCCTGCGGCAGGAATTCGGCGCCGTGGGCCTCGGCGAAGTCGCGAAAAGCGCTCGCCGCCGGCGACAGCGGGCGATCGGTGCGGTGGACGACGAACCATTGCCGGATGATTGGCAGGCCGTCGACGTCGAGACAGGCGATGCGCCCGTCGGCGAGTTCCGCTCCGATCGTGTGAGCGGAGATCAGGGCGATGCCGAGCCCGGCCATCACCGCCTGCTTGATCGTTTCGTTGGAGCCGAGCTCCATGCCGAGTTGCACCCGCCGGATTTCGGTATCGCCGATGAAATACTCGAACAGCGAGCGTGTTCCCGAACCGGGCTCGCGAAACAGAAACGCTTCGCCCGCCAATTGCTGGCGCGTGATACGGCCGGCGCCCGCGAGCCGATGATCGGGAGGCGCGATCATAACGTACGGGTGCGGGCCGAGCGCCGCCTTGGCGATCGGCACGTCGCTCGGCGGGCGTCCGGCGAGCGCGATTTCGACGTCCATCGTCCTTATCCAATCGATCGTTTGCGCGCGATTGCCGATCTGGAAGCGCAATTCGAGCTTGGGATGGCGCGCGAGGAAGGCGGCGATCAGGCGCGGCGCGAAATATTTGGCGGTGGAGACCGCGCCGACCGACAGCCGCCCGCCTTGGCCGGTCTTGACCGCGTGCATCGCCTCGACGAATTCGCGCACCGCGCGTTCGATGGCTCCGGCCGATTCCAGCGCAACCCGGCCCGCCGTGTTGAGCCGCAATCCCGACGAGGTGCGATCGAACAGGGGGAGTCCCACCGAGCTCTCCAGCCCTTTGAGCCGCGCGGTCAGCGCGGCCGGGGTCATGTTGAGATCGGCCGCCGCGCCGACCAGGGACCCGGCCTCGGCGATGGCTTGCAGGGTGTTGATTTGTTGCAACGTCAATGCGCGCATGGCCCGCCTCGGATGCGTATTCAATTTTTTCTAACGTTAAGTAAAATTAATTCAGTTTTCTTTCAAGCGCAAGTTCTCATATTCGCAATTGTCGCGGGACCGACCCGGCGAGGCCGGCCGTGGGGGGACGGAAAGGGGGAAGCCATGACCAAATTCGAAACAATGGGTCAGGACCTGAGCGAGTTTCTGAGCCGTCACGCAGCGCCGGAGCTGGCGCGAGTGGTGAATGCGTTCGCCGAGGCCGCGATCCCGGTCGCCCATCTCATTCGGCGCGGCCGGCTGGCCGGCGCGATGGACGCGGCGGTGGGCGCCGCGAATCCCGACGGCGATGAGCAAAAAGCGCTCGATCTGTTCGCCGACAAGGCGTTCGAGCAGGGATTGCGAGGCTGCGGCGTTCGCGCGCTCGTCTCCGAGGAGCGGCATGCGCCGACGATCGTCGATCCCGAGGGCAAGCTGCTCGTTGCGCTCGATCCGCTCGACGGGTCGTCGAACATCGATTCGAACATATCGATCGGGTCGATTTTTTCCGTGCTCGACGCCCCCGCGGGCGACGGAGCGAGGGAAGAGGATTTCCTGCAGCCGGGAAATCGGCAACGCGCCGCGGGTTTCACGCTGTATGGGCCGCAAGTCTGTCTGGTGTTCACCACCGGCGCGGGAACGCACGTGGCGACGCTCGATCCGGACACTGGAACGTTTCGTATGTCGCGGCTCAATCTTCATATCCGCGACGGTTCGGCCGAATTCGCGATCAACGCGTCCAACTCCCGGCATTGGCCCGAACCGGTTCGCGCCTATGTCGACGATTGCGTGCTGGGCGAAGAAGGACCGCGCGGCAAGAACTTCAACATGCGCTGGACCGCTTCGATGGTGGCCGACGCCTATCGCATCATCGTGCGCGGCGGCGTTTACCTCTATCCCGACGACGCGCGCGCCGGCTACGCCAAGGGTCGCCTGCGGCTTCTCTATGAAGCCGATCCGATCTCCATGCTGGTCGAACAGGCCGGCGGCCTGGCGACCGACGGCGTCAATCGCATTCTCGACATCGCGCCGACGAGCATTCACGCGCGCACCCCCTTCATCTTCGGCTCCACCGACAAGGTCGAACGGGTCAAGCGCTATTTTCTCTACGGCGATCATTCGGCCGAACGTTCGCCGCTGTTCGGCAAGCGCGGCCTGTTGCGTAACTGACGATTGGGGGGAAGTCCGATGTCACTCAAGCATCCGATCATCGCGATCACGGGTTCGTCCGGCGCCGGCACCACGTCGGTCAAGCGCACTTTCGAGCAGATCTTTCGCCGCGAGAAGATCAACCCGGTCTATATCGAGGGCGACGCCTTCCATCGCTGGGACCGCATGGAAATGCGCGAACAGATGAGAGAGGCGTCGAAGAAGGGCGACAACCACTACAGCCACTTCGGCGCCAACGCGAACCTGCTCGAAGAACTCGAAAAGACCTTCGCCGCGTACGCCGCCACCGGCGGCGGCAAGACGCGCACTTACGTCCACGACGCGGAGGAGGCCGAAATCTACGGCTGCTCGCCCGGCACCTTCACGCCCTGGCGCGAATTCGAGCCGGGCTCTGACCTGCTGTTCTACGAAGGCCTGCATGGCTGCGTCGTTTCCGACAAGGTGAACCTCGCCCAGCACGCCGACATGAAGATCGGCGTCGTTCCCGTCATCAATCTCGAATGGATCCAGAAGCTCCATCGCGATCGGTCGACGCGCGGCTATTCGACCGAAGCGGTGACCGACACGATCCTTCGCCGCATGCCCGACTATCTCACCTACATCTGCCCGCAATTCACCGAAACCGACATCAACTTCCAGCGCGTGCCGACCGTCGACACATCGAACCCCTTCATCGCGCGTTGGATCCCGACGCCGGACGAGTCGATGGTGGTCATTCGCTTCCGCAATCCGCGCGGCATCGACTTCCCGTATTTGCGCACCATGATCGAAGGCAGCTTCATGAGCCGCGCCAATTCGATCGTCATTCCCGGCGGCAAGCTCGACATCGCGATGCAGCTCATACTGACGCCGATGATTATGAAACTGGTGGAGCGCCGGCGGCGCGCAATTTGAACGAACAACGCGGAAAGGTCACACGATGAACGCGATTGACGTGATTGAAAAGACGACGCCGGCGGTCTCGCACGCCGTCATGGCCAATGCCGTCCGCTTTCTGGCGATGGACGCAGTGGAGCGCGCCAAGTCCGGCCATCCCGGCATGCCGATGGGCATGGCCGACGTCGCGACGGTGCTGTTCACCAAGGTGATGAAGTTCGACCCTGCGGCGCCCTTCTGGCCCGATCGCGACCGCTTCGTGCTGTCGGCCGGGCACGGCTCGATGCTGCAATATGCGATCCATTACCTTGTCGGCTATCCCGATATGACGATCGACGAAATCAAGCGCTTCCGCCAACTCGGCGCGAAGACGGCCGGGCACCCCGAATACGGCCACGCGCTGGGAATCGAGACGACCACCGGCCCGCTCGGCCAGGGCCTGGCGACGGCGGTCGGCATGGCGATCGCCGAGCGCGCGATGGCCGCTCGTTTTGGCGCCGACCTCGTCGATCACCACACCTACGTCATCGCCGGCGACGGCTGTCTGATGGAGGGCGTCAGCCAGGAAGCGATCGACCTCGCCGGGCACTTGAAACTGAACCGGCTCATCGTGCTCTGGGACGACAACAAGATCACGATCGACGGCAGCGCGTCGCTGTCCACTAGCACGGACCAACGGGCGCGCTTCGAGGCCTCCGGCTGGCATACGCTGGCGGTCGACGGCCACGATTCGGGCGCAGTGAAAGCCGCGCTGGATACGGCCAAGAAGCAGTCGCGCCCGACGTTGATCGCTTGCCGCACCACCATCGGCTTCGGCGCGCCCACCAAGCAGGGATCGGAATCGACCCACGGCGCGCCGCTCGGCGCGGCCGAGATCGAAGCGGCGCGGGCCAATTTGGGCTGGCGGTCGCCGCCCTTCGAGATCCCCGAGGATTGTCTCTCCGCTTGGCGAGCGGCCGGCCGGCGCGCCTCGCGGCAGCGCGAGGCGTGGGAGGCGCGGCTCGCCGCCAGCCCGGAGCGCGAGCGCTTCACGCGCGCGCTGTCGGGCGAGGTCCCGGCGGAGTTTTCCGGGCGCATGGCCGAATTCAAGGCCGGGCTCGTCGCCAAGGCGCCGTCGGTGGCGACGCGCAAGGCTTCGGAAATGACGCTTGAAGTCGTCAACGCCACAGTGCCGACGACCATGGGCGGTTCGGCCGATCTCACCCATTCCAACCTGACGATCACCAAGGGCTTGGCGTCGCTGACCGCGGGCGATTTCTCGGGCCGCTACGTGCGTTACGGCATTCGCGAATTCGGCATGGCGGCGGCGATGAACGGCATCGCGCTGCACGGCGGCTTCATTCCATACGGCGGAACCTTCCTCGTCTTTTCCGATTACGCGCGCGGCGCCATCCGTCTTTCCGCACTGATGGGCAAGCAGGTGATCTACGTCCTCACCCACGATTCCATCGGCCTGGGCGAAGACGGCCCGACCCATCAGCCGGTCGAACACGTCGCGATGCTGCGCGCGACGCCGAACCTGCACGTGTTCCGTCCCTGCGACGCGGTGGAGACGGCCGAGTGCTGGGAGCTGGCGCTGGCCTCGGGCGACACGCCGTCCGCGCTCATTCTGTCGCGACAGAATCTGCCGACGCTGCGCAAGGCGCACGACGTCAACAAGTGCGCGCTCGGCGCCTATGTCATCCACGAGGCCGAGGGCCAACGCGATCTGACGCTCATCGCGACGGGATCGGAAGTCGCGCTCGCGGTTGAGGCCGCGGCCGCCCTTCATAAGCTCGGCAAGCGCGCGGCGGTCGTATCGATGCCGTGCTGGGACCTGTTCGAGGCCCAGCCCGAAAGCTACCGGCGCAAGACGCTGGGAACGGCGCCGCGCATCGCCGTCGAAGCGCTCTGTCGCTTCGGCTGGGATCGCTGGATCGGCGAACGCGGCGCCTTCATCGGCATGCCGGGCTTCGGCGCCAGCGCGCCGGCCGGCGATCTCTACAAGCATTTCGGCATCACCGTCGACGCGATCGTCGCCACGGCGGCGACGCTGACGCCCTGAGGAGGGGGCCGAGCGCCGCCATTTCGAGGCGGACGACAACGAGCCCCACCGCAACGCGGCCGTTCGAAGACGGCCAAACGATTGGAGATGGAATCATGGACCAGTCAGATCGCTACGCCAATCTGAAGCTCAAGGAAAAGGAGCTGATCGCAGGCGGCCGCCACGTCCTGTGCGCCTACATCATGAAGCCCAAGGCGGGCTTCGGCAATTACCTCCAGACCGCGGCGCATTTCGCGGCCGAATCCTCCACCGGCACCAACGTCGAGGTCTCGACCACCGACGACTTCACCCGCGGCGTCGACGCGCTGGTCTATGAAATCGACGAGGCCAAGCAGATCACCAAGATCGCCTATCCGATCGAATTGTTCGACCGCAACATCATCGACGGCCGGGCGATGATCGCCTCGTTCCTGACCCTGACGATCGGCAACAACCAGGGCATGGGCGACGTCGAATACGGCAAGATGCACGACTTCTATGTGCCGCCGGCCTACCTGAAGCTGTTCGACGGGCCGTCGACCACGATCAAGGATCTGTGGCGCGTGCTCGGGCGTCCGGTGGTCGACGGCGGCTTCATCGTCGGCACCATCATCAAGCCCAAGCTCGGCCTCAGGCCGCAGCCTTTCGCCGACGCCTGCTACGATTTCTGGCTCGGCGGCGATTTCATCAAGAATGACGAGCCGCAGGGCAACCAGGTCTTCGCGCCGTTCCGGGAAACGGTTCGCGCCGTCAACGACGCGATGGTCCGCGCTCAGGATAAGACCGGCCAGGCCAAATTGTTCTCGTTCAACATCACGGCGGACGATCACCACGAAATGGTCGCGCGCGGCGAATACATTCTCGAGACCTTCGGGCCGAACGCCGACCACGTCGCCTTCCTGGTCGACGGCTATGTCGCCGGTCCCGCCGCGATCACCACGGCGCGCCGGAGATTCCCGAAGCAGTACCTGCACTATCACCGCGCCGGGCACGGCGCCGTGACCTCGCCGAATTCGAAGCGCGGCTACACCTCGTTCGTCCTCTCCAAAATGGCGCGCCTGCAGGGCGCTTCGGGTATCCACACCGGCACGATGGGCTTCGGCAAGATGGAAGGCGAAGCCGCCGACAAGGCGATCGCCTACATGATCACCGAGGACGGCGCCGACGGGCCGTTCTTCCATCAGGAATGGCTGGGCATGAGCCCGACCACGCCGATCATTTCCGGCGGCATGAACGCGTTGAGAATGCCGGGCTTCTTCAAGAACCTCGGCCATTCCAACCTGATCATGACGGCGGGCGGCGGCGCCTTCGGCCACGTCGACGGCGGCGCGGCGGGCGCGCTCTCGCTGCGCCAGGCGGAACAGTGCTGGAAGGCCGGCGCCGATCCGGTGGAGTTCGCCAAGGAGCACCGCGAATTCGCGCGCGCGTTCGAGAGCTTCCCGCACGACGCCGACGCGCTGTTCCCGGGCTGGCGCGCCAAGCTCGGCAAGGCCGCCGCCTGAAGCGTCCGGCCAGGACGCGAGCGCGGCCGGCGACCCGGCCGCGCCGGTTTCCATCAAGCGATCGCGGGCGGAAAAGGCGGCCCGCGGCAAGCCGATCGCCGTTTCGTTGGCTCTTGACGCCAATTTGACAATCGATCAGCTCATGATCATCGAAGCCGAGGACATCCGCCGGAGCCGCGTGTTCTAAGCAACAGGAGAAGAGCGAATGACGCTGCCGGTTCTCATCGCGCCGTCGATTCTGTCGGCCGATTTTTCCAAGCTCGGCGAGGAAGTGCGCGCAGTCGACGCGGCCGGGGCCGATTGGATCCATCTCGACGTGATGGACGGGCATTTCGTCCCCAACATCACCTTCGGCCCGCCGGTCGCAGCGGCGCTGCGCCCGCATTCGAGCAAGGTGTTCGACTGCCACCTGATGATCGAGCCGCCCGACCCCTACCTCGAGGCGTTCGCCAAGGCGGGATGCGACGTCATCACGGTGCATGTCGAGGCCTGCAAGCACCTCGACCGTTCGCTGCAGGTGATCCGCTCTCTCGGCAAGAAGGCGGGCGTTTCGCTCAATCCCGCGACCCCGGCCGAAACCATCGAATACGTGCTCGATCGGCTCGACCTCATCCTGCTGATGACCGTCAACCCCGGCTTCGGCGGCCAGGCCTTCATCCCGGCCGTCGTTGAGAAGGTCGCGCGGGTCAAGAAAATGATCGGCGCCCGCAAGATCCACATCGAGATCGACGGCGGCGTGACGCCGGAGACTGCGCCGCTGGTCGTCGGCGCCGGCGCCGACGTCCTGGTGGCGGGATCGGCGGTGTTCAAGGGCGGCCCCGCCGCCTACGCCGGCAACATCGCGGCGATCCGCGCCTCGGTTACGCGCCCGCCGCTTGCCATGAGCGCTGCGAGATAGCAAAGTCTCGGCATGACCGAGACCAATGCGATCCTCATCACCGGCGCCTCTCGCGGCATCGGGCGCGCCACGGCGCTGCTCGCTTGCGCCCGCGACTGGCCGGTCGGCGTCAATTACGTGCATGACGAAGCCGCCGCCCACGAAGTCGTCGAGGACATCGCGCGCGCCGGCGGCAAGGCGGTGGCGCTACGCGGCGACGTCGCCGACGAGGAGGACGTCATCGCGGTGTTCGAGGGCGCGACGCGCGCGCTGGGGCCGCTGCGCGGCGTCGTCGTCAACGCCGGGATCGTTGCGCCGGCTTCGCGCCTGGTCGATATGACCGCCGAGCGGATGCGGCGGATGTTCGAAGTCAACGTGCTCGGCGCCTACCTGACCGCGCGCGAGGCGGCGCGGCGGATGTCGACGAGCTTGGGGGGCGCCGGCGGCTCGATCGTGCTGATTTCGTCCGCCGCGGCGCGGCTCGGCTCGCCGGGCCTCTATGTCGACTATGCCGGCTCCAAGGGCGCGATCGACACCCTGACGCTCGGCCTTGCCAAGGAACTCGCGGCCGAGGGCGTGCGCGTCAACGCGGTCCGGCCTGGCCTCATCGACACCGAAATCCACGCCAGCGGCGGCGAGCCCCAGCGCGCGTTCACGCTCGGCGCGACGACGCCGCTCGGCCGACCGGGCACGCCCGACGAAGTCGCCGAGGCGGTCGTCTGGCTGCTGAGCGACGCCGCGTCCTACGTCACCGGGGCGATCCTCGACGTGGCGGGGGGGAGGTAGGGCGGCGAATTCGAGGGTTTGCGCCTAGCTCATAGAGCCGCGCCGCGCAGCAAGCTTCCTGTTACCCTATAGACGCGCCTCCTCGAACGCCCGCGCCCACATGGCGCAGATTCCAGATCGGACAATATCGGCGAGCGTGAATTCGATCACCGGCACCGGCAAGCGGCGCGCAGCGACGAGATCGAGCACGACGCGCAGGCCGCTGGCTTGATCGAGGTCGCACTGGCCGACGTCGCCGTTGACGACGACTTTGCAATCCTCGCCGATGCGGGTGAGGAACATCTTGATCTCGGCCGGCGTGCTGTTTTGCGCTTCGTCGAGCAGGACGAAGGCGTCCCGCCACGACCGCCCGCGCATGACCTCGAACGGGACCATCTCGATGTCTTTCTTCTTCACGGCGATATCGTAGGCGGCGACGCCGATGCGCTCCTTGATCGCCTCGACGATCGGATAAGCCCAGGGCGCGAACTTCTCCTCGAGCGAACCGGGGAAGAAGCCGAGAGAGCGCCCGCACGGCACGTTCGGACGGGTCAGGACGATCTTGCCGACGCGGCGCGCGCGATAAAGATCCGCCGCGTGCGTCGCCGCGATCCAGGTCTTGCCGGTCCCCGCGGGACCGAGCACGATGACCTGAGGACTTGCGTACAGCGCGTCGAGATAATCGGCTTGGTTGGCGTTGAGCGGCCGGATCGGCGTCGGCGCTCGCTCGGCTCGGAATTTGTCCTTGTGCAAGGGAATGATCTCGGCGGTGTCGGCAGCCCGGCCGCTGCGACGCTTCTGCTTCTCGATGCGCTTGGTCAATGGCAGAACCCTTTTGTTGAATTGGCGGATGCGGAACGAGCCGCGCGCGGCCGCCCACGCGCGCGAAACCGTCGAAATGGGGAGAAGATCGGTGGCTCTGAGCGGAGACGGTGCGAGGGGCGGAGGAAGCGTTCCGCAAAGATCGGGGCCTACGCAATCGCCCATCGAGGCTTCGTCTCCGGCCTGTCGGATGAGACCAGAATCGCTGATTCGTGCGACAGTTTCATTGCCGGCGAGGTC
>JBEKFO010000054.1:0-14474 GCA_050013275.1 Roseiarcus sp. | reverse complement strand
AGAACCGGCGCTGGGGTTCGTGGGCGGCGCGATGACGGAGATGCGGAAGGCGCAACGCTCGGTGCGCTCAACCCTCACGCAATCCCGCTCGTCGGAGCGCATCGTGAAACATTATGTCGGACTGGACGCGCTTCTCGCACTCGGCAATCGAACTTGTGGCGAGTTCGCCCGACAGCCTGTGATTGATCGCCGAACCGCGACCGCCGCCGGTCACTTCGACATCGTATGGCGTTCTGCGTCGCGCGTTGCGTCACAAACCGTGAAAGAGGTGGGCCGTGACGATAGAAAATTCGAGGGTCTTCCGCCCGCGACGGACAGTCGACACGCATTCGCGAGCCACCGCAAAGCAACAGGTCCGTATTGCAATATGACGTCGGCCGCTGCAATCTCGACTTCGCCAGAGCTTCGATTCGGAGAAACCAGGTCCAAAACCGGTTGGGAAGCGCCCTATGAACCAGCGTCGGCCATTTCTGAACGAAGACGGAATCCGGCTGCGCCTTTGGCGGCGCGCGCTTGGGCTGACGGCGCTTGCCGTTTCCGTCGGCTGCCTTGTCGACGCAAGCGTCGCATCGGCCGCGGAAGCCGTCGGCGGCGCGGCGCAAATCAAATCGATTCCTTTGGCGCAGATCTTCACGTTTCTCTTTTTGATGCTTGGGCCGTTCAAGATCATTGGGCCATTCGCAGGATTGACCCGCGGGGCCGACGCCGGCCTCTCCCGTCAAATCGCCATCCGGGCATTGGCCTATTCCACTGTCGCGCTGTTGTTGGCGGCCCTCCTCGGCGAGACTATTCTCGACAAATATGGGATCTCGCTGCCAATTCTCGCGCTTGCCGCGGGGATCATACTTTTTCTGGTCGCGCTGCAAAACATGCTGCAGCAGTTCGCTCCGTTGACGCCGAACGACCGAGAAGCCGCCGCCCCGACGCTGAGCGTGGCGATGACGCCGCTCGCGTTCCCGACGATCGTGACGCCCTACGGCATTTCCGCGCTGATTGTGTTTCTCGCCCTGAGTCCCGATCTTCAAAGTCGCTTGCTTATCGGCGTCATCGTATTGGCGATCATGGCGTTGAACCTTGTCGCCATGCTCTTGGCGCGCCCGCTTCTGCGATTTCTCGGCGTGTTTCTTCAGATCCTCGGCGCTGTTCTGAGCGTCGTGCAGGTCGCCTTGGGACTCCAAATCATCAGTTCCTCGCTCAGGATGCTGTGGGGATCTTGACGAGGCGGCGCGGTCGGTCGCGGGCGAAAGATCACCGAGGCGTGCGTGCGGCTAACGCCCATCGGCGGCTGAGGCGCTCCCAATCACCGCAGGTTAGGCGCGACACGCCCTATCGTCTTGCTCGTTGCGACGGAGTCCTCGATCTTGAAGCCCGTTTCCGCATTCAAATGTTGGCGCCGTGCGCTTCGGCGCGACAGCTCGGCGGCGCACGCCGCCGTTCGCGTTCTGTCAAAACACGGGAAAGGCGCGCCTTGGCGACAGAAGACTCGCCGCGAGTGAGCCCGCGACGCGGGCCGAAGACCTCCGAAGCGCATCGGCGACGGACGACGACGCTTCGACGTTGAAAATCGCAGCCGCCGGCGCCAATCTTAGCCCGACCAAGGCCTCCATTTGGAGGAACTCCGAGGCGTCGATTGTGTCGCCTCGTCTTCTCAAAGCGTTCTTGGCAGTCTGTCTCTCCTGTTGTTTTCTGACCTCTTCGGTTCAATTGACGCTAGGACAAAATCCTACGTCGGCGGCAAGGACCTCCGCTTCGACCTCATCTACGGAGATGGAACCGGGCAAGCGCACAACGGGGTCGCCCGTTCGCTCGCCCCGCTGCGCTCGCTCGGCGTTCTGAAAGGCGACAGCGCACTCCGGCAGAGCATTTGACGGTCGCACATTAGCGATCGCCGACTTCTTTGTTCCAAGGGTCCGCTTGAAGTTCGCCTTGCCGGTGCATGGCGACGCCGCCCAAGACCGCATCGACAGCAACGTCATTGCGCTGCCGACAGCCGGCCCGTCGGCGACTGGAACGGCGCAAAAACGGCCGGCGGTAAAACGGCTGCAAAATCGCTGTAAAACTGCCGCCGCGAAACCGGCCAAGCCATGGCGCGCCCGAAGAGATTCGAACTCCGGACCCCAGATTTGCAGTCAAGAAGGCTCAGGCGGCAGCGTTTTAGGTCCGCTTTTGGGAAGCGCTGGCGCAGTCAAGAACGACCGTCGTGGGCGCGAATCCGCCGTCGAAAGGCTGCGTCTTCTACGCTCGCTGTCCACCGTTGCAGACAGATTCGACCTGGGCAACAAATGTCAGACCGTCGCATCGGAACGGCGCGCCACGTTTTTCGACGCGACAGCCGCAGCGGTTCGCGGTAGCCGCCGTGCATAAGCGCCAGACCGCTTCGCACGAGGCGAATGGTCCGGTTGCGCAAGTCGTGGGTCTTCCAGGCTCGTTCGGGTATGCGTTTGGCTCCGAACAGACCCTCGGCGATCGTCCGATATGTCAAACAGCGTTTTTTGGACGCCTATCCGGGGTCCCCATTGAACGCTGTTTGACAGCTGTGATTGTGAAGACGGTTGGCGAGGTTGATGGCGGGCTATTGTCGGTCTAGCGAGCCTCTGGCGTACCGTCGGCGTGATGAGGTGAGGGCAGGAGGAGTCTGCTGTCTCGACACTGCCGAGTCCGCGCCAAGGTATCCGGCGATTTCCGCCCAAATGCACAGAATGCGCTCAGATTGGGCCGAAAGGGGAGCCATCTAAGCAAAAACGGCCCCGAAGGACCGTTCTTAACCGCTTCAAATCATTAAGAGATCTTGGATCTGGCGAAGGGATTCGAACCCTCGCCCGCAACCTTGGCAAGGTTGCGTCTGCGACTGCAGAGGCGTTTGATCCGCGATATGACGGCCGCGAGCCTACCGACGCTGGCCCATCGGGAGATGCCGCCGTTCACATCTCCGTGAGACTTCTCATCGGAAAACACCGGTTGAAAGGCCGTTTTAGTCGGCGCCTCTCAAACGGTGAATTTTGATAAGTCCTTGATTTCGATGGTGGGCGCACAAGGGCTCGAACCTTGGACCCGCTGATTAAGAGTAAGCGGCCGACCCGTAACAGCACGTAACTCGCCGTAACAAAGTAAGCGGAGCGGCAGGCCAAAAATCGTTGATTTCACAGGCAGTTGCATCTTACGTTATGCAATGTTACATACTCGACGTAACATGGCGTAACCCCCCGAGTTGTTTACGCCGTGTTTACGTCGTAGGCGCGGAGGATGCAAATGGCCAAGGTGATTACGGCCGCCGGTGCGAAGGCGCTCAAGCGGGGCAAAACCGTCCGAGTGGCGAAGAAGTTGACGGCCGCGGCCGTGAAGAGCTTCCTGCCCGGCAAGGTCGTGCGAGAAATTGCGGATGGGGGCTGCCCCGGCCTGCGGGTAGTTGTTCAGCCGTCAGGCCATCGGTCATTTGCGATGAGATTTCGCCGGCCATCGGGCCAGTCGGCGAATCTGATTCTGGGGCCTTGTGATACCTCCCGTAAAGAGCCGGCGTCCGAGCCGGTAATCGGCGCGCCACTGACGTTAGCCAGCGCTCGGGAGTTAGCTACGGCGATCAATCGCGAACGTGCAAGCGGCGTCGACGTGATCGCCGCTCGCGCCGCCGATAAGCGGCGCCAAAAAGCCGAGCGCGAGGCGCAAGCTGCCAGCACCTTCGCCGTCGCCGCCCGTCGCTTTATCGAGCAACACTCGCGGCCGAACGTGCGCCGCTGGCAAGAGCAAGCGCGCCTCCTTGGACTTCGGCCGGCCGACCTCGAGGTGATCCCCGGCGGGCTCGCCGATAATAGGTGGGCGAACAAGCCCGTCGCCGAGATCGATGGAGACGACGTGCATTCCGTCATCGAAGAGGTGCGAACGCGCGGCGTCCCCGGCCTCGCCCGGCGACGGCAGGGCGCGTCTGAAAGTGTGGCGGCGGCGATGTTCGCGGTCTTGTCACGGCTGTTTTCGTGGCTGATCGAGAAGCGCGTGATCGAGAAAAATCCGGTGGCCGGCGTCGCCCGGCCGAAAGCGTCAGAAGCCCGCGACCGGGTTCTGAGCGACGACGAGATTCGCTGGTTTTGGAGCGCTTGCGGCGAGATCGGCGAGCCGTTCAAGTCGTTGCTGCGTGTGCTCCTATTGACGGGTCAGCGGCTCAACGAAGTCGCCGGGATGACGCGCGCTGAATTGTCGCACGATGACGCCGGCCGGCCGATTTGGACCCTGCCCGCGAGCCGCACAAAGAACCGAAAGGTCCATGTCGTTCCGATCACGCCGGCAGTCGAAGCGCTAATCAAGAGCGTCCCTGTAATTGCAGCTAGGCCCGGCGCGCCGAGCTTCGTCTTCTCGACTACCGGCCGAACGGCGGTCAGCGGTTTCAGCAAAATCAAACGCGCGCTGGATGCAAAGATGCTGGTGCTCGCACAAGCCGAGAAGCCGGAGGCCGTGATCGCCGCTTGGGTGCTACACGATGTTCGTCGAAGCGCCGCGAGCGGCTTGCAACGTTGCGGCGTCCCGTTGCCCGTTACCGAGAAGGTTTTGAATCATATCTCGGGCTCCTTCGCCGGGATCGTCGCCGTTTATCAACAGCACGAATATTCCGAGGAAAAGCGCTTAGCGCTTTGGCTTTGGGCGATGCACGTCGAGGCCCTGGTCGCCCGCCGCCCGTCGCTGGAGCGCTGGGCGGCGCACGTCGAGAGCTTAACCGCCGGCCGCGCGGCCAATGTGATGCCGTTCAAAGCGTCGTGAAGACCGCGCAAGCATAATGTTTTATGCACTTTACAAATTCAATGTGTCGCTAGTAATTGCTGACAGGATGCCTGGTTTGTAAAGTCCACTATACAACGCGCTGGCGCGGAACTTGTTATCGACAAAGTTGCGCGTTACGTGTTGCGCTACGTAGTAACGTAGTGGCGTGGAGACGTTCAACTATGAGCCTCACTCAAGAAGAGAGGGCGGCCGACAGTCCTTTTGATACGCTCGTGCCTGACCCGCAGGTCGCCAAGGAACTCAACAAGACGACGATGACGTTCTTTAGATGGGACAATAACCCTCGGATGGCACCGCCGGGTTGGCCGCCGAAGATCAAAATCGGGCGGTTGAACCATCGCTCCCGCCGCAAGCTTGAGGCCATGAAGGCGCTGCTGGACGAGGCAGCTATGAAGGCGCGCCTCGCCGGCGAGAAGGTCGGGTGAGTGCCGCGATTGAAAGCGGCGAGCCCCGCTGCCGCAGGAGCGGCGAGCGAGGCCCGGCCTGTTCAGCTTGCCAGCGCGAACAGTCTTTACGCTAGGTCCTCCCGGCCAATAATGCAAGGTTTTTCGCGGCTCTCCGGCAATGGAGGGCGGCGATGAATCAGCAAGAAATGGAATTCCTCGCGACCCTCGCCGAGCGTGGTTTCGAGCACGTTCGCGCTACCGACGTCGGGTCGCGCGTCGAGGCGCAGCGATTTTCTACCGGCCTTCCGCCCGACCGGCGAGCCGACTTCTGGGCCGGCTGGGGCAAGGGGGAGGGCAAGGCTCGGCGACGGGCGAAGTCGGCGGCCAAGCCGATAGTCAAGAACGGCGACGCCCGCCCCGCCGCCCCCGAGTTGCTGCCGCAAGAGTCGCCCGCTTCGAAGCCGCGCGTCGCCCCGGCCGACGGGCGCGCGACGGTTACCTCAGCGCCCGATCGCCCTATTCACGTCACGATTCTCGCGGACCGGACTGGCGTCAAGGTTCATCGAACCGAAATGACGCTAGACGAGCTGCGCCAGGCGATCCTCGACACGTCCGCCCCGGCGAAGGACCAATTGTATTGGCTCAAGCTGGCGCGGTTCGGCGGCAAGCGGTCGCCGCGTGGCAGCTTGCGCACCAACGACAACGTGCTGGCGATCAGCGGCGTAGAACTCGATTATGACGGCAAGGTCATGTCGTTTGACGAAGCGGTGAGGATCGCAAACGCGGCGCGGCTCAAGTGCATCCTCTACACGACGCCGTCCTACACCGACGCCGAGCCGAAATGGCGCGTCCTCGCCCCCACGTCGCAAGAACTCGCGCCGAGCGAGCGGGTGAGGCTCGCCGCACGAATCAATGGAGTCTTTGGCGGCATTTTCGCGCCCGAGAGCTTCGTGTTGAGTCAGGGATTCATTTTTGGCAGTGTCAACCATAACCCAGCGCATCGTGCGGTCATCGTCGAGGGTGAATTCGTCGATGACCGCGATGACCTCGACGCCATCGCGATCGGCAAAGACAATGGCGCTGAGTCGATTGACCCCTCGTGCGACGATGCGCCCGGCGAATTGCAAGCGCCAATCGAACTGGTCGCCGCCGCGCTCGCGGTGATTCCCAATACCGATCCGTCGTGGATTTTCTGGAACCGCATCGCAATGGCAATCTTCGGCGCGACCGCGGGCGACAATGCAGGGTTCGATCTGTTCGATCGGTGGTCGCAGAAGTGGTCCGGCTACAGCGAGAGGGACACCGCAGCGCGCTGGCAGGCGCTGCGCCGCTCGCCACCGGACAAGATCGGCGCGGGAACTCTGTTCTTTCTCGCCGACGAAATCGATCCGAGGTGGCGGGACAGGCGCGACGCGGCAACCGGCGACGAGGCAACTGCCGTGAACGAAGCGCCGGCGAGCGAGACGAAACCGGCCGCGAGCGCAGCGCCAGCAGTCAAGAAGAAACCGACCGCGACCGCCGAATTCTTTGATCCCTGGGAGCGCTACGCGGTTCCCGCGTTCCCGTTCGAGGTGCTTCCCGAGGTACTGCGCACGTTCATCGCCGACCAATCTGAGGTCATCGGCTGCGATCCCTCGGCGCTCGCTATGTCCGCGCTCGGCGTCGTCGGCGGCGCGATAACACATGAACTCAAGCTGCGGATGAACCAGCATGACAACGGCGCGTTCACGGTGTCGACCTGCCTTTGGGTCTTGCTGATCGCCGACAGCGGCACGAAGAAGACGCCGTTGCTGTCCACCACCGCTATGCCGCTGATCAAGGCGCACGCCGACGAAATGAAGCGCTATGCGGCACTGCTCGCCGAATGGGAGGCAGACGAATCTAACAACAAAGGGCCTCAGCCGATCGAGCCGGCCGGATACGTGATTCACGATACCACGGTCGAAGCGCTTGGCATCGCGCTCTCGCACAGTGACCGCGGCATTCTCGTCTACGCCGACGAGTTGTCGGGCTGGATCGAGGCTATGGAGCGGTACGGCGGCAAGACCGGCGACCGGGCGTTTTGGCTCAAGGCGCGAACCGGGGGCCTCCACGAAGTTCGGCGCGTGTCGCGCAAGACCAATGTCATTCACAATTTATCGGCGGGCGTGATCGGCGGCATTCAACCCGAAAAGCTTGCGACGATCACGGGATTGCAAATCGACGGCTTGTTGCAGCGCTTCGTCGTTGTGATGATGAACTCGGGGCGGATGGGATGCGACAAGCCGAGCGGGCCCTCTTCGAAGGCCTACGAGGTGCTGATCCGTTCCTGTCTCGGCATTCAAAAAGCCGAACTGACGATGACGCCCGACGCTTATGACGCGATGTGGGAGCTGCGGAAATACCTCGACGATTTGACGCACGTCGCTCCCAGCGTATCGGCGGGATTTCAAGCGTTCGTCAGCAAGCTGGTCGGCGTCGCCGGCAACCTCGCGCTGATCTTGCACGTCGCCAAAGACCCGGTGCTCGCAATCTCTCGCGACGTCACGGTCGAGACGATCAACTCGGCGGCGCGGATCGTCAAAGAATTCGTGTTGCCTCATGCTTTCGAACTGTACGGGTCGACCGCGGGAGAGGGCGCCGAGCGACTGCGCAAGATCGCCAGCTATGTCCTGACGAGCCGGAAAAAAGAATTCAAGCCCTCGGACTTCACGCGCAACGTGACGCTGCTGGGCGGCATGGGGATATTCGATCTCCGCAACGCCATCTCGCCGCTGGTCGCGGGGGGTTGGCTCGCGGTGAATAGCAGCCCAGCAGCGCCACGCTGGTTTCTTGAAGACGGCGTCGCTGAGAAAATGGACGCGAGGCGACAGGACGAGGAACGTCGGAAGCAGGCGCTCGCGGAACTCATGGGAGCGCGACGACGTGCGCACTAGTTTAAGCACAGCACAGCGACGTGCGACTAGTTTAATTACCGCATTCAGACGGAGTACAAAACGTGTTTTCTGCGATAAATGCGATACGCGCATACGAACGCTAATAAGCCTTTTACTCTCTCTCTCATTGTACGTCCCCATCTTGCGTCATTATTGTGCGAACGCGGCCGTATGCTCGTGCGCGTGTATCGCATTCGTCGCAGCCTTGTGAAATGCGCCGATTTGCAGGCTCGCGCGCGTATCGCATTCATCGCAGCGCGCGCCGAGCGGCGCGTTGTGCGCTCGCCGGCATTACAGCCCCGTGCAGCCCCGCCGAGCGCCTCCGGCTATATCCCAGCGCCGGCCTGGACAATGCCCGTGTACGGCCGCCGCAGCCCCGGCAACGCACATCGGGGACGGGGCGCTCCCCCGAGGCGCGCCCCCGTCCCGTCCAGGGCCGCCAAATCACATTGGGGTCCTGTGTGACGATATTCCACATGCGCGGTACGCGAAAGCTCATCCCGTGTCGAATGAAGCAACTCAAAAACCCGCTAGCAGTTGAGCAGAACAATCAACTTGCTCCTCGCGCCAAAAAACCCGTTTACACTTTCGCTTGCATGCGCTACGACTTGCGCATGTCGAAGAAATCGACGGTCCACACGCTCGCGTCAATATCCGCCGCCGCCCGTCACTGGGGCGTCAGTCGCGCGACAATCTATAAATGGGCCGCACGCGGTTATCTCGTCTTCTACAGCAAGACGAAAATTGACATCACCGCCAGTGAACCTTTGTTGCGCGAACGCCCTAAAGTCTACCGCGGAGGACATGCCAGTGGCCCGCACGCCGAAGCTTGAAACCGCCTCGATCAACGACAGCCTGCGGCGGAAAGAGGCCGCAGCCGCCAAGCTGAAAGAATTAGAATTCGACAAAGCAGCGGGCAAAGTTGTTGACAGTGAACTCGCTGCGAAAGCCGTCGTCCATATCTTGTCGGTAGTCCGCGGCCGACTACTCGGCTTGCCAACAAAGATCACACCATTTCTTGTCCTCGCGACTGACGCTGCGACCGTAAAATCAATCCTCGACGAAGAAATCACGCTCATATTGACAGAAATGACTGCCGACACCGGGCCACTCAGCGCCAACGCCATTCGCCGAGGGGTTCTCAAATGACGATCCGCGCCGCCGACCGGCATGCGCTCGCCGCCCGCATCGCCGAGCTTGAGGACGCCCTCGCCGCGTCGCGCCGGGAGATCGTCAAGCTCTCCTTGGAAAACCTCGGCCTCGCCGCGCAGATACCAAAAGTATTCCCGCCGCTGCATTGGATCAACGTCAAGAAAGCCGCCAACTTAACTGGCTATTCCGCGCCATTGATCTATCGTTGGGTGCGAACTGGCGAGGTGACATGGGTGAAAGTCAAGAGCCGCATCGCGATCGATCCCGCTTCCATCACGCGCCGCCGAGTATAAATGCGGGCGATGCTTTATACTTCACGCCAGCGTAACGTGCTGGCATGGCAAACCCAACCCCACTCTCCTTGCGCAA
This sequence comes from Roseiarcus sp., assembly GCA_050013275.1. GTDB lineage: Bacteria > Pseudomonadota > Alphaproteobacteria > Rhizobiales > Beijerinckiaceae > Roseiarcus. The sequence continues at coordinate 4,885 of JBEKFO010000054.1, read as the reverse complement.
TCTCGAACTTCGATTGACGATGGCGATCGAAGCCCTCGCTCAAGCCGAAGACGACCTCAATCTGGCGCGCGCCAAAGCTGATTTGCCGCCGGCCGAGAAAAGCTTCTACTTAAAAGAGCAATTTGAAATGGCGCTCGCCGCCGCGACGCCGCCCGCTGTGCCAGCCACAAAATATCAATGGGGCCCTCTTACGCCGGCGCATGCCGGCGACGCCGGCGACTACGCCCAAGCCGCTCGGGCGATCGCCGAGACGCTCACTGGGCTCGCCGAAATCGAGGACGAGGTTCGCGCACTAAATGATCACCTTTCGCCCGACGCCGCCGCGATCGACATCGAAGCGTTCCGTGGGTGCCGCGCCACCCTTGGCGAGACGGTGGTATTGCCGAGCGTCACTTCATGCGATCCGGACTTCTGGCCAACGCGGCCTCGCTCCCAACGGCTGATGATCAATGAGATTTACGCGAAAAACTGATCGTGTCGTCGGATACTGGACCCGCGACAACGGCAGACAGTAACGCGTTGAATTTGGCGCGGTTTTCCGCTCGATCATTTCTCCACACTGAGTTCCAGCCACCGCAGAATTTGCGCCGCGCCGGGGGCGTGTTCGAAGGCGACTGCACAATAGGCTTGGAACTGGTCAAGGTTCGAAAGCACGAAGTCGACAATCTGCGGGCTGAAATAGACCGCTGTCGCGCCGCCGATTAGGGCAGCGTCAAAAGTGCGCTTGCCCGCTTCCTTGTAAATGCCGCTGAAATATTCTCGTGAAACGAATCCTCCTTCGCCGCGCGCCAGGGACGGGGCCGAATGGATCGTGCGGTAAACGCCCAGGAGCGCTTCGGCCAGGAAATTCGCGAAGGTGCTGCGCGCGTGGTCCGTCTGCTGTTTGCCCGGGAGGTCCTCTCCGGCACCGACAGCCGCTGCTTGCTGGTCATTGAGTTCCTCGGCCGCGTCCGCCCTGACAACCCCCGCATGACGAATTGCATTCTGCACGAGCGGGGTCGCGAGGGCGATTTCTTCTCTTGTTCGGTCACGTTCCTGGGGGCCGGGCCGCAGACTGTCGCGGGCCAGCAATTTCGGATCAGCGAAAGCGAGCTGATTGAAGGTTTCGACCCAATCGCCCAGCGCTTCGCCCGCGCCCGGATCAAGCTTCGCTGGGTGGCCGAGAATATCGAGATCTTTTCGATCCTTGACCGCGACATGCGCGTTGCGGACGCCGCGCAAATTGTTGCCGATCGACCAGATATCGCGCTCCAACGCCTGCGAAAAATCCTCAGGCGCGCGCGACAGGAATCTGTCGATTCGCCCGCCGAGGATTTCTCCTAGAATCTGCGGACCCAGTTGCTTGATATCTAGAGCCTTTTCTCGGCATTCGCTGTAGAAATAGCGCACAGCGGGCGTATCAGTCAGCCGATCCTCTGGCCCTGGCGGCACCAAGCCAATCGACCCGTCGGGCCCGACCACGAACTGCGCGGCCGATGGAACTTGCTTCGGCAATTCGTCTTCGCCAGGCAAGGCATGCACAAGCGCTTCGTCGATCAGGCGCCTGACCTCGCGGTTGGCGACAGTGGGACCTTGATTCCAAAATTTGTCCTCGACAAGCGCGATGGCGATCGTCAGGTCTTCTCGCTGCTTCTCGTTCAGCGCCGGCCAGGGTGGGCGGCCTTTCAGGATGGCGTCGTACCAATCGAGCCAGACCCGCCAATTTTCGCCGGCGCGCTTTGACAGTTCCACTTGCAAGCGTGCCCACTCGCGGCTGATTGCGGGCGACATGTCGGAAGGCTCAAGTCGTCCCGCGCGACCCCCGTCGCTGTGCCATTCGCCCCACAAGGGAATATCGATGAGCGAGAGAGCTGCCCCAAGCGTCTCGAGTGCCGTCGCATCGGCCGACACAGTCTGCCAAACAGCCGCCCGGCCAGCGGAGGCGGAGGCGGAGCCTGAGGCGGCGGCGGCGGCGTAGGCGGCCGAGGCGGGGGCGGAAGTGGAGGTAGACGCGGCGGCGGCGGCGGCGTAGGAGGAAGCTGAGGCTGCGGCAGTGAAGGCTGAGGCCGCGTCGGCGGCGGCGGCGGCGGCGGAGGCAGCGTAGACGGCGTCCGACGCGGAGGACGCCGCTGCGCGAATGTAGTCGGCGCGCGCTGGATGTTTGGCCGCGGCCCAAGCCAAGAAGTTTGCGCGAACTCCCGCCAAAGTCAGTTCCGCGAAATACCGCGCGCTCTTTCTGTCGAGCCCGCGAGCGACTAGTGGCCAAACACGCAGCGACACACGCGATGCCAGACCCCTCGCGTCGCGCGAGCGCGTGTCGTCAGGGCGCCCCGCGATCCAGCGCCTTACGTCTTCTCGTCCGCTAAAGTCCGCCATACCTCTTTGCCCGTCGCGGCGATGGTAAACTAACGCAAGCGCGCGCAGAAGCTCGGCGCGGCTGTCCGCCATCGTAATTCGACTCAGCCGCTACGCAAGGGCAGCAGGCGTACCGGGGCACGGTTGCGACGCGCTCGGTGACCGCGTTGCGCCGGCTGCGTCGAGGTCGGCAAAATGGCGCGCTCCACTCTTGTTGCTTTGCGATCTGACGAAGCGCAATTCTCATGCCGCGCCATCCCTCCTCCACTCCCGCTCCCTGATCCGCAGCGCCGCGACCTTGAGTTGGCCTTTCGGCTCAAACAGGTCCTCCGCGACGCTGAGCTCGCCCTCGACCAGCGAGATTCCCAGCATCGCGTAGGCCGCCGACAGCATGCGCGCGGCCGAGCCGGTGTACCAGGACCAGCCGCCGCGGCCGCCGTGACCGTGGCCGTCGTAGATGTCGGCGGGCTGCTGAATCGGGATCAGGCCATAAGTGGCAATTGTTGACGGATCGGTCTTCTTTAGCGGCGAGATTTTCTCGAAGATTTCGAAGGCGCGTGCGACGAGCGCCCGAGCCAGAGCGACTTCGCTCTCGGCACGCGCCTCGCGGGCGAGCTTGAGGAAGCCGTCGACGATCCAGGTCGCGCCGTGGCTATATTGACCGCCGTTCTCGCGCACGCCCGGCGGATAGTCGGCGATGCGGCCGGGATAGGGTTGGCTGTGCTCGAAGAACGGCGTCTGCAACAGCAGGATTCGGTCAGGCCGCTCGATCGCCTTCAGCCCGCCTTCGAGCGCCGCTAGCGCGCGGTCGAATTCGAGCGCGCCCGAAAGCGCGGCCCAACCGGTCGTCATCGCGTTCGGCATTTCGATCGCGCGGCCGTCATCGGAGAAATCCAGCGCATAATGATCGCCGCGCCAAGCGGTCTCCAAAGCAGCCCGCAAGGCGTCGCGCTCGTCCTCGCAGAATTCGGCGAAGGTCTCATCGCGCCTCAGCCGCGCCAACGGAATGAAGCCGCTCAGCACCTCGAACAAGAAGAAACCCATCCAGACGCTTGTTCCCTTGCCCTCGCGGCCGAGAGCGTCGATGCCGTCGTTCCAGTCGCCGGCGCCCAGCAGCGGCAAGCCGTTGGCACCGATGCGGCCCAATGAGTATTCGATGGCGCGGCGGCAATGTTCATAGACGTTGCCGTTCTCGCGCGAGGGCCGCGGCGTGACAATCCAAGCATACTCATGCACCGGGACGCGGGGCGCTTCGAGATACGGCACCACTTCGCCGAGCACGCTCGCATCGCCCGATTCGCGGACGTAACGCGCCAGCACGTAGGGCAGCCACAAATGCGGGTCGCTCGCTTTTGTGCGCTGGGCGACGCCGGTCGCGCCATTGGGCGCGCGATGCCACCATTTCAGCACGTCGCCGTCCAGGAATTGCTGGCTGGCGTGCAGCACGATCTGCGCCCGAGCGAGCCGCGGCTCGAGGAGGATCAGAGGCAGCACGTCCTGCAATTGGTCGCGGAAGCCGATCGCGCCGCCGCGCTGATTTGGCCCGACGCGGCCGAACAGGCGCGAGGCGTAAAGCTGATAGGGCAGCCAAATGTTGACCAGCCGATCGAAGTCGGGCCGGTTGGTGGTCACCCGCACCTTGCCGAGCCGCGCGACCCAGGCGGCGCGCGTCGCCGCGAGCTCGCTCTCCACCGTCTCGACCTTGGCCGCCGCGCCGGCAGCGAGCGCCAGCGCGCGGGTTCCGGCCTGACCGAGGACGATGGCGATTTTCATTTCGGCGCCTGGCGCAAGTTCGATGTCCGAAGCGAAAGCGGCGACGCGGCGGCCGTCGTCACGCTGCGAGAGGTCGTTGGCGCCGGTCTCGACCATAGCGGGGGTACGGATATCGCGGCCTGCTCCATCGAAGAAACGCGCGCGGATCGTCTCGGTCCTGACGTTGGGCAGGCTCGTCGCGGCGAACGCGACCCCGCGCACGAAATCGTTGCGCGGGTTCTCGAACAGCAGCGTTGCGCCGACGGTCTCGTCCTTAAGCTTGCCGGCGCTTTCGTTCGGACCTTCGTCGAGCGCGATGTCGAAGAACGGCGCGACGCGCAAGCGCAGGGTTCTGGCGCCGCGATTCTGCAATCTCAGCAGGCGCATGTCGCCGGGAAAATCGGGGGGAACAAACACATCGTAGTCCATCGCCAGATCGCCGCGCCGCTTGGCGAAGTGGGCGAGGCCCGGCTCGTAGGTCACCGCGTAATCGGCGTCCTCGCGCTGGAATGGCGCGAAGCCCACAGCGTCGGTCTCCTGTCTGTCGAGGTCGCGGATATACGTGATCTGGCCGGGCAGCTGCACAGTTGCGCTGTCGAAGCGAAACGGCGTCAGCCCGTTGTGGCGCGCGTTGCCGAACGCCGAATAGATCTCGCCGTCGTTGGAGACGACGACCGAAGCGCCCAGTTCGTTGGCCATCACATGGGCCCACGGGCGCGGCGTGCGATGGGTCAGGTGCAGCGCCGTCCCGTCGGCCGAGAAAGCGAAGGGCCAGCGCTCGGGGAGCGCCGGCGAAGGC
>JBEKFO010000053.1:0-14500 GCA_050013275.1 Roseiarcus sp. | reverse complement strand
GTTGCCGTTCGGCGCCGACGGCAAGATTGCGCCCGCGTACATCGGCAAACTCGGGCCGCGCACATCGATCGAAGCCGCCAGGGAAGCCGCGCGGCTCTGCGCGATCAACTTGATCGCCCAGGCGCGGGCGGCGGTCGGCGATTTGGACCGCATCGCTCAGGTCGTGCGGCTCGGCGGGTTTTTCAACGTCGCGACGAGCTTCGACGCGCTGCCGCAAGCGATGAACGGCGCCTCCGACCTGATGGCTGCGGCGTTCGGGTCGCGCGGGCGCCATGCGCGAACGACCGTCGGCGTTTCCCACCTGCCGCTCAACGCGCTCGCCGAGATCGAGGCGACGTTCGAGATTGGCGCGTGAGCCCAAACGCTCCGGACTGGCTTGTCGCGCGGCCAATCGCGCATCGCGGCTTGCACGACGCCGGCAAAGGCGTGGTCGAGAATACGCTGGGCGCTGCGGACGCGGCCATAAACGGCGGATACGCGATCGAATGCGACGTGCAGCTCTCCCGCGACGGCGAGGCGATGGTGTTTCACGACGACGCGCTGGGCCGGCTGACGCGGGCGCGCGGTCCCGTGGTCGAGCGAACCGTCGCTGAACTCCAGGCGGTCCGGTTCCGTCACTGCGACGAGCGAATGCCGACGCTGGCGCAACTGCTCGCCCGGATCGCCCGCCGCACGCCGTTGATCTGCGAGCTCAAGAGCCGTTTCGACGGCGACAAGCGCCTCGCCGCGCGCGTCGCCGCGCTGGCGCGCGAATACGACGGGCCGCTGGCGCTGAAGAGCTTCGATCCTGCAACGATAGCATATTTGCGCGCGCGCCACGACGGGATCGCGCCGCTCGGCGTGGTCGCCGAAGCGAGCTACCGCGGCTGGCACTGGCGCGCTCTCAGCCGCGCTCAGAAGGAATCCTGCGCCGCCTTCCTGCACTATCCCGAGACCTACCCGGATTTTCTGTCCTGGAACGTCGACGACCTGCCCCACCCGACGCCGTTTCTGCTGCGCGAACTCGTGCGCATGCCGGTCATGGTCTGGACGGTGCGAACGCCGCAGCAACGGCGAGCGGCCTCACGTTGGGCCGACCAGATCGTGTTCGAAGGCCGGGCGGTTGCTCGAGACGCGGCGCGACCCCCGTGATCGGCGTTCGCAATATCCGCTAATCCGCGATCTCCGCGGCGTCGACGACCCGCAGTTGCGCCTTCTCGCGGCCGCCGTAGCGGTTGATCGCGAGCGCGCCGGCCAGATGGACGTCGCCGCCCTTGAGGCGCTGCAACGCCTCGCCCAGCGGCTTGCCGACGGCGCGGAAGGCGATCGCTTCAATCGCCCGGCCGTCCCCGGCGACCGCCCGCAGGCGCAAATGGTCGGCGCCGACGGGGAAGACCTCAGCGAGCCGATGGCGCGGCAGCGCGAAGAGCGGTTCGGGATTGCCGGCGCCGAAGGGCCCAGCGGCCTCGATCGAATGCGCGAGTTCCGGCGTCGCACCCGCCGCGGTCAGCGCAGCGTCGATCGCCAGACCGGCACTTGAGCGCGCCTCGGCGACCGGGCCTGCGAGCTTTTCCTCGAGAAAAGCCCGAAATTCGCCGATTTGGCTCTTCGCCAGCGTCACGCCCGCCGCCATGGCGTGGCCGCCGCCCTTGACGGCGAGGCGCGCCTCGACCGCCGAGCGCACGACGCGGCCGAGATCGACGCCGGGAATCGAGCGTCCCGAGCCCGTCGCTTCGCGCCCGCTCAAGGCCAGCGCGAAGGCCGGCCGCCCGAAGCGCTCCTTCAGGCGCGCCGCAATCAGCCCGACGACGCCCGACGGCCAGCCGTCCCCCGCCACCACCACCGCCGCGCCGCGCTCCTCGAGCCCGAGCGCGAGCAGCGCCTCGGCTTCCGCCTCGGCGAGAACAGCCAATTCGATCTGTTGGCGCGCGCGATTGAGGCGGTCAAGTTCGGCGGCGATTTCGCGAGCCTGCAATTCGTCGCGCGTCGTCAACAGCCGCGCGCCGAGCGCAGAATCGCCGATGCGGCCGCCCGCGTTGATGCGCGGGCCGACGAGAAAGCCGAGGTGGTAGGCGCGCGGCGGCCCGTCGGCGGCCGCTGCGTCGAACAACGCCGCCAGCCCCGGACGCTTGCGCTGACGCATCACGGCGAGGCCGCGCGTGACGAACGCGCGATTGAGGCCGATCAGCGGCACGACGTCGGCGACCGTCGCCAGCGCGACGAGATCGAGCGCGGCCATGAGATCGGGCGCCGCGCGCCGGTGAAAGAAGCCCGCCTCGCGTAGCGCGCGATTGAGCGCGACGAGACCCATGTAGACGACGCCGGCCGCGCAGAGATAGCCGAGGCCGGAAAGATCGTCCTGGCGGTTGGGATCGACGACCGCAAGCGCGTCGGGCAGGTTTTCGGGCGCTTGGTGATGATCGAAGACGACAACGTCGAGGCCGAGCCGCCGAGCCGCGGCGATGGGCTCGTGGCTCACCGCGCCGCAGTCCACGGTGACGACGAGGCTCGCGCCGTCCTTCGCGAAAGCGGCCATCGCCTCGCTGTTTGGGCCATAGCCTTCGGCGACGCGATCGGGAATATGGATCGAAGTCGCGCAGCCGCAAGCTTCGAGATATTCGCTCAGCAGCGCCGCGCTCGCCGCGCCGTCGACGTCGTAGTCGCCGAAAATCGCGACGCGCTCGCTGCGCTCGACCGCGCGCGCGAGGCGCGCCGTCGCCGCCTCCATGTCGCGCAAGGTGAACGGGTCAGGCATCAACTCGCGCAGGGTCGGCTCGAGATGGCGCGCGACCTCGTCGAGACCGACGCCCCGCCCCGCGAGCACCCGCGCCATCAGTTCGCTCTGGCCGCTCACCTGCGCGATTGCGAGCGCGCGCGCCTCCCCGGCCGCGTCGAGCCGCGAGCGCCAGGGACGGCCGGTGAGCGACCGTTCGACGTTGAGGAAGAAGGGTGAGGCGGGCATTGGCTTCGCGCCTCAGGCCGTCAGCCGCCGTGCGCCGAGGCTGGCGAAATAGACCAGCCCGGACAGCGCCGTAATCCAGAAGCTGGTCGGCCAATCCGTATAGAAGGCGAGGGTCAGTCCGCCCCACGCTTCGGCGAGCGCGAGAGCCGCCGACAGTGCGACCCCGCCCTTGAGCCGGCGGGAAAAATTCTGCGCCGCGGCGGCGGGGCCGACCATCAGCGTGAACACCAGCAGCACGCCGACGATCTGCGCACATTCGGCGACGGCGATCGCGACGATGGCGAGAAACGCCGCCGAGACGAAGCGCAGCGGCACGCCGCGCGCCTCGGCGAGTTCGGCCTGCAAAGAAGCGAAGATCAACGGGCGCGCGATGAGACCGAGCGCGGCGAGACTGACCGCCGCCATGACGAGGAGGCTTAGCAGCGCCGAATTGTCGACGCCGAGCACGTTGCCGAACAGCAGCGCGGCCGCCTGCGTCGCCGCAGAAGTGTAGAAATGCAGGAACAGCAAGCCGAGCCCGAGCGCGAGCGAAAGCATCATGCCGATCGCCACGTCGCGCTCGGCGAGCTTCTCGCCGAACAGGCCCATGCCGATTCCGGCGACGAACGTGAAGCCGACGAGGCCGCCGAGCGGCGAAAGTCCGAACAACACCGCCCCCGTCGCGCCGGTGAAGCCGACGTGCGAAAGCGCGTGGCCGGCGAACGTCTGGCCGCGAAGCACGAGAAAGAAGCCGACGGTCCCCGCCAGAAGCGCCGCAACTCCCGAGGCGGCGAAGGCGGTGCGCATGAAGTCGTATTCAAACATGCGCGCCGCCGTGATCGTGGGAGTGGGCATGGTCGTGATCATGGCCCTCGTGCCGATGCGCGTCGCGCTCGACCTCGACGTCGCCCGCCATGACGAAAAAGCGGTCCTTGATGCGCACCACTTCGATCTCGGCGCCGTAAAGGCGCGACAGCACGGGGCCGGTCACGACCTCGTCGACCGGCCCGATCACCGCTGCGCCGGCGCCCAGATACAGCACCCGGTCGATCGCGTTGACCAGCGGATTGAGTTCGTGGGCGCTGAAGACAATCGCGATCTTCAATTCGTCGCGCAGGCGCCGGGCGATGTCGACCACTCCTTTTTGGTAGGCGGGATCGAGCGAGATCAACGGTTCGTCGAGCAGCAGCAGGCGCGGCCGGCCGAGCAGCGCCTGGCTGAGCAGCAGGCGCTGGCGCTCGCCGCCCGAGAGCTCGCCGATCGAGCGGCGCGCCAGATCGCGCGCGTCGACGTGGTCGAGCGCCCAGTCGATTTCGCGCCGCTTCGCTTTGTCGAGCCGCGTGAAGCCGAAGCGCGCGCCGACGGCCGCGCTGGCGACGACGTCGTATCCGGTCAGGCGCACGCCCAACGCCAAGCCGCGGTTCTGCGGCATGTAGCCGATGACGGGATTTCCGCGCGCAACCGGCTGATCGAGAACGCTGATCGCGCCAGCCGCGACCGCAGTCAGGCCGAGCGCGGCGCGCATCAGCGTGGTCTTGCCGGCGCCATTGGCGCCGAGCATGCCGATGAATTCGCCGTCCTCTATGGCGAAGCTGGCGGCCGAGAGGATGTCCCGGCCGCCGAGCCGAATGGTCACGTCGTCGAAACGAAGCGCGCTCACTTGGCCCCGCCGCCGAGCGCGGAGTCGAGAGCGTCGAGCTGCCCGAGCATCCACTTTTGGTAATTCGTATCGGTCGGTTCGGTCTCGGAGACGCCGACGACGGGAATGCCGTTGTCCTTGGCCATTTGCACCAGACGTTGCACCGCGGGCTCGCTCGCTTGCGCGTTATAGAGCATCGCCTTCACCTTGTGGCCTTTCAGATCGTTCTCAAACCCGGCGACTTCGGAGGCGGTCGGCTCGGCGTTGTTCATCACCGCCAGCGCGAACTTCTCGTTGTGCACCTTGAGGCCGATCAGGCCCGCCTGGTAGCCGAACACGGGCTCGGAGGCGGTGACCGGCTGCCCCAAGTATTTCTTGCGCATCTCGGCGATCTTCGCGTCCAGCGGCTTCAGCGAATCGACGAACTGCGCCTCGCCCTTGTCATAATCCGCTTTGTGAGCGGGGTCGACCGCGTCGAGATCGGCGACCAGCGCTTTGGCGGCGGCCTTCACATAGGCCGGATCGTACCACAGATGCGGATTGTCGCCGGCCTTGTGGCCGACGAGCTGCGCGACGATGATCATCTTGCGGCCCGGCGCGTTGTTGGCGCTCAGCAGCTTCTCCATCCAGGGATCGTAGTCGACGCCGTTGACGATGACGACTTTCGCGTCCGTTAGCGCCCTGGCCGTATCGGCGCTCGCTTCAAACAAATGCGGATCCTGGTCCGGATTGGTCAGGATGCTCGTCACCGCGACATTGGCGCCGCCGATCTGCGCGGCGACGTCGCCGTAAAAATTCTCGGCGGCGACGACTTTCACCGGGTCGGCGAGCGCCGGCGCGCTGCACAAAGCGATCGCTGCGGCCGTCGCGAACAGAAAGCTCCGAGTCATGGGGAAGGCCTCCAAAGTGTTTTCCGACGCGCCCTTCCGGCGCGACGCGCGCACTGTTATGTTATAACAGTGCAGTGCGCAAGTCCCAGCGGTCCCTCGCGACGCGCCGTCGCGAGCGTGGTAGGAATGGCGCGAAGAAAGGCGAAAAAGATGCTTTCCCGCGGTCACGAAGCGATCGGATCGGCCTGGGCGGCGCAGGTCGAGAGCGCCTGCGCGAGCAAAGGCTTGCAATTGACGGCGCTGCGCCGCCGCGTGCTGGCGATTCTGAGCCGCAGCCCCGCCCCGCTCGGCGCCTATGCGATCATCGACGAGTTGGCGCGCCTCGAAGGCAAGCCGATCGCGCCGCCGACCGTCTATCGCACGCTGGAGTTCTTTCTCGATAACGGTTTCGTGCACAAGATCGAGAGCCGCAACGCCTACGCGCCATGCGAGCATTTCGGCCACGCGCATCAAGGCGTGCTGCTATTGTGCGAGAAGTGCGGCCGCAGCGACGAGATCGAAGACGCCGCGGTCACGCGGCTGCTCGAGGAGGCCGCCGTTCGCGCCGGCTTCGCGCCGCACCGGCAAATGGTCGAAGTGCAGGGCCTGTGCAGAGAGTGCGGCGCAGCGGCGGCGTGAAGTCCAGTCGGATCGGCCCGTTCCGTCAGGGGTCTAGGCGAAGTCGCGTCGGCAGCAATTCGCCCTTGTTCGCGAGAACCGGATAGGCCGCGGCGGCGACGAGATGGGTGTTGACGCTCTTGAGGTCGCGCAGCGCATCGAGGTGCAGAGCGCTGGTCTCCGCCGAATCGAGCCGTCCCGTTCGCAGCCGCTCGAAGTGCGCGTCCGTCGCCGCCGATTCGATCGCGCGAAACGCTTCTTTTTCCGCGGCGAGCAGTCGCGCCGCGCGTTCGTCGCCCGTCATGAACAGCGAAGCCGCTGTGCGCACGTTGGCGATCAGCCGGTCGATGATCTCCAGCAATTCCGCTTGCCCGGAATCGGAGAAGGCGACCCCGCGCTTCGACATCTTGCCCGCCATGCCGAGCAGGTTCCGGTCGACGACGTCGCCCGCCTGCTCCAGATTGGTGGAGAACGTCAAAATCTCCCGCAGCCGGCGATGGTCCGCTTCGCCCAGGCCTTCCGGATCGAGCGACGTGAGATAGGCCTTGATCGCCGTGTTCAGCTTGTCGAGGACGTCGTCGAGTCGCTTGGTCTCGACGATCTGCCGGCGATTCGGATTCTCCAACGTGTCGCGCAGCCCCGTCAACATGCTCTCCAACACGTCCGCCAAGCGCAGCGCCTCGCGCGCCGCGCCGCCGAGCGCGATGACTGGCGTCTCCAGCGCAGCCGGATCGAGATAGAGAGGCCGCGCCGGATCGGTCGGGTCGACCCGCGCCGGAATCAGTCGCCGCACGAGGTTTGCAAAGGGCTTCAACACGGGCAGGAAAATCAACGCGAGCGCGAGGTTGAAGGCGGTGTGGAAATCGGCGACCAGACGCGCGTTGTCCGGCTCGATCGTCACCATCCAGCGGCTGACGGCGGGCAGCAGCGCGAACGCCAACGCGACGCCGACGATCCGATTGACCAGATTTCCCAAGGGCACTCGTCGGACCGTGGGATCAGCGCTGCCCGAACCCTCCAGCATCGGATTGATCGCGCTTCCGAGATTTGCGCCCAGCACCAGGGCCAGGGCCGCGAGCGGCGGCACCGTTCCCTTCGCCGCGAACGACATGATCACCAGCACGACTGCGACGCTCGAATGGGCCGCCCACGAAAGTCCGGCTGCGAGGATCACGTCGAGAAGAGGTTGGGTCGACACGGCGCCCAACAGCATGCGCAGGCTCGGCACGTCCTCATAGGGCGTCAGCAAGCCGACGAACTGATGAAGCGCCATCAGCATCAGGCCGAGGCCGATCAGCACGCGGCCGAAGTCGCGCGGACCGGCGGCCGCGCGCCGGAACATGAGGACGCCGATCAGGATCAGCGCGGGCGCGACTTCGGAGACATCGAAAGATAGCGCCTGCACGATCAGGGTCGTTCCGACGTTGGCGCCGAGCATCACCGCCAGCGCTGGCGTCAAATCGACGAAACCACCCGCCGCAAAGCCGGTAACCATCAACCCGGTCGCCGTGCTGCTCTGAAGGATGGCGGTCACGCCGATCCCGGCGAGAAACGCCTTAATCCGGTTACGCAGCGTATTGCCGAGGAAGTTGCGCAATTTCGCGCCGAAGGCCCGCTGCACCCCGGTGCGGACCATGTGAACGCCCCAAAGGAGCAGCGCGACCGAGCCGGCGAGGTTCAGCAAAGTCAGAGGAAGGTCCATCGCCGCGTCTCCTCGCCTCGCGCGCCGCGCCTCCCGCCGCGCAACCGCTAACTCCCTGCTCGCAATCTACATTCGGCCGGCCGCGAAACAAGACCTCGCTTCGGACCGACGGAGTCGGACGCGGGAAGGGCCTGGGAAGGGCGTGCGTGAGGCTTACGACGGGCTCTTGAGCCGGTTGGGGAGTTCGCGAATGATCGCGCTCATGCCGGGTTCGTCGACCAGCTCGGCGGCGTCCTCGATTTCGTACCAATCAATCACGCGCTGGTCGCGCTCTTTCCATGTCGCGAGCTGGCGCTCGACTTCGAGCAGGAACACCTTGACCCGGCAAAACACGAAATGGTCGGTGAGCCGCTTCCAATAATCGTAGGAGCCGATCGGCTTCTTGTGGACGCGACCAACGACGCCGGCTTCTTGCTTCGCCTCGGTCTCGGCCGCGCTGTAGTCGGCGCGATCTTTCATCGGCCAGCCCTTCGGCACGACGAGCCGCTTGGTGTCGCGCGACGTCATCAACAGGACGCGAACCTGCCCCTCGGCGTCGTTGCGAACAGCAAGGGCGGCGACCTGTTTGCGAGGTTTGAGCTTCGGCTTGACCATTTTTAAAAATACCACGATTCGCGGCGCTAGTCTGAAAAATCCAATGTATTGTGGACCTCGACGTCAATCGACCTAACAATTGGGCGGGCAGCCCGTCATTGCGCCGACCCCCCGGTTCGCTTCTGGCCGTAGGTGAACACCAACCGCAACGGCAGGCCTTGCGGCGGAGACGGAAACGGCGAGGCTTCGCCGACCGCGGCCAGAGCGGCGCTGTCGAGGTCCCTTGATCCGCTCTCGCGCCCGATCTGGCGCTGCACGACATTGCCCTTTCCGTCGATGATGAAATTGATCGCTCCCTCGGATTTCGGGGGACTCGAAGTATATGCGGGCGGATGCAAGTGGGATCTGATCATCCCGAGAAGGCTCGCAAAATAGATCGCTGGGCCCTTTCCGCCGGAAATGGGCGTTGGACCGGCCGCGCTGCCGAGTTCGATGTCCGGCACGGACTCGGCAGCGGCGAACTGCGCGCCGGTCGACCAGGTTGGGAACGGCTGGCCGACGAAGGTGGGGAGCTTTTCGGGCTGGGCGTTCGGCTCGGCGCGCGCTTCCTCCTGCGCCGGCGCCTCGCGATTGGCCTCGACCGCCCTCTCGTCCTCGTTGCCGGTTTTGTTCAAGACGGGCGCCGCGGAATTTTCCGCCGAACGGGCTTCGTGTTCCTGCGTCGACCTCGCCGCCTCCGCAGGGGTCGGATTGGCGCTCGGCGCCGTTGCCGTCGTCGGCGCGCCAGGCGCCTTCGTCGCCTCGTCAGGCGCCTCTCTCTCGACCTTTTCATTGTTGGCGGCGCGGGGAGCGTCGTACGCGGGTTGCAGGTCGAGCGGCGGGGGGGGCGGCGTCGGCTCGGGCGTCGGCTCGGCGGGCTTCTGCGGCTGCGGCGTCTCGACAACGATTTCGACCGGGATTTCTACCGCCGCCGGCGCGATCGCGGGCTGCAGCGCGCTGTCAACGAGCAGGAACGACAGGATGCCTGCGTGGATCAAGAAAGCGACGGAGAGCGCCAGCCAGCGGCTCTTTCCGGTCAGGCTCGAAGGCGCGCGCCCCTGCATCGGGCGTTCGGTTGGATTCGCCCTGAAATCGGCGTCGGACGACGACGCGCCCAGGTCACGATCCATCGCGGCCGATATCGTCCACTCCGTCGTCATGCGCATGAGGAACCGACGCGATCATATCGGAATCGCCCCGCTGCTCACAAGCGCGCGATTGCTCGCAGGAACGGCGCGCCGAACGGGGCGATCGCGCCCGCGGCCTCGTCGGTCGCGGAAGGCGAGGCCTGCGTTCCCGCGCGTCGTTGGTTCGTCTCGAGCAAAAGGCGCAACTCGCGTCGCGGCGCGGCGGCGCGCGCGACCCAATACGAATTGGTCCGGCGTCAGCCATGGCCGTGAGGCCCGAACGACACAAATTCGAGAGGATTCGCACTGCGGAACCGGAAGTCCCGCGATCGCTTCGGTGGGCGCGATTCCTTTGCGCATAAAGTCGGGGCCGCTCGCAATTGACAGGCGAATGACTTTCGCTTCTAAGTATTGCGAGAGAAAGCGACGCTATCGCAAGGGGATGATCGCGTGTCGGTCGCGAAGGGGGAAACGACTAGGCGAGGCCGCAGAGGGCGCGCATTTGCGCGTTTTGCGGTGTTGCTCGCCGCATTCGCCCTGTTCGCGCAGCTCGCGGCGCTGCCCTATCATCACCCCGATGCGCGGCCGGACCTGGCGAACGTGGCCGCGACGCTCAAGGCGCAGTTCGGGGACAGCGCGGTCCTGTGCGCCCAGCTCGACGACGATGCGTCTTCGACCGCGCCCGAGCGCCGACAGGGCCATTGCGACGACGGCTGCCCGTTGTGCCAGTTTGCGGCGCAGGCTGTTTTCCTGATTGCGCCGGCGCCGTCGCTTCCTGCGCGCGTCGACGTCGCCGCGGCGCCGGCAACCGTGCGCGCCGATTTCGAGCGGCCAAAACTCAGCCCGACCGCATTCGCCCAACCCCGCGCTCCGCCTCGCCAAGCCTGATTCGAATCCGTCGCGCGCCGCTCACATCGAGCGCGCGTCCCGCTTCCTTCAGACTTCAAGGCGCAAATCCATGACCACGTCGTCTTCACGGGCCGTCGCAGGCGCACTCGCCGGCGCCGCGGCGTTTCTCTGGCTATCGCCCGCTTTTGCCCACGCGGTCTGCGGCGACCGCATCTTCCCCGCGACGCTCGGCATCGACGATCCCGGCGTCGGCGACGAACTGGCGCTGCCCACCCTGACCTATCTGCCTCAGAATTCCGGCGGATCGCAGGAGTTCGACGCGAGCTTCAGCTACACCAAGACCATCTTCCCGGGCTTCGGGCTGTCGATCTCGGACGGCCCCACCTGGCTCAGGCCCGGCGGATACGGCTGGGGCGACGTCGACACCGAGGCCAAGTACAATTTCCTCTGCATTCCGGAAGCCGAATTCATGGCCTCGGTGGGACTCGACGTGACTTGGGC
The DNA here is from genome assembly GCA_050013275.1 of Roseiarcus sp. Classification (GTDB taxonomy): domain Bacteria; phylum Pseudomonadota; class Alphaproteobacteria; order Rhizobiales; family Beijerinckiaceae; genus Roseiarcus. Next base: position 3,702 of record JBEKFO010000053.1, on the reverse strand, counting down.
TCACACCGGCACGCCGAACATGACCAATCCCTACAACAATTACACGCCGGTTCTCGACGCCGGCCTCGGATTCGGCGCCCTACCGAAGAGCCTGAACCTCCTGCGCCCGTTCGCCGTGACCGCTGAACTCAGCGAGACCGTGCCGGGCCAATCCTCAACCGGCGGAAACCCGAACCCCACGAGCCTGAACTGGGGATTCACCGTCCAATACAGCCTGCCCTACTACAATTCGCATGTCGGCGAGATCGACAACGACTTTGTCAAGCATCTGATCCCGGTCACCGAATTCACTTTCTCGAAGCCGATCTCAAACTTCGCGCCGGGAACCAACCAGACCACCGGGACGATTCAGCCGGGCGTGATCTATATGGCCGACACGTGGCAGTTCGCGCTCGAAGCGATCGTTCCCATCAACAGCGCAAGCGGCCGCGGGACCGGCGTCGTCGGCGAGTTGCACTTCTTCTTCGACGACATTTTCCCCAATACACTCGGCAAGCCGATCTCCAAGTGGGGGCAGCCATGATGCGCCGTTCCATTCTCAAAATCGCCGCCGCGCTCGCCTTCGCCCTCGCCGCCACCGCAGCCAACGCGCACGCCCAGCTCGAAAAGGCCACGCCCGCGGTCGGCAGCACGGTCGCGCCTCCCGCCGAGATCCGGCTGAAGTTCTCCGAAGGGGTCGAGCCGCGTTTTTCCGGCGTTGCGCTCTCCGCAGAGGGCGGCGCGGCCGTGCCTCTCGGGGCGCCCAGCGTCGACCCCGCCGACAACAGCGTGCTCATCGTCAAGGTCGGCAAGACGCTGGCGCCGGGCGTCTACACCGTGACCTGGCACGCCGTGTCGGTCGACACCCACAAGACGCAAGGCAGCTTCGACTTCACCGTGAAGCCCTGACGCATTCGCCAAGCTTTCGCATGCGAAGGCGCGGCTTTCCTCGCAACGAAGATGAAGGAGATACAAAATGAAACGCTTCTACGCCGCCTGTCTGGCGCTAGCGCTCGTCTTAGGGGCGGCTCCCGCCCTCGCCCAGGATGTCAAGGCGGGCGATCTGACGATCGAAAAGGCGTGGGCGCGCGCGACGCCGAAAGGCGCCGAGGTCGGCGCCGGCTATCTCGAGATCCGCAATGACGGCGCCGCGCCGGACCGGTTGACCGGCGGCTCCGCCGATTTTGGCAACGTCGAGATCCATGAAATGAGCATGGCGGGCGGCGTGATGAAAATGCGTCAGTTGAAGGACGGTCTTGAAATTCCCGCCCACGGCTCGGTGAAGCTGGCGCCGAACGGCTATCACGTGATGTTCACCGACCTGAAGCGCCCGCTCGTCAAAGGCGAGAGCGTCAAGGCGACCTTGACCTTCGAACACGCGGGTGCCGTCGTGGTCGATTTCGCGGTCCAAGGCGTCGGCGCCGCCGGCCCCAGCGACGGCATGAAGGGCATGGACATGAAGGGGATGAAGATGTGAGGTCGGCTCGCGCCGCCGTCACATCGTCCCGCGCTTTCGCGATCTCCGCCCGCAAGGACGGAGTGTAGGGGGAAGTCATGGAAAGCGCGCTCGCGTTGTGCCGCTTCGCGCATTTCCTTTCGGCGATGGCGTTGTTCGGCGTGACCCTCTATGTCCGAGCGCTCGCCCCGCCCGACCTCGCGCACGTCCTCGCGCCCGCCGCGCGCCGCGTCGCGGCGGTCACGATCCCCGTCGCCGCGCTCAGCGCCGTCGCCTGGATCGCGCTCGAAGCAGCCTCGATGGCCGATTCCTGGAGCGGCCTTGTCGACGTCGACATCCTCCAGGGTGTCCTGACGGACACCGCGTTCGGCGCGGTGTGGCGGTGGCGTCTGGCCATCGCGCTGGCGCTGCTCGTCGCGCTGGCTCTGCGCCGACAGGGTCCCTCGACCTTCATGACCATCGTCTCCGCGCTCCTGCTGGCGAGCCTTTGTCTCGTCGGCCACGCTTCGATGCAGCACGACGGCGTCGGCGCGCTCCATCGCGCCAACCACGCGCTGCACCTGCTCACCACAGCGGCGTGGCTTGGCGGCCTGCCGGTTTTCGCGCTCTGTCTGAAGGCCTATCGCGATCCCGCGCTGCGCCGCGACGCGGTGAGCGCGATGCGCCGTTTTTCCTTCTGGGGCCAGTTCGACGTCGCGCTCGTCGTGCTGACCGGCGCCGTCAATGTCGCCCTGACGAGCGGCGCGTCGCCGTTTCCGCCGCCGACGCCGTACCGGGCGCTGCTTTGCGCAAAGATCGCGCTGGTGGCGACGATGATCGCGCTTGCGCTCGTCAACCGTTACGTGCTGGCGCCGCGCCTAAAGCCCGACGCGCCGGCGCTCCGTATCCTCATGCGCACCAGCCTCGCCGAAGTCGCGCTCGGCGTCGGAGTCGTCGCCCTGGTGAGCGAATTCGCCCTGCTCGACCCGTTCTAGGTCCGCTCGATACGGATGACCTGCGGCTTTTCCTTCACCACCCCGTCGGCGACCGCCAGAGCGAGGGCTTCTCGGATCGACGCCTCCGTCGTCGCATGCGTGATCAGAACGACCGGCGCGATGTCGCTCGAGGGCGCGCCGCGAGCGGGGCGCTTCTGCATGATCGCCTCGAGTGAAATCTTGCGCTCCCCCATGCGCGTGGCGATCGTCGCCATCGAGCCGGGACGGTCGACCACGGCGAGGCGCACGTAATAGCCGCCCTCATGGCGCTGCATCGGCACGCGTTCGGCGTCCTCCAGGGCGTCGACTGGACGACCGAATGCGGGCGCGATATCGCCGCGAGCGATGTCGGCGATGTCGGCGGCGACCGCGGAAGCGGTGGGGTCGCCGCCAGCGCCCGGGCCGACCAGCGTCAGCGCGCCGATGGCGTCGCCGTCGATCGTCACCGCATTGAGAACGCCCATGGTCTGAGCGAGCGGCTCGGACTTGGCGACCATGGTCGGATGCACGCGCTGCTCGACGCCTCGCGGCGTGCGTTCGGCGACGCCGAGAAGCTTGATGCGATAGCCCAGTTCGTCGGCGGCGGCGAGATCGGCCAAGCTGATGGTCTGGATGCCCTCGATCGAGACCGCCTCGGCGTCAATCTTGGCGCCGAACGCCAGCGAGGCGAGGATGGCGAGCTTGTGGGCGGAATCGAAGCCGCCGATGTCGAAGGTCGGGTCCGCCTCGGCGTAGCCCAGTCTCTGTGCGTCGGCGAGGCAGACGTCGAACGGCAGCCCGTCAGTCTCCATCCGCGAGAGAATGTAGTTGCAGGTGCCGTTCAAGATGCCGGAGACGCGGCGAATGGCGTTGCCGGCGAGGCCCTCGCGCAGCGTCTTGATTATGGGAATCCCGCCGGCGACCGCGGCTTCGAACGCCAGCGCCACGCCTTTGGCTTCGGCGAGCTCGGCCAGCTCGAGGCCATGGGCCGCAATCATCGCCTTGTTAGCGGTGACGAGCGGCACGCCGCGCTTGAGAGCGATCTTCGCCGACTCATAGGCCGCGCCGCCGGCGCCGCCGATCAACTCGACGAAGACATCGATTTCCCCTTGCGCGAGCGACCTCGCGTCGTCGTAGAAGGTCGCGCCCGCCAGATCGAGACCGCGATCGCGCCGGCTGAGGTCGCTGACCCCGACGAGCGTGATTTCGCGACCCGTGCGCGCCGCCAGATCGGCGCGCCGGCGCCCCAACAGCCGAACCAGCGCGGAACCGATGGTTCCGAGCCCAGCGACGCCGACACGCAGAGGTTTCGCC
>JBEKFO010000052.1:0-14529 GCA_050013275.1 Roseiarcus sp. | reverse complement strand
CTCGCCGTTCGCGCAACCGCGCTTAGGCGGAATATGGGGTTTCGGGCCGTTAGAGCCAAGTGTGATACCCCTCATCTGGACCGGGGGCCAGCCCCCCGTCAACTTATCCGATCGCCGCCGCCCGCACAAACGTTCGCCCCGAGTGGGCGCCCCCTTACCAAAGGCTGAGGGACAGGCTCCCGGCATATGCTGTACTAATAGGGCATCGGCTCGGATCGCGTCGAAATTCGGCCGGCGCTCACCGTGGTTACTCGCGGGGCGCAAGAATCGAGTCCGCGTTGCTTGCGGATCGACCAAGAGGGGAGGGAAATATGGCTGCAACCAGCCTCGAAGCCATTCAGAATAATCCTAAATATCAACACCTTGTCGCCACGCGCCGGTCGCTCGGCGTTACATTGTCGATATTGGTGTGCGTCATTTATTTCGGGTTCATCCTGCTCGTCGCCTTCGCGCCGTCGTTCCTAGGGGCGTCCTTGACCGGCGGCGTCACGACGGTTGGCATTTTGGTGGGAGTTTTGGTGATCGTTTTGGCCTTTCTGCTGACCGGCTATTACGTGAACCGCGCCAACGGAGCCTACGACACCCTGACCAAACAAATCATCGAGGAGACGACCAAGTGAACCGCAAGCTCCTTCATGCGCTGACGCTCGGCGTCGGCCTCACGCCAGGGCTCGCCCTCGCCGACGGCGTCAGCACGGCCGGCGCCGTCCAACGCTCATTCGATCCGATCGCCGTCGGGATGTTCGTGTTCTTCGTTCTGGTGACGCTCGTCATCACGTATTGGGCCGCCAAGCGCACGAAGACGGCGGCGCAATTCTACGCCGCCGGCGGCGGCATCACCGGCCTGCAGAACGGCCTCGCCATCGCCGGCGACTACATGTCGGCGGCTTCGTTCCTCGGCATTTCCGCTTTCGTCTACGCCTGGGGCTATGACGGGCTGATCTATTCGGTGGGCTGGCTCGTCGGCTGGCCGATCGTCACCTTCCTGATCGCCGAACCGCTCAGAAATCTCGGCCGGTTCACCTTCGCCGACGTCGCATCGTTCCGGTTCGAACAGGCGCCGATCCGCGTGCTGGCGGCGTGCGGCACGCTGGTAACGGTGGCCTTTTATCTGATCGCGCAGATGGTCGGCGCCGGCGCGCTGATCAAGATTCTGTTCGGCCTGGAGTATTGGCACGCCGAGGTCCTCGTCGGCTGCCTGATGATCCTCTATGTCACCTTTGGCGGCATGATCGCCACCACCTGGGTGCAGATCATCAAGGCCTGCCTGCTGCTCGGCGGCGCGACGCTGATGGCGATCCTGGTGCTCGCCGCGTTCGGCTTCAACCCTGGCGCACTGTTCGCCAAAGCCGTCGAAGTGCATCCGCTCGGGGGCGCGATCATGGGCCCGATCTTCAAGCCGGGCGCACCGGTTTCGACGCCGCTCTCCGCGATCTCGACCGGTCTCGCCCTGATGTTCGGCACCTGCGGGCTGCCGCATATCCTGATGCGCTTCTTCACCGTCGGCAACGCCAAGGAGGCGCGTAAGTCAGTGTTCTTCGCCACCGGCTTCATCGGGTACTTCTACATCCTGACGTTCATCATCGGCTTCGGCGCGATCGTGTTCGTCTCGACCAACCCCGATTTCATCGATCAGGCGAAGCTGCAAGCCGGCGCAAGCGTCATCACCGCCACCAAGGGCTTCCCGAACATGGCGGCCCCGTTGCTCGCCAAGGCGGTCGGCGGCGATCTTCTGTTCGGCTTCATCTCGGCGGTCGCGTTCGCGACGATCCTCGCGGTCGTCTCGGGCCTCACCCTGGCGGGCGCTTCGGCGATCAGCCACGACCTCTACGCGACGGTCTTCCGGGGCGGCAAGGCGAACGAGGGCGACGAGATCCGCGTCTCCAAGATCGCCACCGTCTGCCTCGGCGTCTTCGCGATCGCGGTCGGCATCCTCGCCGAGAGGCTCAACGTGGCTTTTGGCGTTGGTCTCGCGTTCGCTATCGCGGCGTCGTGCAACTTCCCGGTGCTCATCATGAGCATGTTCTGGAAGAACATGACGACTCGCGGGGCCGTGGTCGGCGGCTTCCTGGGCCTGATCACGGCGTTCCTCGGCGTCGTGCTGTCGCCGGCGGTGTGGGAAGGCATTTTCGGCAACCCGAAAGGCTCGGCGTTGGTGACGATCGACAATCCCGCGCTGTTCTCTATGTTGCTGGCCTTCGTCGGAATCTATGTCGTCTCGAAGCTGGATTCGAGCGCGCGCGCGTCGAAGGATCGCGCCGGGTTCGCCGCCCAGTTCGTGCGTTCGCAGACCGGCATCGGCGCCGAGGGCGCCGCGGCTCACTGACGGCCGAAATCGTTGCTAAAGAGGGCGTCCCGCGTTTGCGGGGCGCCCTTTTTTCGTCGGCGCGCCGCCCAAGATCTATGACGAGTCCTAGCTCGTCCTCATTTCGGCGAGCCGCCCGGCCTCGATCACCGCGATGTCGCTCGCCAGCCGCTCGACCTCGCTGACGCGGTGGCTGACGAAGATGATGGGGATCGCGAAAGCGTCGCGCAGCGTCTCGATCAGGTGCAGGATGTCCTGCCGGCGCGCGTCGTCGATCGCGTTCAGCGGCTCGTCCATCAGCAGGACGCGCGGGTTGCTGAGCAGGGCGCGGCCGATCGCGACGCGCTGCTTCTCGCCGCCCGACAGGCGCGCCGGTCCGCGCGCCAGCAACGGCTCGATGCCGAGCAGCGCGACGACGTCGCCGAAAGCGACCAGCCTCCGCCCGCGCGGGGCGAAACGCGCGCCATAGGTCAGATTGTGGGCGACGCTGAGGTGCGGAAACAAGCGCGGCTCCTGGAAGACATAGCCGATGCGGCGCGCCCGCGCGGGAACGTCGATCCCGCGGGCGGTGTCGAGGAACACCGCCTCGTCGACCGCGATGCGGCCCGCGCGCGGCCGCCTCAGCCCGGCGATGACGTCGAGCAGCGTCGTCTTGCCGGCGCCCGAGGGGCCGCACAGCGCCAGCACGCGGCCGCTCGCGCGGATCTCGGCCGCGATGGCGAAATCGCCCTGCGTGTGCTCGACTGCGATTTCGATCATCGCCGCGCGTCCCGTTTGGCGACGCGTGCGGCGAGCGCCTCGGAGGCGAACAGCGCCACAAAGGCGATCGCCAGCGCAATACCCGTCAGCCGCCACGTCGTCTCGGCGCCGTTGGGGTCCTGCGTCGCGCTGTAGATCGCGGTGGCGATGGTCTGCGTCTGACCGGGGATGTTGGCGACGAAGGTGATCGTCGCGCCGAATTCGCCGATCGCCTTGGCGAAGCCGAGAATGAGCCCGGCGATGATCCCCGGCGCGGCGAGCGGCAGGGTCACCGTGGCGAAGACGAACCAGGACGGCGCGCCCAGCGTTTGCGCCGCCTGTTCGAGGCGCGCGTCGACCGCCTCGATCGACAGCCGGATTGCGCGCACCATCAGTGGAAAGCCCATCACCGCCGCCGCGAGCGCCGCGCCCGTCCAACGGAACGAGAACGTCAGCCCGCAACACGTCTCCAGGGCGCGCCCGAACACCCCCTGCCGTCCGAAGCCGATCAACAGCAGCCAGCCGGTGACGACCGGGGGCAGCACCAGCGGCAGGTGCACCAGCGCGTTGACCAGCGACTTGCCGGGAAATCGCCGCCGCGCCAGCAGCCAGGCGATGCCGACGCCGAACGGCAGGCTCGCCAGCGCTCCCACGGTGGCGACCTTGAGCGAGAGGAAGATCGCCGTCCATTCCGCGGGCGAGAAGACCAGCGCCGCGCTCCAATCAGCTCCGTCCGACACGCTCGACGCCCGCTCCAAGAATGAGAAGTCCGCCAGCCCCCCGAGGGGGCCGGCTTATATCGCAGCATATATAGCGCGCCCGCCGCGGCCGCGGCAAACCCGCTCGCCCGCAACGGTCGCGCCGAACAAGCTTGCCGCAGACCGTAAGCCCGGCCACGTCGCCGCAGGGCGCGCGTTCCGGGCTGGCGCCGAGACCGCGGCCGGACTAACATTAAACCTTGGCCGCTCGAAGCGAGCCGGTCGACGCGAGGGGGAGGCCTTCATGGACCTTGTCGAACGAGTCAAAGGAATTTTGCTGAATCCAAAGATCGAGTGGCAGACGATTGCGCCCGAGCCTGGCGATCCGACTTATCTCTTCACCAATTACGTCGCAATTCTCGCCGCCATCCCGGCGGTGTGCGGCTTCGTCGGGATGTCGCTCGTCGGCGTCGGCATGCCGATGATCGGAACCTATCGCGTCGGGATCGTCGCCGGCCTCGCCTCCGCGATCGTCCAGTACGTGCTGGCGTTCGTGATGGTGTACGTAGTGGCGCTCATCACCGACGCGCTGGCGCCGACCTTCGGCGCGCAAAAGGATCAGTCCGCCGCGCTCAAGCTCGCGGTCTATTCGATGACGCCGGCTTGGCTCGTGGGCGTGTTTTCACTGATCCCCGGCCTGAGAATCCTCGGCATCCTCGGCCTCTACAGCCTCTATCTGTTCTGGCTCGGCATCCCCACGCTGATGAAGGCGCCGAGCGACAAGGCGGTCCCCTACACCGCGGCGGTCGTGGTGTGCGCGATCATCATTTCCGTCGTCATTTCCGTCGTCGTCCGCGCGATCGGCGGGATCTAGACGTTAAGGCCGCGGCCTGCGCGACGGAGAGGCCGATGAAGGAAACTTGGCGCTGGTTCGGGCCCGACGATCCCGTCTCCTTGGACAACGCCAAGCAAGCCGGGGCCCAGGGAATCGTCAGCGCGCTCCATCACATATACGATGGGCGCGCCTGGGACCTCGACGAAGTGATGGCGCGAAAACGCGCCATCGAAGCGACGGGGCTGAGCTGGGACGTCTGCGAGTCGATTCCCGTCCCGAGCGCGGTCAAGTTGCGCGAGGGCCCCTACCGGCGCGAAATCGGCGCCTGGAAGGACAGCCTCGCCAACCTCGCCAAGGCCGGCGTCACGACCATCTGCTACAACTTCATGCCGGTGGTCGATTGGACGCGGACGGATTTGAAATATCCGCTGCCCTCGACAGGCTACGCGTTGCGCTTCGACATGCCGGCGTTCGTCGCCTACGACGTCTTCGTCTTGCGGCGGTCGGGGGCCGAGGCCGACTATTCGGCCCAGGCGCTCGCGGCGGCGTGCGAGCGATTGCAGCGCCTCGACGAGGGGGCGCTGGCGGCGATCGAGAACAACGTCATCGGCGGCATGCCGGCGCGTCAGGCGGCCTATACGCGCGAACAGTTCTCGCAGGCCTTGCAAGAATTCGGCTCGCTCACGCCAGAGGACCTGCGCGCCAACCTCATCGCATTCCTTGCGGAGGTCGCGCCGGCAGCCGAGGAGGTCGGCGCGCGCCTTGCGATCCATCCCGACGATCCGCCGTTTTCGCTGTTCGGTCTACCGCGCGTCGTCTCGACCGCCGCGGACTTTCGCGCGTTGTTCGAGGCCGTGGAGAGCCCCGCCAACGGCATGACGCTGTGCGCGGGATCGCTGGGCGCGCGCGCCGACAACGATTGTGTCGCGATGGCCGAGGCGTTCGGCCCGCGCATTCATTTCGCCCATTTGCGCAACGTCGCGCGCGAGGCCGACGGCTCGTTCTATGAGGCCGACTGCCTCGACGGGGCGACGGACATGGTGGCGCTGGTGCGCGCGCTCTTAGGCGAGGAAAGCCGCCGCCGCGGGCAAGGGCGCGCCGACGCGCAGATTCCGATGCGCCCCGATCACGGTCCCCTCCTCGCCGACGACATCGGCAAGGCGCGGATCAATCCCGGCTATTCCTGCGTCGGGCGGCTGAAGGGCCTCGCCGAATTGCGCGGAATTATGCGGACCTTCACCTGGCTGGACGAGCAAGAGCGCGCCAATCGCGCTTGAGGCGCGCGGGCGCGGCGACGCCGGGGCGTCGCCGCGCTTATCGTATGAGAGGCGTTCACGCCGCCTTCGGCGCGCCGTCGACGACCGAGACGCGCGCGCCCCAACGCTCGAAGGGGTAATAGTCCCACACCGCGTGGTGCTGCACGGCCCAATTGTCCCAGAGCGCCAGGGTGTTGGGGCTCCAATGCACCCGCGTTTGGAACGCGACGTTGCGCTCGACATGACGGACCAAGAGGTCGAGCAGCGCATCGCTCTCGAAGCGCGTCAGTTGCGGGAAGTGCGTCGTGAAGGCGGAATTGACGTAGAGAAACCTTCGGCCGGTCGCGGGGTGAACCGGCGCGACCGGGTGCTCGTTCTGCGGGAAATTCGTGCCCGGCTGCGGCTTGGCGCCTAGGCCGGCCGTCCAGCCCTTGGCGCCGTCGTGCACCGCGGTGAGGCCGTTGATCAGCGTCTTGATCGGCTCGGAAAGGGACTCGTAGGCGAGATAGCCGTTGGCGAACACCGTGTCGCCGCCGGCTTCGCCGGGCGTCTTGGTGACGTGCAGGAACGACGCGCGGATCGGTTGTTCGTCGCAGGAGACGTCATGGTGCCAGCCGTTGCCGGCGGTAAAGCGTGAGGCCTTGCCGGTCTTCCACGCCAGAACCTCAGGATCGACGCTCGCCCCAGCGATCAGGTTCGAGGAGGCGAGGAGATGGCGATGCAGCGAGCCGAAATGGCGCGCGAAGCGCTTCTGGTCGTCGATCGAAATCTTCTGGTCGCGGAACACCAGCACCAGGTGCTCGGCGAGCGCGCGGCGTATTTCCGTCAATTGCTCGTCGGAGAGGTCTCGTGAAAGGTCGACGCCTTGGATTTCGACGCCGAGCGTCGGCGCGAGCGGCGTCGTCGTCAGGGTTCGATAGGGCGCGCTCTTGGCGGCGTTCCAGGCTTCGAGCGCCTGTTTGTCGTTGGAATCGCGATAAAAGCTCATACGGTTGCTCCTTCCTGTTGCGGCGAGGAATGTGGACAGTCGGTCGTCGCTCCGGCGCCCGCCTCGCCGAGCAGCCGCGCCAGAATCTGCGATTCGATTTTGGCCGCCGCGATCGAATCGCGCCGGCGAGGCCGCGGCAGGTCGACGACGACGTCGAGCGCCAGCGCGCCGTTTTCGATCAGCACGATGCGATCGGCGAGCGCGACCGCTTCGCCGACGTCGTGGGTGATGAGGATCGCGGTGAAGCGCTCGCGCAGCCACACGGCTTCCAGCAGGCGCTGCATTTCGATGCGGGTCAGCGCGTCGAGCGCGCCGAGCGGCTCATCGAGCGCGAGCAGGCGCGGCCGGCTGACGAGCGCGCGCGCCAGCGCGACGCGCTGCTTCTGGCCGCCCGAGAGCACGGAGGGCCATTCGCCGGCTCGGTCGGCGAGGCCGACAAGCTCCAGCGCTTCGACCGCGCGGCGGCGCCCGGCGTCGCGATCCGGGTTCGCGCCGAAACCGACGACGACGTTGTCGAGGACATGGGCCCAGGGAAGAAGCCGCGGCTCCTGGAACATCACCCGCGCCGACTCGCGCAAAGGTCGATGCGCCGTTCCGACGACGACCCGCCCCGTGTCCGGCGTCTCGATCCCGGCGATCAGGCGCAGCAGCGTGCTCTTGCCGCAGCCGCTGCGTCCGACGACGGCGACGAACTGGCCCGCGGGAACTTGCAGGTCGAGCCCACGAAGAACGCGCTTGGCGCCGTAGGATTTGTTCAAGGCGCGTACGACGACCGGCGCGCCGGGCGAAGGCGGCGCCCGGAATTGCGCGTCGAAATCGGGCAAGGGCGCTTTGGCGGAGGCGGCGGTCACGGGCGCCTCACGCCTTGGCCTGGAACGCGGGATGCCAGGCAAGGCAGCGGCGTTCGAGCGCGCGCGCGGTCGCGTCGGCGACTTTGCCGAGCGCCGCGTAGATGAGAATGGCGAGCACGACGACATCGACGAGCATGAACTCGCGCGCCTGCATCGCCATGTAGCCGATGCCCGATTGCGCCGCGATCGTCTCGGCGACGATCAGCGTCAGCCACATGACGCCAAGCGCGAAGCGCAAGCCGACGAAGATCGAGGGCAAGGCGCCGGGCAGAATGACGCGCCGGAACAGTCGTGCGCCGCCAAAGCCGTAGCTGCGCGCCATTTCGATCAGCTGCGGATCGACGCTGCGCACGCCGTGCAGCGTGTTGACGTAGACAGGGAAGAAGACGCCGAGCGAGACGAGGAAGAGCTTGGCTTCCTCCTCGATGCCGAACCAGACGATCACCAGCGGGATGAGCGCGAGATGCGGCACGTTGCGCGCCATCTGCAAAGTGGTGTCGGTAAGGTCGAACCAACGGCGCGAAAGGCCGTTGGCGAGGCCGAAGGCGAAGCCGACGCCGCCGCCGACGGCGAGGCCGGCCAACGCGCGCAGGAAGCTCACTCCGACGCTTTGCGGCAATTCGCCCGACAGCGTCAGCCGCCATGCAGCCGCGAGCACGGCGAGCGGCGAAGGGATGGTCGTATCGGCGACGCCGCCGAAAGACGAGGCGGCTTGCCAGCCCAGGAAAAGCGCGAAGGGCAGCGCCCAACCGGCGCCTCCTTCGGCCGCCGCGCGCAGGCGCGGAGCGAGGCTCGGCCGCGCGGCGACCGCGAATTGCAACGGCGTCGAGGTCGTATCGGTCATCCGCGTCTCCCAAATGGGTTCGTCATTGCGCCGCGACGCGGATCGCGTCGCCGCCGAGATCGGCGCCATAACCGCCGGCGGGGTTGAACCAAGAGACGCGGAGCGCTCCGCGGGCGCGACGCATGACGTCGATCTCCGGTCGCGCGCTTGGAGGGATTCAGCTCGCGGACCTCCACGGCCAGACGATTTCGCGCACGACGATCGGCGCCGGGATGAGGCCGAGGCGTTGGAAGCGATCGGCGACGGCCTGTTGCTGCGTCAGGACTGCGTCGGTCAGCGGGCCGAACGTGAACTCGGCCCGATCGACCGCCTTCTTCTGCGCGACGATGTCGACGCCGCTCGCTTCGGAAAACAGCGCGGCGGTTTCGTCGCGATGCGTATCGGCCCATTGCGTCGCCTTGCCGATTTCCTCGTTGATTGCGGCGACGACGTCGCCATGGGCGGCGGCAAAGTCCCGATTGACGAGGAAGAAACTGTTCTGCGCGGTCGCCTTCTCGTCGATCGGCAACGCGCGCGCGTTTTGCTTAAGCTCGGCGAGCGCCAGGAACGGGTCCCAGATCGACCACGCGTCGATCGCGCCGCGCGAGAACGCAGCCGCGGCGTCGGCGGGCGCGAGATAGACGGGCGTAATGTCGCTCCACGGAATCTTTTCGCTTTCGAGCGCCGCGACGAGCAGATTGTGCGCGCTCGACGCCTTGGCGACGCCGACTTTCTTGCCCTTGAGATCGGCGAGGGTCTTGATCGGCGAGTCCGAGGGAACGACGATCGCCTGGCCGAAGCCGCGCGCGGGAATCGCGGCGGCGTAGAGCAGGTTGGCGTGCGCGGCCTGTGCGAAGATCGGCGGCGCGTCGCCGGTGTAGCCGTAGTCCACCGCGCCGGCGCTCAGCGCTTCGAGGAGCGGCGGGCCGAACGGAAATTCGACCCACTTCACCGTGACGCCCTCGGCCTCGAAGCGTCTTTCCAGAACCTTTTGCGCTTTGACGATCAGCAGCGCGCCGGTCTTCTGATAGCCGACGCGCAGCTCTTTCAGCGCTGTGGCGGCGCTGGCGCGGCTCGACGCGGCGACGGGAATCGCAACGGCGACGGCGCCGGCGAGGAAGGCTCTGCGGTTCATGGATGGCTCCTATCGACGCGGGGAGAATCGGCGGTCCCGGTTCTGGCTGGCCGCGCGTTCGCGCGGCGCAGCGCGAGCGCGGCGAGCTGCACGTGCTCTGGGCTCTCGAAGCTGCGGCCTTCCAGGGGGAAGAACGCGCGATGCGTGGCGTAAAAGCGAAACGCGGTCGTTTCGCGCGCGGCGACGCCGATCGTTTCTCCTCCGATCTCGATAATGTAGGCGTCGACCATCGATCCGATCCGCGTGATTGCCGCCCATCTGGCGAGCGCGTTTGGCATTCAGTCTATTAATTCTATCGAATTAGTTAGTCAAGTCCAAATCGGCAAGGATCGAATTCGCATCGCGGACTGCGCGAGCCCGGGAGGCGGTGCGTTCTCGGAAACGGGATGCACGAGGGCGGCTTCGCGGCGCGCCGGTAGCCGCGCGTCGCACGGCGGCTGCGACCAGCTCGACTCGACCGACGAGGAAGGCTCGCGCGCGGTCGACTTGCGGCCGCTGAATTCGCCCACAACGCCGGCGTGCGTAAGTTTGCAGGCAACGCGCGGATCGCCGCCTGGCGCCCCGCCTGAGCGTTGCGGGCGCTGAGCCTCAACGCGACCTGGCGGGCGCGCGCGGAAAAATATCGGGTTCGTGGGCGAACGGAATCGCGGGCGCATCGCCACCCGTCGCGCAACGCGCCGGGTGGAACGTCGGCCCCCTTGATATCCTCGATGCGTCCCGGCGATCTCGGTCTCTAGGATCGCCGCGTTCGCTTATGACGCAAGCACGGCGTTCGCCGGCGCAAGATAATGCGACCCACGCTCTACCGCTTCTTCGAGTTCGGGCTCGAGCTCCTTGACGGGGAGTTCGAATTCGGCGGCGACAGCGGCCAGGCCGATATCGTGATAGAGCCGGGAAAGAAGGCGGCTGCGGCCGGCTCTGGTCTCGATGAGATCGGGAATGGCGGTGAGATCGTGACGCATGAGGACACTCGGTGACTAAGTCGCTCGGCGCTGTCGGTCTCGGCGTCGGGCCAATGGCGACAGGTTGAATGAAATCGGTTAAGGGCGATTTAAAGGATGAATCGCGGCCGATTGGAGCCCGCCGCCCTGCGGCGCGGCGTCGCAGAGTGAGTCGGCGCGCAGCGCGAATTCGAGCGTGTGAAAGGCGGCCATGTCCGTTGTCGGGGTTCTGCTGGACAAAGACGGCACTTTCGTCGATTTCGACGAGACTTGGGGGCCGGCGACGCACGCGATCATTCACGCGCTCGCCGCAGGCGATCCCCAGTTGATGCGAGCCCAGGCCGAGACCCTGCATTTCTCGCTCGACGACAAACGGTTCCATCCGACATCGCCGCTGATCGCGGGATCGTCGGCGAGCTACGGCCGGCTGTGGGGCGAGTCGCTGGGGCGGACGGATTTCGCCGAACTCAAGCGCGAGATCGATCGTCTGGCGGCGATCGAGTCCCTGAAGGCGCTGACGCCGATCGGCGAACCGACGCTCGCGCTCGGCGCGCTCAGGGCGATGGGCCTGCGCCTCGGCGTCGCCACCAACGACTCGGAGCAAAGCGCGCGGCGGCAAATCGTCGCGCTCGGCCTCGACGAGGCGATCGAATTCGTCGCCGGCTACGATTCCGGCCACGGCGGCAAGCCCGATCCCGGCATGGTGCTGGCGTTCGCGCGCCATCTCGGCGTCGCGCCCGCGCGAATTGCGATGGTCGGGGATTCGCGCCACGACCTCGAGGCGGCGCGCGCCGCCGGCGCGCTGGCGGTCGCGGTGCTGACCGGTCCGGCGAACCGCGAAGAACTCGGGCCGCACGCCGATCACGTGGTCGACGACCTCGAGGCGCTGCCTGCGCTGTTCGCCGCGCTCGCCGCGAAGGAATGAGCGGCGCGGCGCAGCGCGACGTCGCCGCGCTTACTCCGCCGCCGCCGGCAAGCCGCCCGGCTCGGCCGCGGGCGCCGGCCGCGTCTCGATGGCGCGCGCAGGCTCGTCCGTCGCGCCGACGAAGCGGCCGAGCAGGCGCCAGGCGAGCCGTCCGGCGTCGTCGGCGAGGGTGAACGCCGCGGGCACGAAGACCAGCGACAGCAGCGTCGAGGCGATGAGGCCGCCGGTGACCGCGATCGCCATCGGCGAGCGGAAGCCGCCGCCGTCGCCCAGGCCCAGCGCCGAGGGGAACATCCCCGCAGCCATCGCGATCGTCGTCATGATGATCGGTCGCGCGCGCTTGCGGCCGGCTTCGACCAGGGCCTCCAGGCGCGGCGTGCCGCGCGCGATCTCCTCGACCGCGAAGTCGACGAGCATGATCGCGTTCTTGGTGACGATGCCCATCAGCATCAGGATGCCGATGACGACCGGCATCGACATTGACTTGTGCGTCAGAAGCAGCGCGCCGATGGCGCCGCCGATCGACAGCGGCAGCGAGACGAGAATGGTGATCGGCTGCAGGAAGCTGCCGAACAGCAGCACCAGCAGCGCGTAGACCATCATCACGCCCGCGCCGATCGCTTCGGCGAAGGACTGGAACACCTCGCTCATCACCTCGACGTCGCCGGTTTCACGAATTTCGACGCCCGGCGGCAGCTTCTTGGCGGTCGGCAGGGCGCGGATCGCGTTCACCGCGTCGCCGAGGGCCGCTTCGCCCTTGAGGTCGCCCTCGATGGTGACGCGCCGCGTGCGGTCGTAGCGGTTGATCGCCGTGGGGCCATGGCCGATGGAAAAGTCGGCGACCACCGAGAGCGGCACCGCGCCGCCCGAGGCGGTGGCGACGCGCAAGTCCTCGAGCCGGCCGATGTCGCCGCGCGCCGATTCGTCGAGTTCGACGCGGATCGGGACGAGCCGGTCGCCGGCGTTGAACTTGGCGAGATTGGCGTCGATGTCGCCGAGCGTAGCGACGCGGATCGTCTCCGACAGCGCTTCGGTCGAGACGCCGAGGTCGGCGGCGAGCTGGCGCTTGGGTTCGATTTGCAACTCCGGCCGATCGAGTTCCGCGGTGGAGATCGGATTCTCGATCGAGGGGATCGAGCGCATCTCGCTGGCGAGCTGGTTGGCGGTGTCGTTGATCGCCTCGATGTCCGGCCCGGCGACGATCAGCGATAGATCGCGCTGGCCGTTGTCCTTGACGAACCAGTAGCGGATGTCGGGCGTGCTGGCGAGCATCGCGCCGATGCGCGCCTGCAAATCCTTCTGGCTCGCCGCCCGCTCGGTCTTGTTGACGAAATTGATGACGAACGTCGCCTTGCGCGGCTCCGCGCCGGAGCCGAGGATCTGCCCGCCGTAAATCAACACCGAGCGCACTTCGGGCAGCGCTCTGAGCTCGTCGGAAATCGCGCGGGTGGCGCGGTCGGTGTCGGCGAGCAGCGAGCCCGGCGGCAGTTCGACCGCCAGCAGCACGCGGCCCTGGTCGTCGGGCGGCAGGAAGCCCGAGGGCAAGAGCTTGGTCGACCACAGCGAAGCGAGGAAGATCATCACGCCCGCGGCGAGCGTGATCCAGCGGTGGCGCACCGAGGCGCGCACCAGCCGCGTATAGAACCGCATGATCGCGCCTTCGCGATGCGTCGGTTCGTCGGGCGCGCGCAGGAAATAGGCGGCGATCACCGGCGTGATGAAACGCGCGACCAACAGCGAGAAGATTACCGCGATCGCGACGGTGAGGCCGAACTGACGGAAATATTGGCCGGCGATGCCGCTCATGAAGCTCACCGGCGAGAAGATCGCGACGATGGTGAGCGAAATCGCGATGACCGCGAGGCCGATCTCGTCGGCGGCCTCCAGCGAGGCGCGATAAGCCGACTTGCCCATGCGCATGTGCCGCACGATGTTCTCGATTTCGACGATCGCGTCGTCGACGAGAATGCCGGTCACCAGCGTGATCGCGAGCAGGCTGACGAGATTGAGCGAGAAGCCGATCGCGTCCATCGCCCAGAACGTGGGAATGATCGACAGCGGCAGGGCGACCGCGGTGACCAGCGTGGCGCGCAAATCGCGCAGGAACACCAACACGACGACAACCGCGAGCGCGGCGCCCTCGATCAGGGTCTCCATGGTCGAGGAATAATTGCCAAGTTCGTTGTCGACCTGCGTGTCGACCTTGGTGAACGCCACTTCCGGATGGTCGGCGTGAATGCGATCGAGCCGTTCAGCCACCAGACGGTCGACGGTGACGTCGCTCGCGCCCTTGGCGCGCGTCACTCCGAAGGCGACGATCGGCTCGTCGAACAGCCGCGTGAACGTTCGCGGCTCCGCGGCCCCGTCGGTGACCGTTCCCAGTTCGTCGAGCCGCACCTTGCGCCCGCCCGGCAGCGCGATCGGCAACGCGGCGAGATCGCTGACCGCGTGTGCGCCGGCGAGCGTGCGGATCGCCTGCTCCTGGCCCGCGATCTGACCGCGTCCGCCGCCCAGGTCGACATTGTCCGCCCGCACCTGCGCGTTGACGGTTGCGGCGGTCACGCCGAGCGCGAGCAGCTTCTCCGGGTCGAGCGAGACGCGGATTTCGCGATCGACGCCGCCGAAGCGCTTGACCTCGCCGACGCCTTTGACGCCTTGCAACTCGCGCGCCACCGTGTCGTCGATGAACCAGGAGAGCTGCTCGACCGTCATCCCCGGCGCCGAAGCGGCGTAGGTGACGATCGGCAGGCCCTCGATATCGAGGCGGCTGACGATCGGCTCGTCGATCGTGCGCGGCAGATCGGCGCGAATCTTGGCGATCTGGTCCTTCACATCGTTGAGCGCGCGATCGACGTCGACCGAGCCGACGTTGAACTGGACGACGGTCACCGACGAGCCGTCGGTCACCGTGGAGATCATGTGCCAAACGCCGTTGACGTTGGAGACCGCGTCCTCGACCTTCTTGGTGACCTGCGACTCCAGTTCCGAGGGCGCCGCGCCGGACTGGGTGATCAAGATCTGGACGATCGGAATG
>JBEKFO010000051.1:0-14606 GCA_050013275.1 Roseiarcus sp. | reverse complement strand
GGCGATGAAGCCTACGCCGAAGAAGGCCGCCGCGGCCGCGACCGGCGCCGGCGAATTCACCACCGAGGCCGACGCCAAGGCGAAATGCCCGAGCGACACCGTCGTCTGGGTCAACACCAAGTCGCACAAGTACCACTACTCCGGCCATCGCAGCTACGGGACGACCAAGCAGGGCGCCTACATGTGCGAAGCCGACGCCACAGCGGCCGGCAACGTCGCCGCGAAGGATGAGAAGGCGAAGTAATCAGCGGCCACGCGCCGTTTGAGGCCATCGGCGCCGCTTCGCCTTGTACCGAGGCGAAGCGGCGTTTCGCTTTTCTGGGAGGGGAAAATGCCGGAAAGCTGCTGCCATCCCGTCGGCGCCCACAAGCGCCTGCGCATTCCCGACACCTATGTTTCCAGTCTGATGCTCGATCGCGCGCTCGACGCCATCGCCCGCCGGGTCGGTCGCATCGACCGCGATCACGACATTCCCTATCTTGCCGGCTACAGCCTCGACGGCAAGCGCATCTACATCGATCGCCACCTGCCCGAGACTTTTCTTTACAAGGGCCGTGCGATTGCGGTCGATCGCTATTTGCTGCTGCACGAGGAGGTCGAGAAGACGCTGATCGACCAGCTCGACCTGCACTATCAGCACGCCCATCAGATCGCGACGCGCGCCGAGGAAGCGGCGGTGCGCGCCGACGGCGTTTCCTGGCGCGCCTACGATCGCTTCATGCAGACCTACGTCAAGCGGATGGGCGACGAACGGCTGACCAAGCTGCCGCCCGACCTCGACCTCAAGCCCTATCGCGACGAGCACGACTACGACCTGGTGCGCCGCATGGTCGCCGCCGCCGCCGACCCCGAGCATCCCGCCCATCAGGAGACCGCGATGCGCCGCCGCCTCGACAAGGCGCTCGCGACGCACGCCGCCGAGGCGGAAGCGGCGAAGGCCGCGCCGAACGAAAAGCGCTTGCGGAAGTGACGCGCATTGCGGGGGAACGACCGGCACGTTCGCGCCCGCGATCAGGCGCGCGTCGTTTCGCCCGCTCTCATTGTCGGCAGCCGTCACTCCAGCAAGCGCCCTCGTAGCCGCTCGGCAATCCCGGAATGTCCACGTCAAGACTTCGCAGCGGCAGGATTGCGTCCGCCAGACGCTAGGCGGCCGGGCGGATGTTCTGGTTCACCTGGAACAGGTTGGCCGGGTCGAACCTTTTCTTCAGCGCGGCGAGGCGCTCGTAGTTGTCGCCGTAGGCCGCCTTCAGGCGCGCTTCTCCCTCGTCGTCCATCATGAAATTCGGATAGGCGCCGCCGAGATCGAACGGGTGCACCGCTTCCCAGTAATCCCGCGCCCACTTTTTCAGGGCGGGGGCCTTCGACGGATCCGCATCGACGGCGACGATGACCATCGACCAAGTCGCGTCCCGGCAGTTCCAAGCGGTCGCGTCCTGCCTGCGTCGATGGACTGCGCCGTCGATCGGGTAGAGGTGCATCGCGGAAATCGGGCTTGGCAGCTTGTCTGCGTACGCGATATGCGCGTCGATCGCCGCGTCCGGCAACGTCTTCACGAAGTCGCCCTTCCAATACCATTGCAGGCCCTTCGGGTAGAGCCCGTCGAAAAGCGTTTGCAACGCCGGATAGGGCATTGGGCCAGCCCAATCGATGATCGGCTTCGGCAGCGCCGCGCGGACAGCGTTGACGGCTTTCTCACCCTCCTCGGCGGGCCCGTTGTGGGCGATGACAAGCACGCACATTTTCTTGCTCCAGTGCTCCTTGGGGAAGGGATCGCCCGGAGGAACCGCCTGCAGACCAAGGAAGATGCAGAACTCGTCCGGGGCGCCGGCCTCGAACTCCCGGTACCAGCGCATCACCCTGGCCGCATCCTTCAGCTCCCAGACGATCGGCCCGCCGTACACCATGTTCGCGGAATGGGCCTGAAACAGGAAGCTCGTCACGACTCCGAAATTGCCGCCGCCGCCGCGAAGCGCCCATAGTAGCTCGGCGTTTTCGGTTTCGCTGGCGGTGACGAAACTGCCGTCGGCGAGCACTACGTCGGCTTCGAGCAGGTTGTCCACGGCGAGGCCGTATTGGCGGCTGAGGTAGCCGTGGCCGCCAGAGAGCGTCAGCCCAGCGACGCCAGTGGTGGAGATGATGCCAAAGGGCGTCGCCAAGCCAAAGGCGTGAGTGGCGTGGTCGATGTCGCCGGTGACGCAGCCGGCCCCCGCGCGCACTGTCCGTCTCGTCGGGTCGACCCGCACGCCTCTCATCGCCGACAGGTCGATGACGAGGCCGTCGTCGACGCTGCCAAGGCCCGGCCCATTGTGCCCGCCGCCGCGAATCGCGATCGCGAGCTTGTTGTCGCGTCCGAAGTTTACGGCCGCGATCACGTCGGCCGCGTCGGCGCAGCGCGCGATCAGGAGCGGCCGCTTGTCGATCATGCCGTTATAGAGTTTGCGGGCTTCGTCGTAGTCTGGGTGGCTCCGCCCTATCAGCGCGCCGCGAAGGCTCTGCCCGAATTTGGTGATGGCTTCGTCGTTCATGGGGTTTCTCCCGAGGAAAGAGTCGGCAGACACCGCGGCGGTATGGTCACCTGTTCGCCGACATTCTCCGGATGACCAGGGATCGGCGCGAACGCCGTCGCTTTATCGGAACTCCGCTTCCGTCGCCGCAAACCGACGGCGCACGCTAGTCTCCCTCCGCCGCGCATCGGAGCGACGTCGAAAGATGCGTGGCGCGGGCACAGCTGCGAAAGAAGCGAAGTTCAACTTCGAGACATCGACCGTCGCGGCCGCCCTTGCCCGCGCTCGCCGCCCTGCCTTCGGCTCGCTTTTCAGAGAACGCGGTAGATCGTCCAGCGCGCGGTTCCCGAGACTACGTTCGGTTCGAGGTCCTTGCTCCATTGCTGATGCGCTTCAATGGCGCCGAGTTTGGCCCACGCGCGCTCAAGCTCGGCCAGGTTCTCGACCTCCCAGTTGTGCTCAACCGTCGCCTCGAGGGCGCCAACCGATCCCGTCAACAGTCGGCCGTTGCGAAGCCCGGCGAGCGGCGCGATATCGCGCGCCCACCGGACGAGCGCATCGATGACCTTCTGCTTGTGCCCGAAACGGGCGTCAATTTGCCAGCGCGCGATCATCATGGCGGTCGCTCCCGATCAGGAGTCCCGCCAACTCACGCGTCCCACGCTTGCACGATCGTCTCATTGACGATCTGGCCGCCCGACAGTTCCGCCATCGCCGAACAGAAGACGCGCGTGCCGTCCGGGTAGGCGCAGGCTTGCGTAAAGGCGAGGTGGTTGGCGTCGACGCAAGTGTTCTCAACCCTGTGGGTCATGGCCCGTCCGCAGACGTCGTCAAAATAGGCCGCGATGGCGGACCGACCAACGCTCTGCTGCGGACGGCTTGGCGGATGATCCCGGTCGATGATCGTCATTTTGGCGTGCTCGCCATAGAACCCGCGCATCGCCGCCGAATCGCGAGCCTCGATCGCCCGGCTGAGCGCCGATAGGCTGAAAGAATCGCTTTCCATGGTCGCCTCCTTTTTAGAGGACGCGCGGCTCTTGGCCGCCCGCCGAGTTCGATCACTGCGCCTTGGCCGCTCCCCACGTCGCGCGGATCGCCTTCCGTGAAGCCCGGCGTCACGGCCGCGCCCCGACCCCGAGTTGCGCCCGCACGCCGCCCGCGTCAGCGCCAAGGTCCCCGACCACTCGGCCGAGGAACGTGTCGAGCTTGACCTGGTCCGGTTGCTGCATCGCGTCCTCCCCACGCTCGGCCGCTTCGAGGCGGCCTTGTTGCCGTGTGCCGAACGATCACGATTTCGCGATCGGCTATACCAACTAGTAGATAACTTGTCAACTAGTAGATATATAATGTACTTGAATGAGAAGCCAATTCGACCGGCGCGCCGCCGGGCGACGATCCAACACGAACGGACTTAATGCCGATGTACGCCGCCGCTCCCGATACCTCCCGCCGGATCCTCGACATCGCCGAACGTCTGGTGCAGACGCGCGGCTTCAATGCCTTCAGCTACGCCGACATCGCCTCCGCGCTGCATGTCACGAAAGCCACGTTGCACTACCATTTTCCAACCAAAGCCGAACTCGGGAGACGTTTGATCGATCGCTATCAAACGGCGTTCCTGGCCGCATTGGATCGCATCGACGAAAGTGGCGGCGACTCCGGCGCGAAGTTGCAAGCCTATGTCGGAATCTACGCGGACGTGTTGGACGACGATCGGATGTGCCTGTGCGGGATGCTCGCGGCGGACTACGTCACGCTGCCGTCGACGATGAAGGAAGCCGTTCGACGCTTCTTCGACGCCAACGAAGCTTGGCTCGCCGAAACGCTCCGAAGCGGTCGCGAGAAGAAGGAACTGGCCTTCGAGGGATTGCCCGCCGAGGCGGCGCAAGTTCTCGTCGGCGCCTTGGAAGGCGCCATGCTGGTTGCGCGCTTGCACGGAAGCCCAGCAAGGTTCCGATCGGCGGGCCGCCGGCTGCTCGCCGATTTCGGTGTTGAGTCACAGGCGTCCGGCGCCGCCGGGCGGCGTCCGGCGGCCTGATCGTTTGGACGCTCAAGCGTCGTGGAGCAGGAGGGAACGAAGCAACGCTTCGTGGCGCTCGCTCGAAAGGTTTTCCGTGATTGCTCTGCGGCTCAAGAGATATTCGGCCTTGATCGCGGCCTCGTCGACGATGGCGCAGCAATAAGAGCACAGCGCGATCTTCGCCAGCGCCTCGGCGGAGCCCCTCATAAGCAGCCTCCGCGGCCGAATGATCTGCGAACGTCTCGTCGACGTCGAGCCCCGCATGGCAGGCGGCTTGCCTGACCCATCGGGATCGCTCGAATCGCGATTCAAGCGATCCTGAGGCAGCGGAACGCGCGGGTTTGGTAGGGAAAGGCGACTTCGGCCTGGCCCGCCAGCGCCGGCGTCGCGGCGATGAGCGCGCGGACCTCCCCGGCGACCTTGTCTCGCTCGGCGGCGCTCAGCGCGGCGATGAAGCTCGTCGACAACACGCGGTCGACGACGACGCGTTCGGCCGGCCCGACATGGGCGTGCGGATAGCGGCGTTGCTCGAGCGGCGAAAAGCCGTCGGCGGGAAAGACCGCGCTCCAGCGCCCGCTGGCAAAGCGTGGCGCATCGCCCTCGTAGGGCGCGATGATGCGCGTCAGTGCGGCGACCCAGTCGACGCTTTCGTCGCGCACGTTCCAGATCAGTCCGAGCGCGCCGCCGATCTTCAGCACGCGGCGCATTTCGGCGAGCGCGGTGCGGCTCGCGAACCAATGAAACGATTGCGCGCAGACGATCGCGTCCATCGAGGCGTCGGCAAGCGGAATGCGTGTCGCCGTCCCCGCCTTCGCCTCGACGTCGCCGTTGGCGGCGATCAGGGTCTGCAGCATCGCCGGCACGGGCTCGACGGCGTAAAGCGTCGCGCCGGTCGCGCGCAGGCGGGAGAGGAACTTGCCGGTGCCGGCGCCGAGGTCGAGAACCGCCCTGCCCGGCCCGAGATGCAGGTCGTCGCGGAGCCAGCCTTCGACTTCGGCCGGATATTCAGGCCGCCCGGCGAAGTAAGTCGCCGCCCCGGCGGCGAAACCGGCCGCGGCGGCGGCGTGGACGCGATCGGGATCGGACATGGGGGGCTCCTTCCGGCGGCTCAGGAATCAAGCGAATCGAGAGGTCGTCTTTGCGAGGAGCCAAGCGGCGAAGCAATCCAGCGATTGCGGCCTGCATAGAGACCGGATCGCTTCGTCGCCCCTCTGGGCTCCTCGCAAAGACGGATCATACGGCGCTTTCTTACCGGCTCTCGACGCAGACGTCAGCCGCTCCGACACGGCGCCCGCTCACCTTAAAATCTGGCTCAGGAACAGCTTCGTCCGCTCGTGCTGCGGGCTGGCGAAGAATTCCGCGGGCGCGTTGATCTCGACGATCTCGCCCTGGTCCATGAACGCGACGCGGTCGGCGACCTTTCGCGCGAAGCCCATTTCGTGGGTGACGACGATCATCGTCATGCCGTCCTGTGCGAGCTCGGTCATCGCGTCGAGCACTTCCTTGACCATTTCCGGATCGAGCGCCGACGTGGGCTCGTCGAACAGCATGATCTTCGGGTTCATGCACAGGGCCCTCGCGATGGCGACGCGCTGCTGTTGGCCGCCCGAGAGCTGGCCCGGGTATTTCAGCGCCTGCTCGGGAATCTTGACCCGCGTCAGCAGCTTCATCGCCAATTCCTCGGCCTCGCGCTTGGGCGTCTTACGCACCCAGATCGGCGCCAGCGTGCAATTCTCGAGGATCGTCAGATGCGGGAACAGGTTGAACTGCTGAAACACCATGCCGACTTCGCGCCGCACTTCGTCGATGCGCCCGACGTCGGCGGTGAGCTCGACGCCGTCGACGCGGATCGTGCCGCGCTGATGCTCCTCGAGCCGGTTGACGCAGCGGATCAGCGTCGACTTGCCCGAGCCCGACGGGCCGCACACGACGATGCGCTCGCCGCGCGCGACGGTGAGGTTGACCGCGCGCAGCACATGGAACGAGCCGTACCATTTGTGCACGTCGATGAACTCGATCGCGTTGCCCTCGCCCGCCGCCATCGGCCCGGTTCCCTTCAGCCTGTTCGCCCGACGGCGAGGCGGCGCTCCATCGCCGCCGAATAGCGCGACATGCCATAGCAGAATACGAAATAGAACAGCCCGGCGAAGACGTAGCCGGTCGCCAGGATCGTCGGCCCGCTCCACACCGTGTCCTTGAACGCGTTGTCCATCGCCGCCAGGAAGTCGGTCATGCCGACGATCGCCACCAGCGTCGTATCCTTGAACAGGCCGATGAAATTGTTGACGACGCCGGGGATGACCCGCGTCAGCGCCTGCGGCAGCACGACGAGACCCGTCATCCGCCAATAGCCTAAGCCCAGCGCCATCGCGCCCTCGTACTGGCCCTTGTCGAGGGTTTGCAGGCCGCCGCGCACTTCCTCGGCCATATAGGCGGCCGCGAACAGCGCCGTGCCGACGAGCGGGGGGATGAAGCGGTCGGGAACCCAGCCGGGCGGCAGGAACAGCGGCAGCATGTTGTTGGCCATGTAGAGCACGGTGATGAACGGCACGCCGCGCACGAACTCGATGAAGACGACGCTCGCCGCCCTGACGATGGGAAGATTCGAGCGGCGCCCGAGCGCCAGCAGCACGCCGATCGGCAGCGAGAACACGATGCCGACGAGCGCGGTCAGCAGCGAAACGAACACGCCGCCCCACAGCAGCGTGTCGACGAGCGGCAGACGCAAGCTCTCGGCGCCGTGCAACAGCACGAAAGCGAGAACGGGGAAGCCGAGGAAGAACAGCGCCGCGCCGAGGCCGCGGCGCGGCGCGCGCGGCCACAGCATCCAGGCGATCAGCCCGGCGCCGACGATCTCGACGACGTCGACCCGCCAGCGCTCGGCGGCCGGATAGGAGCCGTAGCCGAGGTATTCGAGCTTCTGCGCGACGAACGCCCAGCACGCGCCGTCCTGATGGGCGCGGCACAGCGCGCCGTCGGGGGCCGACCACACCGCCTGCGTCGTCGCCCAGGCGATCAAGGGCGGCGCCGTCCACAGGCCGAACGCGACGAGCGCGAGCGTGATCGCGCTCGATAGGAATGACGAAAACAGATTGGCGCGCATCCACGCGATGCCCCCGCTCGAAAACAGCGGCGGCGGCAGGACCGGCCCGGAGGCGAGGCGGAGATAAGTCCCATTCGCGTTCGTGGGCGCCGGCATGGGTCAGCGCTCCTTGAGCGCGCCGCGCGCGTTGAAGAGATTGAGCGCGAACGAAACGGCGAGCGAAATCGCGAGATAGACCGCCATGGTGATCGCCATCACCTGCACCGCCGCGTGGGTCTGATTGAGCACCGTGCCGGCGAAGATCAGCACCAGGTCAGGATAGCCGACGAACACCGCGAGCGAGGAATTCTTGATGATGTTGAGATATTGCGAGGTCAGCGGCGGCGTGATGAGGCGCATCGCCTGCGGGATGACGACGAGGCGCATCGTCGCCGCGCGATGCAGGCCGAGCGCGCTCGCCGCCTCGCTCTGTCCGTGCGGCACCGCGAGCACGCCCGCGCGCACGATCTCGGCGATGAAGCCGGCGGTGTAGGTGACGAGCCCAAAGGTCAGCGCCGCGAATTCGGGATAAACCTGCAACCCGCCGGCAAGGTTGAAGCCGGAGAGCCGCGCCAGCGAGAAGCCGATCGGCTCGCCGCTCACGAAATAGGCGAGCGTCGGCAGGCTGACGATGAGAAGAAGCGCGGCAAGCGCGACCGGCGTGCGCGCGCCGCTCGCAGCCCGGCGCCGGCGCGCCCAGAGGCGAAGCGCCAGCGCCCCGAGGCACGCCAGCGCCAGCGCGGCGACGACAAGAAGCGCGCCGGCGCCGAACTCAGGGCGCGGCAGATAGAGGCCGCGGTTGTTGAGGAAGACGACGCCGCCGAGACTCAACGACTGACGCGGGCCGGGCAGCGTCTTCAGCACCGCGTTGTACCAGAACGCCAGTTGCAGAAGCAGCGGCGTGTTGCGCATCAGCTCGACATAGACGAGCGCGACCTTCGACAGGATCCAGTTCGGCGACAGCCGCGCGACGCCGACCGCGAAGCCGAGCGGCGTCGCCAGCGCGATCGAGATCGCGCCGACCATCAGCGTATTGAGGAGCCCGACCCAGAACGCGCGCCCGTAGGTCGAAAGCGCGGAATAGCCGATCAGCGATTGATTGATGTCGAAGCCGGCGGTGTCGTCCCAGAAGCCGAAGCCCATGGGAATGCCGCGCGCCTGCATGTTGACGACGGCGTTGCGCCAGCCCATCCACAAGAGCGCGACGAGGCCAGCCGCGAGCAGGCCCTGATAGACGAGCCCGCGCATGCGCGGATCGTTCGCCAACGAGGATCGACTGGGTTTCCCGTCCGCCATCCCGATGTCCGCGCTCGAAGCCGCGCCGCGCCCCGACGCGCGAGCGCCGATCGAACGAGCCGCGATGATGGCAAATGCCAGCGCGCCGCGCAATGCGAGGGGAATTCTACGGGCCGGCGGCAAGGAACCACGCGGTCCGTCATTGCGAGCGGAGCGAAGCAATCCAGAGATCGTGACCCCTGTTCGCTGGCGCTATTGAGCGCCGCGAAATTGCCGGCAATCGCCGCTATCGCTGAATTGCTTCGCTCCGCTCACAATGACGGCTCGGACGGCTCGTCGATTCTCTCGCTTGCCGGCCGCCCCTCACGCCCCGCCGCAAGAATGCTCGGAGTCGGGCAGCGTCCATTCGCCGTGGGTGCGCAGGTTGGTGGTCTTGTAGACGCGGCCGCGCTTGTCGCCGGGTGGGCACGGGTGCGGAATCGAGACGAGACAGATCTTCACCGCGTCGCCGGGGCGCGAGGCCTCGATCTCGGGGACCGTATCGTAGGAAACTTGATAGCCGCCATCGGCGAACTCGACTGCGCTGCCCGAACCCGCGACCGGCTTGTTGTCGCCGTCGGCCAGCCGGGTCTCGACCTTCTGCACTTTCGTCGCCGCGCAATCGCCGACGTGTTTGGGCAGGTTTTCGGCAAAACACGGCGTCGCCAACACGAGCGCCGCCGCACAGATGGCGAAACGAAACATCAGCTTTCTCCCCAAACCCGGCCTTTACGGGAGGCGAAATCTTTCATGCCCGCGCATGGATGTCCACCGCTTGGCGCGCGCGCGCCGCGCGCTCGAAACCCGCTGGACAAGCCGGGGCCGCCTCCCTATAAACCGCCGTCCGCAGCGCCAAAGCGCTTCGGCGCCCAGGTAGCTCAGTTGGTAGAGCATGCGACTGAAAATCGCAGTGTCGGTGGTTCGATTCCGCCCCTGGGCACCATCACACCTTCTCATAGTGTGATATAGCGTCTCAAAATTCAAAGAAAATCAAATACTTGAGACGACGCGTTGCTTCATAGCATCGCATGGTGTCACGTTGCATCGCGCCATTTTGCGGGTACCATCGCGAATACCGCACCCGTACCCGCAAGACGATACCCGCATGAAGCTCTCGTTCCTCGACATCAAAAATGCGCGCCCGGAGGACAAGCCGTACAGAATCTCAGACGGTGACGGCCTCAGCGTGCAAGTCCAACCGAACGGCCACAAGCTCTGGCGCTATCGCTACCGCTTTGCAGGCGTCGAGAAACTACTGGCGCTCGGCTCGTTCCCCGCGACGTCCCTTGCAGATGCGCGTGCGAAGCGCGACGCCGCACGAGGAGCGCTCGAAAAGGGCATCGATCCGAGCGTGCAAAAGAAGCTCGACAAGATCGCCGCCGCCACGCAAGCGCGCAACACGTTCGGCGCGATCGCCGAGGAGTATATCGAGAACCTCCGCGAGCGCGGCGCGGCCGAGGCGACGATCTCAAAGAACAAATGGCTGTTGCAAGACCTCGCCTCGCCGATCGCCAATCGGCCGATCGCCGAACTCACGCCGGCCGAGCTCCTGCACTTGCTCAAGCTGGTCGAGAAGAGCGGCCGACGCGAGACTGCCCGCCGGCTGCGCGGCATCATGGGTACCGTCTTTCGCTACGCCGTCGTGACCCTTCGCGCGAACAGCGATCCGACCTTCGCCTTGCAGGGCGCGTTGCTCCCGCCCAACACGAAATCGCGGGCGGCGATCACGGATGAAAAACGTCTCGGCGCGCTGTTGCGATCCATCGACGACTTCACTGGCTTTCCGACGATACGCGCCGCGCTGCAATTTCTCGCGCTTACCTTCGCCCGTCCCGGCGAGGTGCGCGGCGCGACGCGCAACGAGTTCAATTTCGAGAAGTCGGTCTGGCGCATTTCAGCCGAGCGCACCAAGACGCGCAAGCCGCACGACGTTCCCCTCTCGCGTCAGGCGCTCGCGGTCGTACAAGACATCTGGCCGCTGTCGGAGCACTTCACGCTTGTGTTCCCGTCGATTATTTCGATGAAGGCACCGCTGTCGGAGAATACGTTCAACTCGACATTGCGGCGACTCGGCTACGGCCGGGACGAAATGTCGCCCCACGGTTTCCGCTCATCGGCCAGCACGATTCTCAACGAGCACGGTTTCAACCCGGACGTCATTGAAGCGGCGCTCGGGCATCAAGAGCAGAACGCGATCCGGCGCGCGTACAATCGGGCGATCTATTGGCCCGAGCGCGTCGCGCTCATGCAGAAGTGGGCGGACATGCTCGACGACTTTCGGCTCAGCTCGACCGAAAGATAATCGCACTAGGTAGACCCAAGCCCGGCTAACCTCGCGCAACCGCGGCGAACCCCGGCAGAGGCCGACACAGCGCGGCCGACCGCGACTCGCCCACGTGTGGGGTGTCGCTGAGACTCAATCATCGGACAACAGTTTCATCGGTTCTTCGTTATGTTCCATCCCCCGCCGTCCTTCAAGACGACGCATATGTTGCCTTGGATGTCGGTTCGATAGAGCTTATTGCCCTTGTTTGAACCCGACGAATACTTCTCGTAAAGTTTGACCGCTTTGGGATGCGGATGTCCGTGCGCGTTGTCGCCAACTGAGAGGATGGTCATCGCGGGAGCCATCGCTTTGATATGACTCGTGTAGTAGTTTTGTTCGTCATCAGGATCGTCGAAGAATGTGATCGCTCCATGATGGCTACCGAGGAGCAGCGAGCATGAGAGGTCGCTGTCGCTATAGAGGGTCCGAATATGTTGCCACGTCACTGCGTCGGTATCGCCGCAGAGCAGGACGCTCGCTTGTGTGACGTCTTTGGACACGTCCCGATGTTCGACCTTAATGACAATGCTCTGCGCGTTTGGATCGCCGGCCAGCTCATCGCTCGTTGAATTCATGACACGCAGTCGACTGCTTCCGTAGTCGTAGCGCCTGCGTGCTTGCACTTCTGTAAAGCCCACGCGCCGGCGCAATTCCATATAGTCCAAATACTCGCTGGAATTCGTTGTAGTACCGGTAGCACCGCTATCCCAAACACGTTGAATCGGGAACCGCGCATCAATCTTCTTCACGCCTCGCATATGGTCTGCGTCGCGATGCGAGCAAACGAAAACATTGACTTTGGTGCCCTCTCCAATTTCCGTTGCGAGGTAGGCGAGAACGGATTCTTCGTTGTCCTCGGTCACGT
Organism: Roseiarcus sp.; assembly: GCA_050013275.1. GTDB lineage: Bacteria > Pseudomonadota > Alphaproteobacteria > Rhizobiales > Beijerinckiaceae > Roseiarcus. Next base: position 2,534 of record JBEKFO010000051.1, on the reverse strand, counting down.
TGCAGTCGTAGAGAAATACCCTTCCATCTGCGAGTTGGAGCAAAGTCATGTTGCCCTGACCAACATCCATAAAGTGCACCGTGGTCGCCATAACTCAAACCTGCTGCTTTCCCTTCCGGGGTTTCGCCACGCCCTTGGAATTCAGGGTGTCGCACGCAGCCAAGAGTTGCATACCGTAAGCGTCGGCCGGAAGCCGCACCCAATCTGAATTTACGACGACGATCCAAAATATCGAGAAGAGCCACGCGACGATCGTGACGACCACAATCTCGGGGCGAGGCGCGGCGCTCTCGACGAAGGAGAGATAGCCGGCGGCGACGGTACTGATACCGGCGGTGACAACAGCCGTTGTGACGCCAAGCGGCTTGAGGCCCCAGAGGTTCCGACGGAAGCCGTATGAGATGTTCTCACGAAACAGAATCGAAAATTTCTTTGTGTCGCGCGTCTGTGTGAGCAGCCACGCGGTCACCGACTCGTACGCCCTGTCCGCCGCAGTAGGGTTCGCGAGTTCTTCTTCCGGAGTTGGCAGCGGCAACTGAGGCAATTTCTCCTGAAGGAATGTCCGATATCGCGCCTTCGTGTGCTCGTCGATCCGCTCGTCACTGTGACGCAGTAGTGCCACTGAAGGCTTGCCGCCCCATGATTTGTAAAGCTCGGGCTCAAGGCGCTTGCCTCGATCTCTAGCGATCTGCGACAGGAGAAGGATCAATCCAAAGCTTGATGCCAACGAAACTAGCGCGCCAAGGATTGACCATAGCGCTGGGAACCACACCAAGATCAACGAGACGGCGGGCAGTATCACGAGCAGCGCCGGGAAGAGGCGCGCTTGCCGCCCGTATGGATCGAGCAACTGCGCCGCCGCGCCGAGGATGTTAGGTTTCAACTCGGTCATAGAAGGGTATCTCAGGCGCGTCCGACAGGCCGGCACGTCGCGGCCAATTGATAGCGTGGTTCAGTAATCCGCCATTCGTTTTATAAACTCTAGCGCCTCGCCGCTTGAGCGCGTTGGTCACTTTACGCCGCGGATGCGTCGTGGATTTTGGGGCGACCGATATTAGTGCGAACTGGCTCGTGATTTCATTCAACACAGCCGGGGATACGTTCCTTCTGCTGCCGTGATGTGGGACCTGCAAACAGTTTAGTCCTTTGAGCGACATACCAACGACGCGACCGTAGAGGATGGCTCGCGTCAACCCTTGCCGCCCGCTGTCCGCCGTGAGAAGCACACCGTTGCCGCCGAAGTTGCCGTACATTACGACGCTGCTTTCGTTCTGAGCAGATGTCTCTCCGGTCTCATCGAGAGTCTCGATGTCCATGGCCTCTGCAACCCACATCGCAGCGTCGCCTACCGCTTGGGCGAATTGGCCAAGAACTCCGACAGCAGGCCGCTTAGCGTCAGGCGTTCGCGAAAAGTTCGGAACCAATTCCTTCAAATACCAATCCCTCTCCGGCGAGAGCACCACAAAAGGACCTATCGCGCTCCCTTGGAACGGTTCGTGGATCGGGATCTTCTTACCAATTGCGATCCGCTCAAGCTCGTGTGCGGCGTCAAGCGCGTCGCGAATCCTTGCCTCAAGCCCACCCGCCGTGAAGCGCGGATCGCGGAAGTGGTCTAAGAGGCCGGCGGCGTAGTTCCACGGCCGATGCATCCAAAGATTCTTGACGTCAAGATTGTTCAGAACCTCGGTAAGACCAGAGGAGTGGTCGCCATCAGGGTGCGTATTGACAACGTGCTGCACGGTGAAGGTGCCATAAATCCCCTGGACATGACGGACAAGTTCTTCACCCGAAGCCTTGTTGCCGCCGTCGATGATCATAACCTCGTAACCGCTCGTGAGATCGCCGTATCGCAGCGCGATTGCGTCGCCGCTACGTTCGCCGTCGCCGACCTGCAAGAAGTCGATTTCTATGCCCTGTGGATTCATTAGAATTTATTGTACGCCAAACATCCCCGATCGGCACTAATTGGGAAGCGTCCTCCACCAAGTTTTTCGAGAGCCTTTCGTTTGAATAGGTTGGGACGGCCGACTGGGGACAACAAGGGGTGGATCGGTGCCAGGTGATATACTTGCGACAATGTCCGACGAACCCCGACACGACGCGGCCGGCCCAGCGCGGGCAACCGCGACAGAGTATCCCCTAACGCTGGAGGACGTGTCGCGCCTCTTCGACGAAGCCGGCCTCCCTCGCAACGTCAGAACCCTTCAACGCTACTGCGCCGCCGGCCGCCTCGATTGCATCAAGGAAGAGACTGCGACCGGCCTCGCCTATTTCGTCGATCCAGTTTCGGTCGAACGCGCGATCAAACAACTTGCGCAGCTTCACGGCCTCACCGACGAAGTGCCACTTGGCGCTACATCCGAATAAACGCCGCACACTGTCGCTCTTGGTGCAGAGCCCTAATCGATGCCCGACACACCGCGCCCGCGCGCGGCCGACCGCGACAAAGTGACCGAGACAATTGTGGAGCGACAGAGTGCGCCTGAGCCCGACACGTCGGGCTTGGTCGCCGTGCTCGAAAGGGAGAACGCGGG
>JBEKFO010000050.1:0-14625 GCA_050013275.1 Roseiarcus sp. | reverse complement strand
CGTCAGTTCGGTGGGCTTCAGCACTGTGCGGTTGTTGGTGGCGATCGCCGGGGCGAGCTTGTGGCTGACCATGTTCAAGGGATGGTTGAACGGGGTGATCGCCGAAATGACGCCGAGGAGCGGCGTGCGCATGGTGTAGATCTTGCGGCTCTTGCCGTTCGGGCTGACGTCGCAGGAGTAGATTTCGCCGTCGTCCTTGATGACGAGTTGCGCCGCAAACGACCAGACGTCGTATGCGCGGCTCGCCTCGTAGAGCGAATCCTTCCAGCACAAGCCGGATTCGGCGGTGATGAGGCGCGCGAAATCTTGCTTGCGGTCGCGCAGCAGCTCCGCCGCGCGCTGGAGGACGCGCTGGCGCTCGTAGCGCGTCAGCTTGGCCTTGAAGGCCTTGGCCTTGGCGAAGGCGTCGCGCACGTGCTCGGGGCGCGCCGCCGGGACCGTGCCGACGACCTCGCCATTGTAAGGATTGCGCACTTCGATTGTGTCGCCGGTCTCCACGAGCTTGCCGGCGATGCGCATCGACTCGCGGCGGAAGGCGGGTTTCGTAAGCGCGTTCATCGGTCAGCCTGCCAGATTGAGGGCGACGTGAAAGACGTCGAAGTTGCGGAACGCCGGTCCGGCGGGCGCCGCGACGCGGCGATTGAGGATCATCGGCACCTTGCGCTCGGCGAGGCCGCCGTGCGAGCGCAGCGGTTCGGTGAGGCCGGAAAGGTCGTGTTTGGCGCGCGTCGCGCCCAGCACCTTGTTGCGTCCCGAGACGACGACGACGTCGCCGATCCGGTCGGACGGCAGTTCGAAGCGCGCGCACGCCGCGGCGTTGTCCATCGCGTCGTCGACGCCCGGCAGGCTTTTCAACGTGTCGATAACGCGTCGGCGATCGGCGTCCTTGGGCAGGTAGATGGTGGCGAAAGAGCCCAGCGCGCCGTGATGGGCGACATAGGGGTCGGTGATCGGCAGGATGACGCGCGCGACGCCCGCGCCGAGCAGCCGATCGAGCACGTCCTGAAGATAGATCACGTCGGGCTCGCCGTCCGCCAGATGCTTGTCGTTCATGCCGTGATCGGCGGTTAGCGCGACGACGCAGCCGGCCTCGTCGAGTTGGCCGACGTAGTGGTCGACCATGGCGTAGAACGCGTTGGCGACATCGGAGCCGGGCGGGGCCTTGTGCTGCACGTAGTCGGTGGTCGAGAGGTACATCAAGTCGGGGCGGAACGCCTTCACGATTTTGACGCCGGCGGCGAAGACGAACTCCGACAGCGCCGCCGAGTAGACGCCGGGCAGCGGCATGCCGACGAAATCCAACGCGTTCGCCAAGCCGTTGTCGGCGAGCGTCGCCTGGTCGGCCTTCTCGGCCGAAAACGCGATCGCCCGTCCGGAGGCGAAGTCGAGCCCCTTGGCGAGCAGCGCGCGCAGCTTGTCCTTGGCGGTCACCGCCGCGACCGTGGCGCCGGCGTCGCAAAACGCCTTGAGGATGGTGTCGGCGCGCATGAAGCGCGCTTCGTTCATCATCACTTCCTCGCCGGTCGCCGGATCGAGAAAGTAATTGCCGGCGATGCCGTGAACTCTTGGCGGCGCGCCGGTGATAATCGAGATGTTGTTGGGATTGGTGAAGCTGGGGATGACCGAAGACGCGACGAGGTTGGCGCCGGTCCGCATCAGGCGATCGAGATTGGGGGCGAGGCCGCGCTCGATCGTCCGCTCGATATAGCCGGGCTCCGATCCGTCGAGGCAAATAGCGACGGTCGGCGTCGCGGGCCAGCGATAGTCTCGTCCGTTCACGGCGACGCGCGCGCCGACCTTGCTCTGGGTGTTCATCGCCCTCTCCTCAAGCGGTGAGCGCCGCGGCGAGTTCGACGCCCATTTCCTCGAGAACTTCGCGGACGGCCGCGAGCGCGCCGCGCATGTCCTCGGGATAAAGGCGACCGATGCAGCCGATGCGGAAAGAATCGGCGACGGTGAGCTTGCCGGGATAGATGACGTAGCCGCGCTCCTTCAGCGCGTCGTAGAAGCGCTGGAACACGAAATTGGGATGGATCGGCGTGTGGAAGGTGGCGATGATCGGCGCCTGCAGTGCATCGGCGAGCAGCGTCTTGAAGCCGAGCGCGCGCATGCCCTCGATCAGCACGCGGCAGTTTTCGGCGTAGCGCCCGCCGCGGCCCGTGACGCCGCCCTCGGTCCAGAATTCTTCGAGGGCCTGGTGGAACGCGACAATGACGTGAATCGGCGGCGTGAAGCGATATTGGCCGGTCTTGTCGAGATTTTGGCGCTGGTCGAACAGGTCGAGCGTCAAGGTGGTCGCATTGCCTTTGGTCTCGGCTAACGCCTCGCGGCGGCAGACGACGAAGGCGAGCCCGGGCACGCCTTCGAGGCACTTGTTGGCGGACGCGGCGACGGCGTCGAAGGTTACGGCGCGCGAGTCGAGCGGCAAGGCGCCGAAGGCGCTCATGGCGTCGATCAGCAGCCGCTTGCCGTAGCGCGCGGCGAGCGCCGCGACGCCCTCGATCGGATTGAGGATGCCGCTGGTGGTCTCGCAGTGGACGGCGAACACGTGGGTGATGTCAGGCGCGCTTTCGAGGATGCGTTCGACGGCGCCGAGGTCGGGCGGCGTGTCCTCCGGCGTCTCATGGGTCTCGACCGCGCGTCCGGCGATCTCGAGAATGCGCTTGGCGCGCTGGCCGTAGGCGCCGTTGATCAGCACGAGCGCCTTGCCGGCCTTGGGCACGAAGGTCGTCAGCATCGCCTCGACGGCGAAGGTGCCCGACCCCTGCATGGGCACGGTGACGTAGCGCCCTTCGCCGTGGACGATCTCGGGGAGGCGTTCCAGCACGGTGCGGTTGAGGGCGATGAACGCCGCGTCGCGCGAACCCCAGTCGTGGATCATCGCCTGCTTGACCGCCTTCGAGGTCGTCAACGGACCGGGGGTCAGCAGCAAGGGATCGCCGGTCTCGGAGCGGGCGGTTTCGCGGCGGGCGGGGGAAGCGGAAGGCATCGGACGTCTTTCGGTTCGCTTGCGGGTTCGCACCCTCTAAGTCGGCCACTTCTATTCGTCCAATACGATGTTATTATAACATTCATAGACGCACTCTATGGATAAGGACTCTCCGATGAGCACCACCGGACTTCGCGCCTTTCACGCGGTGGCGCAGGCGGGCAGCTTCACTAAAGCCGCCCGCGCGCTGCGGCTGAGCCAGCCGACCCTTTCGGCGCAAGTTCGCGCGCTCGAACTCGCGAACGGCGTGCAAGTGTTCGATCGGCGCGGCCGCGCGATTGCGCTGACGCCGCTCGGACAAAGCCTGCTCGCGGTGACGACGCGCCTGTTCGCCGCCGAGGACGAGGCGGCGGCGCTGCTGTCGGGCTCCCGTGAGCTCACGCGCGGTCACTTGCGCGTCGCCGCCGACAACGCCGCGCACGTCATGCCGCTGCTTGCGCGCCTGAAGCGACGCCACGCCGGCCTCACCTTTTCGCTCGAGATCGGCAATTCGTCCGAGGTGCTGCAGCGGCTCCTCGACTGTTCGGTCGACGTCGCGGTCGCCGCCAAGCGCACTTCGGACCCAAAGATCCACAGCGTGCGCCTGCGCGCGGACCGACTCGTCGCCTTCGCGCCGAACGGCCATCCCTGGGCGCGGCGCCGCGAGGTCGCGTTGCGCGAGTTCGAGGGCCAGGATGTCGTCATCCGCGAGCGCGGATCGATCACCCGCGAAGTGTTCGAAGGACGTCTCGCCGAATGCGAAGTGCGCCCCGGCGCGTTGTTCGAAGTGCAGACGCGCGAAGCGGTGCGCGAAGCCGTGGCCGCGGGCTTCGGCGTCGGCGTCGTCTTCGACAGCGAGATCTCATCTGACGCGGGCTTCGCCAAGCTCGCGCTGACGGGCGCGGATTTCGCCGTCGCCGAATATGTCGTCTGTCTCGAAGAGCGGCGGCGCGTGCCGCTGGTGCGCAGCTTTCTCGATCTTCTTGCGGACGGTTCGCGCCCTACCTGACGCTATCCGTCAAATCGTGCGGCCGCCGTCGACTTCCAACACGACGCCGGTGACGAATTCGGCTTCGTCCGAGGCGAGATAGAGGCAAGCGTTGGCGATGTCCTTGGGGTCAGAGAGACGGCCGAGCGGAATCGTCGCAATGAAGCGTGCGCGATTCTCCGGCGTATCGGGGGCGCCCATAAAGGCCTCGGTCAGGCCAGTGAGCCCGAGCACCGGGGCGACGCAATTAACCCGGATCTTGCGCGGCGCGAGCTCGACGGCGAGCGAGCGCGTCAGCAGGTTCACCGCGCCCTTGGTGGAATTGTACCAGGTGAGGCCGGGACGGGGGCGAATGCCGGCGGTCGAGCCGATGTTGATCATCACGCCGCCGCCTTGTTCGATCATCAGCGGCACGACCGCCGAGGTCATGTGGAAAATCGATTTGACGTTGATCGCATAGACGCGGTCGAATTCGTCCTCGGTGACTTCGAGCAACGGCTTGTTGCGGTGCGTCCAACCGGCGTTGTTAACGACGATGTCGAGCCGGCCGCCGTGGCGGACGGCGGCGGCGACCGCAGCGTCGATGTCCGCGCGGCGCGTCACGTCGCCTTTGACGGCGATCGCCGCCGGGCCCGCTTCGCCGGCGACTTTGTTCGCCCCCTCGCCATTGAGGTCCATGATGACGACCTTGGCCCCCTCGCGAGCGAAAACTCGGGCGATCTCGGCGCCGAAGCCGGACGCGGCTCCGGTGACGAGCGCGGATTTTCCTTTTAGACGCATGACGGGACGTTCCTCGGCCGAATTGAATTTCGCAGCCGCGCGATGGGCGAAGAGACAATACTCCTTTTGCTCCGACGGCAAAGAGCCCCTCCACGGCCCTGAATGCGGCGCGGACCGTTCGACGCCACGCGCAGCGACATCGCCTGTGAATCAGTCCAACGAGTCGACCCCAGCCGAGTCAATCATTTCAAGCGCAAGTTTTCGATTGGCTTCAGGTCAAACGTGCAGGCGTTGCAGACCGGCGCGGCCGGAAAGTTCGCCTGCAACCCAGCGCAATTCAAAGCGGTTTCTTCGCCGCGGCGTCTTGGGCCTGAGCTTGGATGGCGGTCAGGGCGATCGTGTAGACGATATCGTCGACGAGGGCGCCGCGCGAGAGATCGTTGACCGGCTTGCGCAACCCCTGGAGCATGGGACCGACCGAGACGACGCCGGCGGAGCGCTGGACCGCCTTGTAGGTGGTGTTGCCGGTATTGAGATCCGGGAAGATGAAGACGTTGGCGTGGCCCGCGAGAGGGCTCGACGGCGCCTTCTGCTGGCCGACGCTCTCGACCGAAGCGGCATCGTACTGAATCGGGCCGTCGACGACGAGATCGGGGCGGCGTTCATGCACGAGACGAGTCGCTTCGCGAACCTTGTCGACGTCCTCTCCCGATCCGGATGCGCCGGTCGAATACGAGATCATCGCGACGCGCGGCTCGATGCCGAAGGCGGCGGCGCTGTCCGCCGACTGGATGGCGATCTCCGCGAGCTCCTCGGCCGTCGGATCGGGATTGATGGCGCAGTCGGCGTAGACCAGAACCTGATCGGGCATCAGCATGAAGAAGACGCTGGAGACCAGGGTCGATCCGGGAGCGGTCTTGATGAGTTGAAGGGCCGGGAGAACGGTGTTGGCGGTGGTGTGGACCGCTCCCGAGACAAGGCCGTCGACATCGCCTTGGGCGAGCATCATCGTGCCGAGGACGACCGTGTCCTCGAGACTCTTCTCCGCTTGGAGCGGCGTCAGTCCCTTGCCCTTTCGCCGCTCCACCATCGGGGCGATATAGGCGGCGCGGATGCTGTCGGGATCGACGAGCTCGAGTCCGGCGGGCAAATCGATGCCGTGCGACTGCGCGACGGCGCGGATGCGCTCGGGGTCGCCGAGCAGGACGCAGTGCGCGACGCCTTTCTCTGCGCAGATCGCTGCGGCCCTGAGCGTGCGCGGTTCGTCCCCCTCGGGCAGGACGATGCGGCGGTTGGCGGCGCGCGCCGCTTCGACGAGGCGGTGGCGGAACACCGGCGGCGGCATCAGCGGTTCGACCGGAACGTCGAGACGGCGGAGCAGCGGCCGGATGTCGACCCGCTCGGCGATGAATTCGATCACCCGCTCCATACGTTCGCCGTCGGCGCGTCCGATGTGGCGGGAGAGATTGGCGAGGCGCGTCGCCGCGGTAAAGGTGTCGTCGGGCGTCGCCAGCAACGGCAGCCGGTCGAGCGGCGGCGCGCTCAGCAGGGCGACGACCTCCGGAGCGGGACGTACGCCGCAGGTGAAAAGGAAGCCGGCGAGCGGCATGCCGCGCTGGGCGATCAACGTCGTGGCGAGGATGGCGTCGGAACGATCCCCTGGGGTGATGACCAGGGTGCCGGGACGCAAATGGCCGAGCAGCTTCTCGGGCGCGCGCGCCCCGACCAGAGGCGCCTCCATGCGCACCGTCTCGATGTCGCCGCGGTGCAGGATCTCGAACCCCAGCCCTTCCGCGACGTCGATGACGCGCGGCGCCGCCAGGCGTGGCTCGGTGACCACCGCCGCCAGCACCGGGACCGCGTCGGCCTGGCCCTCGACGACCAGCGATCCGGCCTTGGCGAGCGCCGCTGCGGTCACTGGGGAGCAGTAGTTGATGAGAACGCCGGCGATCGGCCGGCGCCCTTCGTCGCCGTACTGTTCGATCGCCGTGGCGGTTCTGACGGCGAGATCGCCCAGATCGCGGTCATGCGCCGAGAGGACAGGAACAATGTCGGCGCCGAGCGAGTTGATCATTTCGATGTTGAGGCGCGTGGCGACCTGGATGTCGACTTCGGGAATGAGACCTTCGACGATGACGACGTCGCGGGTGGCGCGCACGCTCTCGATGATCGCGACGACCTCTTCCATCAGCCCGGCCAGTTGCCCGGCGCGGACCATGTCCGCGGCGTGATCGAAAGCAATCGCGTCCGGCGTGATCTTGCCGCACAAGGAGCGGGCGAAATGCACGGCGAGATCGGGGTCGCCCTTCACCGCCTCGGGCTGGAGGATCGGCTTGAAGAAGCCGACCCTGACGCCGGCCAGTCGCAAAGCCCGGACGAGTCCCAGCGCCATCGACGTGAGCCCGACCTCCCGCGACAGCGGAACGAGAAAGACGGTGTGATGGGCGGGGGATGCGTTCATCGGGTAGTTCCTATCAAATATATCGAAACGCTCAGGCGACAATGGGCCGAATCGCTCTAACGCGTCGCGGAGCCAGTTTACCGACCTCCGCGTTGTCCGAGACTTGCGCCGCCAGGCGCCTTCGCGCCGAGCGAGCGGCGTCGCCGACTCGGCAGGGAGTAAGGGGAGGGACTGGACGGCGCCCCGAGCGGCGGCGACGGCCGCGCCAATCTTCTTCGCCGATGCGTATCCAGTCGGGCCGCGGGCTCACGTGCGATGTCGAATTTGCGCCCCCGACTTGGTCTGACGGCTTCGGAGGAAGGTGTGGTGCCGCAAGAGGGATTCGAACCCCCGACCCCCTCATTACGAATGAGGTGCTCTACCAGCTGAGCTATTGCGGCTCGCGCGGCGGCGAAGCGGAAACGGGCCTGACGCCGACGGTTGGCAGTCTCATATCGAGGTCGCCAGGAATTGGCAAGGTTGCGAGAAAGACGCGTGAAGCGACGCGCGTTGGCGCGCTCATTCGCGTGCGAACAGGCGAAATCCTGGTCTGCGCTCGCTTTCCTCGTGCGGCCCGGGATCGTCGGGCGCGCTGGACGGCAGCAGGACGATCGTCGCGGCGCCGCGCGCCGGCTCCGATTTGGACGAGTCAGACCTGGGCTGTTGGGACCTGGGCGGCTCTACCGCGCGCGTCTCGGCCTTGGTCGGCTCCGGCTCCGGCTCCGGCTTGGGAGCGGGCGCGATTTCGAGCGCCGGCGGCTCGGCCGGCTTGACGGGGGGCGAGACGACGAGGGCCGGACGCTCCGCCGGCGCCGGCGACGACGGCCTCGGCGCCGGTTCCGCGGCGCTCAGGCGCTCTTCAGGCGTGCGCCAGACGAAGGCGTCGAGCGCGCCTGAAGGCGACACCGGCGCCCAACGATCGCTTATGACGCCGCCGGCGACCCAGGCCCGATCGCGCGGCGCGCGCGCGGCGCGCGCAAGCCACTCGCGTTCCGCCCCTTCGGCCCCCGCGGCCGCCTCGATGTCGGCCATCAAGAGACAGACGCGCGCGGTAGGGCGGCCGCCGGCGGCGCCCGGCGCCAGCAACGGCGCGAGAGCCGACCGCGCCGCGTTAAGGTCGCGCGCGTCGAGCGCCGCCCGGCCGACGGTGATCTGGCTTTCGACGTCGAAGGGCGCAAGGCGCGCCAACGCGCGGGCGCGCGTCAGCCGGTCCGCCGCCGAATCGCCGTGCCGCATTCTCAGATAGGCGGCCGCCAGGTCGGGATGCGGCGTCTGGCGATACGCCGTCTCGATGATCTTCGATGCGCGGCGATAATCGCCATGGGCCGCGGTCAGCCGACCACAAAGAGCGGCCGCGGGGACGAGCCCCGGCGCCAACACGCAGGCGTCCTGGGCGAGCGCCAGAGCGCTCTTGGCGTCGCGGTCAGTCAGTTCTTGCGCCATCGCCGTCTTGAGGACGGCGTGCCAGCGATTGGCGGTCGGCTTGTCGACGAGCTTCGCGGCGGCGTTGGATTCGACAATCGCCAGTGCGCCCGCCCAGTCGCCGTGCGCGGCGCGATCGTCGAGCACCGCCTGCCCCGCCCAGGGCAGCGCGGCATGTTTGTGCGCGCGGGTCGCGAACTCCAGCGCGGCGTCATGGTCGCCGCTGCGCCGCGCCTCGATATGCAGCCCGCGCAATCCCAGCGCATGGGTTTGCGGGTGATCGAGCATCTCGCGGAACGCGGCGACCGCGCCGGCGCGGTCGCCCGCGAGCTGGGCCGCTTGCGCGCGCAACAATTTGGCCAGCGGTTCGGCGCCCAAATGCTTGCTCGCTTCTGCGGCGTGCCGACTCGCCGCGCGCGCGTCGCCCGAGCCGACCGCGACCATGCCGCGCGAAAGGGCAACGTAGCCCTTTTCCCGTCGACGCGCCTTGGCCGCGAGCGAAACCAGCGAAGGCAGGCGAAAAACGAAGCGGATGACGCCCCACGCGAGCGACAGAAGAATCGCCAGAGCGGCCACCAAGCCGAGCGCGACCATCAGCGAAACGTCGTATTCGACGCCGCGCCAGGTCAGCGCGACCTCGCCAGGGTTCTCGGCGAGCCAGGTCAGGCCGTAGGCCGCCAGGGCCAGCGCGGCGAGGAACAGCAACAGGCGAGTCATGGGGTCTCCGCTTCAAGCGTCCCAGCGCATCAGGATAATCCCTAACGCGCCAAAGATGAAAAATCCCCTGCCGCGCGCCTAGTTCTTGGCTTCGGCGAGGCGCGCGACCGCGTCCGCGCGCAGGCCCCGCGCCGCCACGCTCGCCGCTTGGCGCGCCTCGGCCGCTTTGGCCCAGTCCTCGCTCGCCTGCCGCGCGGCGTCGGGCAGATCCTTATAGGCGTCGAGCGCCGCCGGGAGATCGCCGCGCGCAAGCGCCGTCGAAATGCGCGACACGAGCGTTCCGGCGTCGCCGCCCGCGACCTCGCCGACTTTGTGCACGCGCACCAGCTTGCTCATGTGATCGAACAGCCGGTCCATCGCGCCGCCGTTGCTCGGCGGGGCCGCCGCCGCGACAAGGCTCGGCGAGATCTTGGCGAAAGAAGCGGCGAGCGCAGCGAAGGTCGGGGCGCCGGCATCGGCGAAGGGTTTCAGCGCAGCCAGTTTGGCGCTGTCGGCCCCCAGGCGCGTCAACGCCGCCCATTCCTGCGCGAACGGCGCTCCGGCGTGCAGACGCTCGTTCAACGAGATAGCGAGGATCGCCTCGGCCGCCCCGCCGCGACTGGCGCCAACCTCCGTGGCGGCGACGCGCGCCTCGCTCTTGGGGGCGGCGAGCGCACTTTCGATCTTGGCGACGCGCCCGTCGAGCGCGCCGAGATCGGCCTCGCGGGACTTCAGGGCCGCCAATTCGCTCTCCACCGCGCCGAGGCGGTCCAGCAGCGCGCTCGCGTCGAACGCGGCGGGCGCGCCGCCTTGGGCCGGCGCGGCCGTCGTTTGTCCCGATCCGGCCGCAAGGGCCAGCGCTTTGGCGGCGTCGGCGCGCGCGGCGCGCGCCTCCGCCAACGCCGCCTGGGCGGCCTCGTCTTTGTTCGGGGCGCTTTCGAGTGCGGCGAGGCGCCGCGCGAGCGCGTCTACAGCCTCGGCCTTGGCTAGTCCCGATTCGCTCGCCTCCAGCGCGCCGAGGCGCTTCTCGAAATCCGCGTTGGTCTGCAGCTGGGCTTGGTCGCCGCGTTCGAGCTCGGCCAGATGCGCCGTCGCGGCGTCGAGCGCCGCGGCGCGCGGATCGATGAGCCACGCCGCGCCGAGCGCGAGCGCCGCGCCGACAACTGCGCCGAGCGCGCCGGTGAGGAAGGGGACGCCGGTCCGGCGCGTCTCCAGCCGAGACTCCGGGGCGTTCGCGCCGACGGTCGGCTCGGCGGAGGGTTGCTCGCTGGCCGGCTCGCCCGTCGCCGCCTCGGCGGTCGGCGGCTCAGGCGGCGCAGCTTCGCGAACCTCCGTCGCCTCGCCCTCGATCACGCCGGGATCATGGCGCGGCTCGCGGCTGGGCGGGGCGGCGGGGGGCTCGACGATTTCGGGTTCGGATTTTGGGCTTGTGTCGTCGGCCATGGGCTGTCGCTCTCGTTGCTCGGTTTTCCTATAGGCGAGCTGCGTCGTCGACTCAAATCAGCGGTCGGCGGCTCGGCGGCCGACGCTCGGGGCGGCGAGCGCTCGTTCGAGCGCGTCGATGAGCCGGTCTTCCGTCGGCTCGGAAGCGCAGACGACGCGCCCCGCGCCCCACGCGCGCAGCGGCGCCGCGGCGTCCGGTGAGAGGCAGACGTGGAGGAGGGCGCGAAAAGGCTCGGCGACGCCAGCGCGTTCGGCCAGCTCCACCGCCAGCGCGGCGGAGCGGCGCGAGTAGTGCAACGCCGCGGCGGATCGGACCACCGCCCGCGCCTCGTCTGCGCTCCAGGCGGCGCGCGCCTCGGCGGCGTAGACTTCCATCGGCGTCGTCAGATGGCCTGCTTCGCCCAGAGCCGTCTCCAGCGCGCTTTTGCGTTCGCGCCCCGCCAGATAGAGGAGGCGTGAACGGGGTGCGAGGCGCGGAAGCAGCGTCGCGATCAACGCGGCGATGTCCGGCGCAGGCGCGGCCGCGATCGGCGCCCCGGCCTTCGCCGCCGCCTGTGCGGTCTGCTCTCCGACGACAAACAGCGGCAAATTGGCGATCGCCGCGCGCGCCGCCGGAGCGATGAGCGCGATCGCGTTGGCGCTCGTCGCCACCGCTGCGTCGAACGGGCCGGGCGGCGGCAAGGCCCCGGTGGCGCGGATTTCTATCGCCGGCGCAAGCGCGGCGACGAAGCCTCGCGCGCTCAGGCGCGCCGCGCTGCGCGCTGCGTCGTCGCGCGAGCGCATCACAGCGATCCAGCTCGTCAAGGCCTCGCCATCGCCGTCACGACGCTCCTCGCTCCTGCGGCCGCCTCGCGCCGCCTTCTTTTCATTATGCGCTGTCCTGTCCCGCGCCAAGCGTATAGAGACGGCCCGGCTGCGTGACATTTTCGCGCTGCGGACTTGTGGATACAATATCGACGATGCGCGTATTGGGAATCGAAACCACCTGCGACGAGACGGCGGCGGCGGTGGTGCGCCTGCGGCCCGACGGCGCGGGCGAGATCCTCGCCGACGAAGTGATGAGCCAGATCGCCGCCCACGCGCCCTATGGCGGCGTCGTGCCGGAGATCGCGGCGCGCGCGCATGTCGAAATCATCGACGGGCTGGTTGCGCGCGCGCTGCGCAGCGCCGATGTGCGCCCCCGTGACCTCGACGGCGTCGCCGCCGCGGCGGGACCCGGCCTGATCGGCGGCGTGCTGGTCGGCCTGATGACCGGCAAGGGCGTTGCGCTGGCGGCGGGCAAGCCGTTCGTCGCCGTCAATCACCTCGAGGCGCACGCGCTGGTGGCGCGGCTCTCGGGCCATCTGGCGTTTCCCTATCTGTTGCTGCTCGCCTCGGGCGGGCACACCCAGATCCTCGCGGTCAAGGGCGTGGGCGACTATGACCGCCTCGGGACGACGATGGACGATGCGATCGGCGAGGCTTTCGACAAAACCGCCAAGATGCTCGGCCTGCCCTATCCCGGCGGGCCCGCCGTCGAAGCGGCCGCCCGCGACGGCGATCCCGCGCGATTCGCCTTGCCGCGCCCGATGTTGGGACGACCGAGCGCCGATTTCTCCCTATCCGGACTGAAGACCGCGACGCGCATCGCCGCCCAATCGGTCGCGCCGCTGCGCCCGCGCGACGTCGCCGATCTCTGCGCTTCGTTCCAGGCCGCGGTCGTCGATGTGATCGAGGACCGCATGCGCGTCGGGCTCAGGCTGTTTCGCCAGCGCATCGGCGCGGCCAACGGCGTCGTCGTCGCTGGCGGCGTCGCCGCCAACGGCGCGATTCGCGAGGCGATGACGCGTTTTTGCGCTCAGGCTGGGGTGCCCTTGGTGGCGCCGCCGCAAAAGCTGTGCACCGACAACGGCGCGATGATCGCCTGGGCGGGAATCGAGCGTCTGCGGCGCGGCCTCGTCGACGATCTCGCGACGCCTGCCCGCCCGCGCTGGCCGCTCGACCCGAAAGTCGAGCGATCGTTGAACGGCAAAGCGTAGGGGCGGGAGCGGGCCCGCGTTATTGCGGGGTTTGAACGGGCGGCTGCCCTTGACCGGCGGCGTCTTGCTTTTTCTTCTCTGCGGCGACCTTCGCCATGTGATGGCCGACGATGCAGCCGCCGATCGCGCCGGCCACGGCGTGGTGGCCGGCGTAGTGACCGGCGACGCCGCCGACCAGCGCGCCTTTGAGGCATCCTTCGGCCTGCGCGGGAGCGACGAAAATCGTCGCCGCGAGCGCAAGGGCCAACGCGACGGCGAGGCCGAGTTTCGGGCTGGACTTCATGGCGATCTCCTTTCGGCGAAACGGGAGGCGGAGCGGTTAGCAGAATTCAAAACGCCGCGCCAAATCTTTTCTCGGCGAAGCTTTCGCGCCGGATCGGCGGCGAGCTGCTCTTTCGCGCGACAATTGCAATCTGGCGCGCCGGCGCCTATAAGGAGATAATCCCCTCGAGATTGTAAGATTTGAGGCTGCGCCTCGCCCCTCAGGAAGGGCGGCGTCGCGCGCCGGATAAAATTCAAGGAGTCCGCCCGTCATGTCCGAAGCGCCGCTGATGCCCAAGGCCACCGCCGTTTGGCTGGTCGAGAACACGTCGCTGACGTTCGACCAGATCGCCGAATTCTGCAAATTGCATCCTCTCGAGGTCAAAGGCATCGCCGACGGCGAGGTCGCCACCGGCATCAAAGGCTACGACCCGATCTCCACGGGACAATTGACCCGCGAGGAAATCGCCGCGGCCGAGAAGGACGAGTCGCGTCGCCTGCAACTCGCCACCAGCAAGGTGCGCGTGCCGGAATTCAAGAAGCCGCGCGGGGCGCGCTACACCCCGCTGTCGCGCCGGCAGGACCGGCCGAACGCCATTCTCTGGCTGCTGCGCAACCACTCGGAATTGAAAGACGCGCAGATCATGCGCCTGGTGGGCACGACCAAGCACACGCTCGAATCGATTCGCGAGCGCAGCCATTGGAATTCCGCCAACCTCCAGCCGATGGACCCGGTGACGCTCGGCCTGTGCTCGCAGATCGACCTCGACTTCGAAGTCAATCGCGCCGCCAAGGATCGTCCGAAGGTCGAGGAAGACCGCACCCAGACCCTGGTCTCGGCCGAGGTGACGACGGCCAAGCCGGCGCCGGTCACGCAGGCCGACGTTTTCGGCGCGCCTTCAGCCAAGCCAAAGCCCAGCGAAGAGAAGATCGACGTCGACTCCGTGTTCGGCAAGCTCAAGGAACTCAAGAGCGCCGACTGACCCTTGGCGCCGCTCAGCGCGCCGTCGCCAGCCCGATCCCCGCGGCCGCGCAAATGAGCGCGACGACGAGCGGCGGCGCGCGCCAGATGGTCAGCAGGACGAAGCCGGTCGCGGCGACCGCCAAATCCGCCGGCGCCTGCACCGCGCTCGTCCATACCGGATTGTAAAGGGCGGCGCCGAGCAGCCCGACCACGGCGGCGTTGACGCCGCGCATGGCGGCTTGGGCCGGAGCAAGCGCGCGCAGCTCATGCCAGAACGGCAAGGCGCCCGTCAGCGCCAGCATGCCCGGCAGAAAGATCGCGACGAGGGCGACGAAAGCGCCCGCGACCCCCGCCGGCGGGACGCCGGCCACCGCGCCGAGGTAGGCGGCGAAGGTGAACAACGGCCCCGGCAACGCCTGGGCGGCGCCATAGCCCGTGAGGAAAGCGTTGTCGGAAACCCATCCCGGCGTCACCACGGCGTCGCGCAGCAGCGGCAGCACGACATGGCCGCCGCCGAACACCAGGGCGCCGGAGCGATAGAAGGCGTCGAACAGCGCCGGCGCGCCGCCCTGGACGGGAACGAAGGACAGCGCGAGCAGCGCGAAGAACAAGCTGAGGCAGGCGATCCCGAAACGCCGCGACACCGGCAGGACGAGGTCGTCCGCGATTCTTTCGCCGCCGCCGCGGCAGAGCGCGAGCCCCGCC
>JBEKFO010000049.1:0-14732 GCA_050013275.1 Roseiarcus sp. | reverse complement strand
CGCCGTCAGTGGTGTATGGAGGCGTCGCAAGGAGCCTCGCCATGCCCAAGACCCCCCACCCCGCCCCCGCGCCGCGCCTCGACCTCGTCCACCGCCCGCGCCGCAACCGCAAGAGCGAATGGGCGCGCCGGCTGGTCAGGGAAAACGTGCTTTCGACCGGCGACCTGATCTGGCCCTTGTTCCTGATCGACGGCCATAAGGCGCGCGTTCCCGTCGCGGCGATGCCGGGCGTCGACCGGCTCAGCGTCGATGAAGCGGTTCGCGAAGCGGAACGCGCGGTCAGCCTCGAAATTCCCGCCATCGCGTTTTTTCCCTACACCGAGGCGAGCCTCAAGGACGAACACGGCAGCGAGGCGTTCAACGAACAGAATCTCGTGTGCAAGGCGTGCCGCGCGATCAAGAAGGAATTCCCTCAGCTCGGGTTGATCGCCGACGTCGCGCTCGATCCTTACACCAGCCACGGCCACGACGGCGTGATGTCGGGCGAAACGATCCTCAACGACGAGAGCGTCGCCGCGCTGGCGCGCCAAGCGCTCAACCAGGCGCGCGCCGGCGCCGACGTCATCGCGCCCTCCGACATGATGGACGGGCGGGTCGGCGCCATCCGCGAGGCGCTCGACGCGGAAGACTTCATCGACGTGCAGATCATGGCCTACGCCGCCAAATACGCCTCGGCCTTCTACGGCCCGTTCCGCGACGCGGTCGGCTCGGCGGGCGCGCTCAAAGGCGACAAGCGCACCTATCAGATGGACCCCGCCAATTCCGACGAAGCGCTGCGAGAAGTCGAACTCGATCTCGCCGAGGGCGCCGACATGGTGATGGTCAAGCCCGGCATGCCCTATCTCGACATCGTCAGGCGGGTGAAGGACGAATTCGGCGCGCCGACTTTCGCCTATCAGGTCAGCGGCGAATATTCGATGATCATGGCGGCCGCGCAAAACGGTTGGCTCGACGGCGACAAGGCGATGATGGAAAGCCTGATGGCGTTCAAGCGCGCCGGCGCCGACGGCGTGTTGACCTACTTTGCGCCGCGGGCGGCCGAGAAACTGCGGGCGGGGCGATAACGCCCCGCTCGCGTTCAGCTCGATTTCCGGTCCGAGCGAGCGATGCGCCGGCCGTCGCCCCTCACATCTGCTCGAAATTGATCTTACCGTCAGGCTGCTTCTTCCAGACGTACCAGACGTAGTCGACGGTCGTGCGGTCGCCCTTCTTGTCGTAAGAGATGTCGCCGATCACGGTGTGGAACGCCATGCCGGAATGCATGACCTCCGCGACCTTCTTGGGATCGAGCGAATTGGCCTTCTCGGCCGCCTGCTTGATGATCTGCATCGCGGCGTAGGAATAGAGCGTGTAGCCCTGCGGATCGAAGCCCTTGGCCTTGAACGCGGCGACGGCGTCCTTGGCGTTGGGGTTGTTGCGCGGCTCGGGGCCGAAGCTCATCAGCGTGCCTTCGACGCCGGGGCCGCCGATCGCGGCGAACTCGGTGTCGGTGATGCCGTCGCCCGAGATCATGATGGTCTTCATGCCCTGGTCGCGCATCTGGCGAACGATCAAGCCGCCTTCGGTGTGCAGGCCGCCCCACATCAGGTAGTCGGCGCCGGACGCCTTGATCTTCGAGACGATCGCCGAATAGTCCTTCTCGCCGACGTTGACGCCTTCGTAGAGGACTTCCTTCTTGCCGCCGGCGTTCATGAAGCCCTTGGCGGCGTCGGCGAGGCCTTGGCCGTAGGGGGTCTTGTCATGAACGATGGCGATCTTCTTGTCCTTGAGCTTGCCGAGGGCGAGATCGGCCCACAACTTGCCCTGCTGGTCGTCGCGGCCGCAGGTGCGAAACGCGTCCCACAGGCCGCGGTCGGTGACCTTGGGGTTGGTGGCGGAGGGAGTGATGAACAGCACGCCGTTGTCGGCGTAGACTTCGGAGGCGGGGATGGTCACGCCGGAGTTGAAGTGGCCGACCACGAACTTGACGCCGTCGCCGACGAACTTGTTGGCGACCGAGACGCCCTGCTTGGGATCGGAGACGTCGTCGCCCGGTTCGACCGTGATCTGCTGGCCGAGAATGCCGCCAGCGGCGTTGATGTCGGCGGCGGCCTGATTGACGCCCTCGGTCAATTGCGCGCCGAAGGACGCGTTGGCGCCGGTGATCGGGCCGGCGACGCCGATCTTGACTTGCGCCTGCGCGGCGCCGGCCAAGACAAGCGCGGCGACCAGGGATAAGCTTTTGAAAATGGCCGATTTCATGTTAACCTCCTAAACCACGATAATCGGTTAGAATGGCGAAGCTAACGAGATTGTCATAACCTGTAAAGGTCGTAATGCCGGTTATCAGCCCTGCGGCGCCCGAATCCCGCGCCGCCTCCCTGCCCCTCGTCGGCGGCGCCCTCGCGCTCGATTTCGCCAACACCGAATCCGGCCGCGGCTTCCCAACGCACCGCGACCATTTGCGCGAAGCCCGCCACGTCGCCGACTGGCTCCAGCATGCGGGCGCGCTCGCGCCCGACGAGGCGGAGTGGCTGCGCGGGCAGGCCGCCGCGAGACCGGATTTGGCCGCCGCGCTGCTGACGCGCGCGAAGGCGTTGCGTGAAGACGTCGGCGAGATTTTCCGCGCCGTCGCCCGCGGCGCGACGGCGCCGGCGGGCCCGACCTCCGACTTGACGGCGTTTCACGCGGGTTGTCTCGCATGCAGCGCCCTGGCGCCTTCGCACGATGGCTACGTGTGGCGCTGGCCGCTGCGCGCCTCGCCGATCGAGGCCGCGCTCGGGCCGATCGCTCTTTCCGCCGTCACGTTGCTGTCGCGAGGCGATCTTTCGCGCATCAAGCAATGCGCCGGCGTCGCCTGCGGATGGATGTTCTACGACGAAACCAAGAACAAACGTCGCCGCTGGTGCGAGATGGAGGTCTGCGGCAATCGCGCCAAACAGAGACGCTACGCGGCGCGCGGTCGGCCGGCGTGAGGCGCGGCCTCCTCATCGCCTTCGTCGCGCTCGCGGCCGTTGCGCTCGCCGCCTGTGCGAAGCTCGTCGAAACCGATCAGGCGCGCCTGTGCCGGATGGCGCTGCCGGCGCTGGCGCCGCCGGACGCCATCGTCACCATCCTCGATCAGCGCGAATTCAAGGATGGGCGCGGCCTGCGCGTCGATTATCGCCTGAGCGGCCTCGACTCGCCGACCCAGACGCACTTCGCCGAGTGCCGCTTCAAGGCGCCCGGACGCCCGGAGCGCTCGCAGGATCTGGTCGGATTGACGACCGACGACGGGCCCCTGTCGGAAGTGCAGCTCTACATGCTGATCCGCTTCTGGCTGGCGACGGCCGAAGCGCGCGACGCCGATCCGGCGCCGCTCGGCGACGTCGCCGGCCTGCCGAGGCTGCCGCCCGCCCTCGCCTACGCGCTGCAGCAGACGATCAACGGCCTGCCGCTGGCGGCGGTTTACGCCCTGCTCGCGGCCGCCTATTCGCTGGTCTACGGCCTCGTCGGGCGCATCAACCTCGCCTTCGGCGAAATCGCCGCGACGGGCGGCTACGCCGCGGCGCTCGGCGCCATCCTCACCGCGGCCGAGGCGCCCGCCACGATCCTCGCCGTGGCGCTGACCTTCGGCGCCGCGGCCTCGGCGTTCTGGGGCGTCGCCTCGAGCCGATGGGTTTTTCAGCCGCTCCACCGCGCCACTGGCCAGCAGGCGCTGATCGCCTCGATCGGCCTCGCGCTGTTCCTGCAAGAGTTCCTTCGCCTGACGCAGGGCAATCGGCCCAATTGGGTCAGCCCGATCCTCAACGCGCCGTTCGGCGTCGCGCGTTCGGGCGATTTCATCGTCACGACGGCGCCCGACGCGCTCGCCGCAGGCGCTTTTGCGCTCGCCGCAGGCGTCGCCCTGATCCTCGTCATGCGCGGCACCCGCTTCGGGCGGCGCTGGCGCGCCTACGCCGACGATCCCGTCGGCGCGATGCTGTTCGGCGTCAGCCCGCGCGCGATCTTCGCCCAGACTTTCGCGCTGGCGAGCGCCTTCGCCGGCCTCTCCGGCTTCGTCATGACGATGTACTACGGCTCGGTCGGCTACGGCGCGGCGACGGCGCTCGGGCTCAAGGCGCTGATCGCCGCCATTCTCGGCGGCGTCGGCTCGATCCCTGGCGCCTTCATCGGCGGCTTCGTCGTCGGCGCCTTCGAATCGCTGTGGTCGACGTACTTCGCCGTCGACTATCGCGACGTCGCGGTCTACAGCCTGCTCGCGATCATCCTGCTGCTGCGGCCGGGAGGCCTGCTGGGGGTGCGCTCTTGACTTGGCCTGCCCGCGCCCCACATCGTCGAGGTCGAGCTTGCGATGACGCCCCGAGGAGACCCGCCATGACCAACGTAATGAGCGCCCCGGCGCCGCGCGCCGACGCATTTGCCGGCGTGCGCACGCGCCGCGTCCTCGCGCTGGTCCTCGACCTCGTTCTCGTCAGTTTCCTCGCCGGGATCATTTGGCTCGCGCTGTTGATCCTGACGCTGGGACTGTCGCTGCTGCTGTTGCCGCCGCTCTATCCCCTCGTCGCCTTCTTCTACAACGGCCTGACCGTCTCCGGCGCGAAGATGGCGACGCCGGGCATGCGCGCGATGGACCTGGAAATGCGCATGCACGACACCGGCGCGCGCGTTCCCTTCATCAACGCCGCGGCGCACGCGCTGTTCTTCTATCTCAGCTGGTTCTTCCCGCCGGTCTTCCTGGTTTCGCTGGTCGATTCGGACAAGCGCTGCCTGCACGACATCCTCGCCAGCGTGACGCTGGTGCGCCGACTGTAATTTTTTGGCGAGAAATATTGCGCCCGCCCATTCCCGTCCGGCGCGATCCGATCTAGTTTTGCCTTTCCTAGCCACGCCTTGAGGAGTGCGAACGCGTGACGCGGGAATTGAGGGACGCCCCCCAGTTCTATCTGACCGCCCCCTCGCCGTGCCCCTATCTGCCGGGCATGCTGGAGCGCAAGGTGTTCACGCATCTCGTGGGCAAGCGCGCCGTCGCGCTCAACGACACGTTGACCCAGACCGGTTTCCGCCGCTCGCAGACCATCGCCTACCGCCCCGCCTGCGAGAATTGCCGCGCTTGCGTGTCGGTGCGGGTTCTCGTCGACGAGTTCGCGCCGAGCGCCGGCCAGCGGCGCGTCTTGCGCGCCAACGCCGATCTCGTGGGAACGGTCATGCCGGCCAAACCCACCGGCGAGCAATACGCGCTGTTTCGCGCCTATCTCGACGCCCGCCATCCCGACGGCGGCATGGCCGACATGTCGATGCTCGACTATTCGATGATGGTCGAAGACAGCCACATCGACACCGTGTTCACCGAATATCGCCAGCGCGGCGAGGGCGCCCTGCTCGCCGCCTGCCTCACCGACCGGCTCGGCGACGGCCTTTCGCTGGTCTATTCGTTTTACGCCCCCCACGAGTCGCGCCGGTCGCTCGGCGCCTTCATGATCCTCGACCATATCGAGAAGGCGCGCCGCCTCGGCCTGCCGCACGTCTATCTCGGCTATTGGGTCGAGGGCTCGAAGAAGATGGCCTACAAGGCCGCCTATCTGCCGCAGGAGCGGCTGGGGCTGAGCGGGTGGGCTAGGGTCGAGCGGGGGTGACGTGTGTATGGCGGCTAGGTCGCCTTCTTAAACTCATCCAGCACTTCCATTATCGCTGCCACCTCCATGCCTTCCCGGTCGGAAAGCCAACGCTCTCGCACATCGCCCCGGCCAAAAGCGATGTCCTGCATTTGCTTTTGAGCTGAGCGTGCTTCGGGTGACACTTCCCTTGCGACACGCCAGCTCTTCCCCCGCTGCCATTCATAAACGACGCCCTCAAGATGGAGGAGCAAGAACGCTCTTGAAAATAAGGATTTCGCAAGGACTTCATTGAGTAACTGATCTAAGTCCTCGACACGGACAACGTCGGGAGAAATCATCGTTGAAGCCGTAGCTCCCCAATTCGGAATCTGAGCCGCTATGAGGAGCCATAGCTCGTTGTAGTTGGCACCGTGCGAGAGCGCCTTGCAGACTTTCGCTTCAACTCTACGCAGAAGAGCCGGACCGTAATTCGCCGAGGCCGAGTGTCCGTAACTCTTTACACCGTTGGATTTCATTGCCTCGCCGGCCTTTGCCTGCTCCTCGCGGCGCGAGACCGAACCCCCGCGCGCGGGTGAGGCCGCTTCGTCAGCATGGAAGACGGTCACCTGCACGCCGATCTTCCGGCCACCGAGAAGAAACTGGACGTCCGCGCCCGTTTCGACTCCTGGCGGATTAGGGTTGCACGGCGAGATGACATCGAGCCCCAATAGCCCCGCCAGTCTGTTAACCGCAGAAAGCTCTTCGACAAAATTGCCCATGTTCCCGTCCGGTGTTCCTTCAGTTGCCGCCACATTTTCTCGGCTCTTTCGGTTTTTTTGTGTCGTCGGGCATTGCGCAGCGGCGCTCACCAAGCCGGAATAGTTCCTCGGTTGCCGCCGATCTCACGGCCGATAGCGACGTCCGTAGACAAACCGGTTTACCGTGGCGCACCCATGTCACCTTTCTTTCGCTCTGCCTGATCCGTGCTCGGCGTCAATGTCACGCCCGCTTCGCGGGTTGCTCGCTTCGCTCGCAAACATTGACCCCTGTGCGCGGCTCAGGCTCTTGGCATTCATGATCTTTGCTGTGCAAGCCGGCCATGCGGCCGGCTTCGCTCAGCAAAGATCATGGAAGCCCAACGCCGCATCGGAGCGGCGCAGTCACCGCGAAGCGGGCGAAGCGCAGCGGAGCAGCCGCGTAGCGGCTTGACGGCGACGGGCCGATGTGGCCGCCGGCCAACGAAGGATATGTGAGGATCGTAGCGCGCGAGCCAGAAAAGACCGGGGGCGTGGGGATTACGCGCCTCATGTGCGCGCCCCCACCCTCAGCACTCGACGAAATTCACCGCCAGGCCGCCGAGCGAAGTCTCCTTGTATTTCGACTGCATGTCGGCGCCGGTCTGGCGCATCGTCGCCACGACGCTGTCGAGCGAGACCTTGTGACGCCCGTCGCCGTGCAGCGCCAGCGAAGCGGCGGCGATCGCCTTGATCGCGCCGAAGGCGTTGCGCTCGATGCAGGGGATCTGCACCAAGCCGCCGACGGGATCGCAAGTCATGCCGAGGTGATGCTCCATCGCGATTTCGGCCGCGTTCTCGATCTGCGCATTGGAGCCGCCGAGCGCCGCGCATAAGCCCGCCGCCGCCATCGACGAGGCGACGCCGACCTCGCCCTGGCAGCCGACCTCGGCGCCGGAAATCGAGGCGTTCATCTTGAACAGCGCCCCGATCGCGGTCGCCGTGAGAATGATCGTCCTCAGACCCTCGGGCGTCGCGCCGGCGCAATGGTCGCGGTAATAGCGCAGCACTGCGGGGATGACGCCCGCGGCGCCGTTGGTCGGCGCGGTGACCACGCGCCCGCCGGCGGCGTTCTCCTCGTTGACCGCCATCGCGTAGACGCTGACATAGTCCATGATCTCGTGCGCGGCGCGCGCATTGCGCCCGGCGTTGGCGGCAAGATGATCGAAGATCGCCTTGGCGCGCCGCGTCACCTTCAGCCCGCCCGGCAGCGGCCCCTCGCGGCTGAGGCCGCGATCGAGCGAAGCGAACATCGCGCCGATCACCGTATCGAGATCGGCGTCGACTTCCGACGTCGGGCGCGCCGCCGCCTCGTTGGCGCGCACCAATTCGGCGATCGCGAGGCCGCTCTCGCTGGCGCGGGCGAGCAGTTCGGCGGCGTTGCGAAACGGATAGGGAACCGCGGCGCCCGCCGCGTCCGCCGACGGCTCTTCGTCCTCGCGCGCGACGAATCCGCCGCCGACCGAAAGCCAGGTCTCTTCGCTCAACGCCCGCCCGCCGGCGTCGCGCGCGCAGAAGCCGAGCGTGTTGGGATGCCGCTTGGGCGCGGTGACATAATCGAAGCGAATGTCGGTTGCAGGATCGAAGCGAACGGCGCGCCGCCCGCCAAGCGCGATCGACTTACGCGCGTCGACCTCGGCGACGAGCGCGTCGGCGCGGTCCGGATCGATCGTGTCCGGCCTTTGTCCGCTGAGGCCGAGGATCACGGCCTTGTCGGTCGCGTGGCCCTTGCCGGTGAACGCGAGCGAGCCGTAGAGCGTGACGACGACGCTGTCGACGCGCTCGATCGCGCCGCTCGCGGCGAGGCCGTCGGCGAAAGCCGCCGCCGCCTTCATCGGCCCGACAGTGTGCGAGGACGACGGGCCGAGGCCGACCTTGAAGAGTTCGAAGACCCGGATCAGGCGCCGCTCCCTCGCGCTATGTCTTCAGCACAGCTCTTGATCGCGGGCCGAAGCGTCGAGAACGGCCGCGACATAGGGGCCGAACGAGCGTCCGGTCTCGACGCGGAACCGCTCCGCCTCGCGCCGCCACAACACGATCTCGGCCTTGAGCAGCAGCGTACGCGCAACCATCCCGACGGGAAAGGCGGAAACGCCGAGATCGAGCGGAACGCCGGCGTTGAGGAGCCGCGCCGCGCCGGCGCCGCCGACCTCGATCGCGCATTGCCGATGCGAGACGTCGACGAGGCAATGAGGGACGCCCGCCAGAGCCGCCTCGAGCCTGGCGCCGATCCCCGGCTCCGCGTCCTCGGCGATCAGCAGCCATTCGTCGGGCCCGAGCCATAAAGCGGCGCGCAGGCCTTCGCTCGTCGCGCGCAACGGCTGCAACGGCGGCGAAGCGCCGAACGCCGCGCCGATCGGCGCCGCGACCTCCGGTCCGCTGCGCAAGATCCAGCGCGCCGCGAACGGCGCGGCCACCGCCTTGACCTTGCCGTTGTCGGGCAAAGCGCGGCCATGGAGAACCGAGCGGCGCTCGGCTTGTGCGGTCGTGGCGTCAGGCGTCAAGGCGCAGGCCTTCCCTGTCGTAGAAGATCGGTTCGACGAGCTTGACCGGCGCCGTCCCCTCGCGCGTCGTCGCGAAGAGCGTCTCGCCCAGCCGCGCGCGGCCGTTCGCGACCAACGCGAGCGCGAAGCTGCGGCCGAGCGTCGCGCTCACATAGGAGGACGTGACGTGGCCGAGCGCCGGCGTTCCCTTCGGCGGAGTCGCGTCGGCGACGATCTGCGCGCCCTCCTCTATTCTGAAGCTCGGCTCGTCCGGCAGCAGGCCGACGAGCTGCTTGCGTCCCTCGCGCTTCAGGTCGGGCAACGTCAGCGAGCGCTTGCCGATGAAATCCGGCTTGGAGAACGCGACCATCCTGTCCATGCCGACGTCGTCGGGCGTCACCGTGCCGTCGGTCTCCTGGCCGACGACGATGAAACCCTTTTCGGCGCGCAAGACGTGCAGCGTTTCCAGGCCGTAGAGGACGGCGTCGACCTTCTCGCCCTCGGCCCAGATCGCTTGCAGCACGCTTTCGCCGAAGTCGGCGGGCACGTTGACCTCGAAACCCAGTTCGCCGGTGTAGCTGACCCGCGCGAGCCGCATCGGCGCGCCGCAGATGACGCCTTCGCGCAGGCTCATGTGCGGAAACGCGGCGATGGAGAGGTCGACGCCGCCGACCAGCGGCTCGAGAATCTTGCGCGCGTTGGGGCCGTTGATCGCTATCGTCGCGAACTGCTCGGTGATCGACGTGAACCAGACCTCGAGATCGCCCCACTCGGTCTGAGAATAATCCTCCATCACCGCGAACACCCGCGCGGCGCCCGAGCTGGTGGTGGTGATATGGAAGCGGTCGTTGGCGAGACGCATGACGACGCCGTCGTCATAGATGTAGCCGTCCTCGGTCAGCATCAGCCCGTAGCGGCAGCGCCCGACGGCCAGCTTCGTGAAGGAGTTGACGTAAAGGCGATTGAGGAACTCGGCGGCGTCCGGCCCGACGACCTCGATCTTGCCGAGCGTCGAAGCGTCCATGATCCCCGCGCTCGCGCGCGTGCCCAGACACTCGCGCCGCACCGTTTCCTCGAGGCTCTCGCCGCCCTTGGCGAAATAGGAGGCGCGCTTCCACAGGCCCGCTTCTTCGAACTTGGCGCCGTGGCGGGCGAACCATCCATGCAGCGGCGTCTCGCGGACCGGGTCGTACAACTGGCGCCGCGCAAGGCCGGCGAAGGTCGCGAAGGTCACCGGCGTATAGGGCGGGCGGAACGTCGTCAGGCCGACCTCGACGATCGGCTTGCCCAGCGCCTGAGCGGCGATGGCGAGCGCGTTCATGTTGGAGGCCTTGCCCTGATCGGTGGCCATGCCGGCGGTGGTGTAGCGCTTGATGTGCTCGATCGAGCGCATGCCCTCGCGCGTCGCCAACTGGATGTCGCGCGCCGTGACGTCGTTCTGAAAATCGACGAACGCCTTGGCGCGCTCCTTCTCGCTCGCGCCGGCGGCGAGCCCGAGCGCGCCGTCCTTGCCCGAAAGCGCCCCCTCGACGACGGGCTTCGCCGGCGCCCGCGCGCCCGCGGCGGCGGCGCCCGCCTTGGCGCCGTCGGCGAGCGCGGCGGCGAGATCGAACACGCCGCGGCAGGCGCCGGCGCAACGCTGATCGGGAACGGCGTCGCCGGGGAGGAAATTCTGCGTCGCTTCGTCGAAGACGAGCTTGCCGCGCGATTGCGAATAGAGGTTGACGTTCGGCGTCCAGCCGCCGCTCATTGCGACGACGTCGCAAGCGATCGGCTCGCCCCTGCCCGGCCTGCCGTCGCTCCAGCGCTTGGCGATCAGCGCGTGGGTGACGCGCCGGACCCCGTAAGAGCCGACGATCGCCGCATTCGTCTCGACGCGCAGACCAGCCTGGCGCGCGGCCTCGACGAGCGGGCCCTTGGCCTCCGCGCGCAGGTCGACGACGACGGCGATTTGGCAGCCGGCTGCGGCGAGATCGAGCGCGGCGCGGTAGGCCGAGTCGTGCGCCGCCGCGACGACGATGCGCGCGCCCGGCTTGACGCCGTAGCGCGTCGCCAGCGCGCGCGCGGCCTCGGCGAGCATGATCCCCGGCCGGTCGTTGTCGGGAAACACCAGCGCGCGCTCGAGCGCGCCGGTCGCGAGCACCACTTGGCGCGCGCGCACCTGCCACAGCCGCTCGCGCGGCATCCTGGGGTCGGGATCGGCGAGATGATCGGTCAGGCGCTGCTGGCCGGCGAGGAAATTCTGCGCGTAACAGCCGAAGATCTGCGTGCGCGGCAGCATCGTCACGCGAGGCGAGGCGGCGAGCTCGGCGAGCGTGGCGGCGAGCCAATCGGCCGCGCGGGCGCCGTCGATCGCAGCGCTCGTCTGGGCGAGCAGAGAGCCGCCGAATTCGGCCTGTTCGTCGAACAGCATGACGCGCGCGCCGGCGCGGCCGGCCGCCAGGGCCGCCGCCAGCCCCGCGGGCCCGGTGCCGACCACCGCGACGTCGCAATGGGCGTATTCGAACGCGTAGTGATCGGGATCGGCGTCCTTGGGCGCCTGCCCCATGCCCGCCGCGCGACGGATGAACGGCTCGTAGAAAGCCTGCCACGCGCCCTTCGGCTGCATGAAGGTCTTGTAATAGAAGCCGGAGGGGATGAACGCGGAGAATAGGCCGTTGACGGCGAGCGCGTCCCATTCGAGCGACGGCCAGGCGTTCTGGCTCCTCGCGCTGAGGCCGTCGTAGAGCTCGATCTGCGTCGCGCGCAGATTGGGGGTGACGCGGCCCTCGCCGGCGTCGAGCGCGACGATCGCATTGGGATCGTCCGCGCCGAGCGACAGGATTCCGCGCGGCCGGTGATACTTGAACGATCGCGCGAGCAGATGGACGCCGTTGGCGATGAGCGCGGAAGCGAGCGTGTCGCCGGCGCAGCCGACATAACGTTTGCCGTCGAAGGTGAAATGGAGCGGCTTGGCGCGATCGACGCGCCCGCCCTGGCTCATCCGGAACGCGCCGCTCATCGCCCCCGCCCCGCGCTCGGAGCGCCCCTTGGATCGGCCATGATCATCCCTTGCTTCGGCGCTCTTTCTAGCGGCAAGCGTCGCCAAGGGGAACCCGCATTTCCGCCGCGCGCCGCGAGAAAATGAGATGGCGGCTGCGCTTTTCCCGCGGAGCGGGAGCGGACGAACGGCGCGCGTTCGCCGAGAGGCGAAGCCGCCGGCGCGCGCGAGCGACTGAGGGCCCTCGAAGACCCTCGCCTGCTTCGCGCGAGGGGATTGCGCGCGCCCTACCGCGCGCCTATGTAGCGGCCAAGCCACGCATTTTCAGGAGCCGGCCGTGTTCATTCAGACCGAAGCGACGCCCAACCCCGCGACGCTGAAATTCCTGCCCGGCCGCTCGGTGATCGAGTCCGGCACGTTCGAGGCGCGCGACGCGGCCGAAGCCGAGCGTTCGCCGCTCGCCAAGGCGCTGATGGAGCTGCCCGGCGTCGGCGGCGTGTTCCTCGCGCCCGACTTCATCTCGGTGACCAAGACCGAGGGCGAGTGGCAGCACCTCAGGCCCGCCGTGCTCGGCGTCGTCACCGAGTTCTTCCTCTCCGGCGCGCCGGCGCTGAACGGCGGCCCCGCCGCGGCGGGCGACGAGTTCTTCCACGCCGAGGACGCCGAGACGGTCGAGACGATCAAGGAGCTGATCGAAACGCGCGTCCGCCCCGCGGTCGCCGGCGACGGCGGCGACATCGTCTTCAAGGGCTTCCGCGACGGGATCGTCTACCTCGCCATGAAAGGCGCCTGCTCCGGCTGCCCCTCCTCGACCGCGACGCTCAAGCACGGAATCGAGAACCTGCTCAGGCACTTCCTGCCGGATGCTGTGAAGGCGGTGGAGCAGGTGTGAGGGGAAGGGGGGCGGTGGGATCGAGGCAGCTGAGTTGGCCGAGAGAGCAGCCGGCAGTCAACCGGATGATCAGTGCTAGAGGAATTTGTCCTAATTCGCGGTCCAGCGCCATACGCATGTGAGCGCCTATTGCAAGCGGACATCCAGAGTGGTCGGGAGCGAGCCGGTCGCCGTGCTAAGAGCCACAAGTTGAGCTAAGATTGCGAACACTTGCTTGGTCGCATCGGCTCCGTCATACGGAACACAATAATTTTGCCCGAAATAGGCCGCTTTCGCAAAGCATGCATCTGTATATGTCATGGATACCGTAAGAATTTTGGCGTCGCCGGCCTGGGCAATAGCGTCGCCCCAATAAAGCCTGACCGGATTTTCGTCGGTAACGCGGAGCAAATGGCCAAAATACCTAAACACCGCAGTCGGTGAGCGAGGTCGGATCGTGAATGTGAATGGAGCCGATTTGCCGCCTCGGGTCACGAATGCAACCTTCAGGTCCGTATTCTCAGCTTTCGGATTTCCAGCCCCGCACCTATCGGCGAACGTCATCACTCTCGATTTTTCTGCTGGAACGGCGAAAGCGGGATCGAAGCAAAAACTTGACTGCGCAACGGTCTTCGACGGCGGGGACTTTCCGGCCGTCTTAGCTGCCTGGACGGCAGCATCATTATAGTCTGGATTTGCAACGTTCTTTGTTTCGACGTTGATGCCCCAGGCCATCGCCTTTTGCAGGAAGAATTCAAAACGATGATATTCGCAGGCAGCGGATTTTCCGTATTCGGCGGACCCAGGATCATAGATATTATTCGCGGCGTCTTCGCGTACGCCATTTTCGCCATAAAAGCTCGCAGCTGACGGGCATTGAGTTGGATCGGCTTCGGCCAGCGGATCGTTCCGGACCTCCATTACAGCCCCGTTGCCTGTAACACGAACGGACTCAATCATGGCGTCGAACACAAGCTCCCTCGGAAAGCCTTGGCGGATCAGCACGTCGATCATCGAAACCGGCACTTGTGAGAGCATGTTTTGATAAAAGTCGTGCGTCTCAAGAGGCGCTGTGTCAAAACTGCTCCCGACGGAATTGTCCCATGTATTTCCAGCAAACGCGAATTGCTTCTGAGCGACGGTTTGCCCAGGTCCAAGGGTTATTGTCGGCAACCCGACCTTTAAATCTGTCGTTTGCGTCCCGGACGCCTTCGAAATTGGCGCAAAATTTAACGGTTGAGACCGACTAGCTCTCACAATATTTATCAATATTGCGTCATTTCTGGCCGAATCCGTCTCTTCATTAATAGTACTTGATCGGGATTCAAGATGGCCGTCAACTACACCGCAGGCAGCGAGCAATATCGCTATCAATCCAACCACCGTAATAGTTCGTGGATATTTCATGATATTTCCCCCGAAAACATAAAATAGTTCTTTGCGCAATCACCGAGTCAAGCTAAATTTTTAAACGCTCGATCAGAGCGGCAATCGCTTGCCATCTTCGCTTTCATGGGGGAGTCGCATGGCCAGGAGACCGCTTAACCCGCTCGCCGTCATGCATTCGGCGTTATCCGACGATACTTCCCGAAACATTTTAGCAAGATTGTCAGCTGACGATATGTCGGTCTTGTCGGGGCACATTAAAGCGGGCACGTTGATGAACGGACTGCAGCCTCTGCTCGATAATGAAACAAAGTCAGGTGCGGTCAACGCAATGAGCCAAGACCTTGGCAATGTTGTAAGAAAGATCCCTGCCGAGCATTTGAACGCTCTGAAGGAGGAGCTTCAGAAGCTACCCGTCGGCCAAAATAATACACGAGATTGCGGATGCTGATATAATATAATTATATATACATCCGTTGCGACGCAATACAAATTTCTACATTGCCGATCAATTCGGTCTCATTCCCACGATAAACCGCCGACGGCGCTGGTCGCACAGCCATGTCCGGGCCGTTTCTATATTTTCTAGCCAATCGCAACGCCTAACGGCGCCCACAGCGCCGTCCCCAGCACCGCGGCAGAAAATCGCCCTGTAAACCCCCT
>JBEKFO010000048.1:0-14858 GCA_050013275.1 Roseiarcus sp. | reverse complement strand
GCAGCGACTTCTACGCCGAGTTCCAGTCTGTCGCCGAGCTGGTCGCGCTGAAGGGCGAGGGCCTTTCGTTCGATCTCGCCCCGCCGAGCCCCGCGGAAATCGAGGAGATCGTCAGGGCGCCGGCCAAGGCGGCCGGTCTGCGTTACGAACGGCGCGCGCCATCGGGCGTCGGCCTCGACGACGAGCTCATCGCCGCGGCGCGCCAGCCGGGCTCCCTGCCGCTATTGCAGTTTACGCTCGACGAGCTGTTCAACGACCGCGACCGCGGCGAAAACGCGCTGACGGTCGCCGCCTACGATCGCCTCGGCGGAATCGAAGGCGCGATCGAACGGCGCGCGGAAAGCGCGTTCGACGCGCTCGACGCAAGCGCGCAGGGCGAACTGCCGGCGCTGCTCAGGGAGATGGTGACCTGGGCGGGCCTGGAAACGGCGAGCGGCCGCGTCGGCCGGCGCGAGCGGCTGATCAAGCCGGAGGGCCGCGCGCGTCTGCTCGAGGCGTTCGTCGCGGCGCGGCTGCTGATCGCGGACGGGCCGTGGGTCCGTCTCGCGCACGAAGCGTTCATTGCTCGCTGGCCGCGCGCCGCCGCGCTGATCGACGCCGATCGCGTGTTTCTGCGCGCGCGGGCGCGAGCCGAGGCGGCCGAGACGCAATGGCGCCAGGAAGGCCGTCGCGCCGAATTCCTGCTGCCGCGCGGGCGTCCGCTCGCCGAGGCGGCTGAAATCCTCGCCCAGCGCCGCGAAGCGCTCGACGGCGAGACGATCGCGTTCATCGAGGCGTCGCAGGACGCGGAAAACGCCCGGCTCGAAGAAGAGCGACGGCGCGAGGGGGAACGGCTGCGCGCCGAAGAAGCGGCCAAACGCAAACGTCTCGAACGTTTCGCGACCGTCGTCACGGCGCTGTTGCTGATCGCCGTCGGCGCCGCGGTCTATGCGCTCGACCAGCGCCGCTTGGCGATCAAGCGCGCCGAGCAGGCGGAACACAATTTTGCGCTGGCGCTCGGCGCGACCTCGGACCTCGTCGACAGGGTCCAGGCCGGCGGCATAACCCTGGCCATTTCGAGAAGCCTGTTGACCGCCGCGCAAGACGCGATCGATCGACTGAAGTCGATCGAGGACGCGCCGGCCGTCGGCGAAGCGCGCGTTCGTCTGCTGGACGCCTTCGCGGCTTTGCATTTGCGCGAAGGCCGGACGAGCCAGGCGCTCGGCGAGGCGCGCGAAGCCGTGTCGATCGTAAGCGCGCTCGCCGCGCAAAGCGCGCCCGATCCGAAAGCGCCGCCGTTGCTCGCGGCCAGCGAAGAAAAGCTCGGGGAGGCCGAAATCGCCGCGGGCGCGATCGCGCAAGCAGCCGCCGAATTCGACGAGGCGCGCGCTTTCGTCGATCCGGCCGCCGCCGCCGTTCCAGACGACGGCGCCCGGCAGGACTCGCGCGCCCTCGTTCATCTCGGCTTGGGCGAAGTCTCAGCCGCTCGGGGCAATATCGGCGCCGCGCTCGCCGAGTTCGAGATCGCCGTGTCAGCGCTCGATCGGCCGGCGATCACGGCTTC
The DNA here is from genome assembly GCA_050013275.1 of Roseiarcus sp. Classification (GTDB taxonomy): domain Bacteria; phylum Pseudomonadota; class Alphaproteobacteria; order Rhizobiales; family Beijerinckiaceae; genus Roseiarcus. Next base: position 13,315 of record JBEKFO010000048.1, on the reverse strand, counting down.
GGACGACGCCTCCTGGAAGCAGGGCCTCGTCGTCGCGCGGATGCGCGTCGCCGACGCGATGCTGGCGCAGGGAGATCTTGTGAAGGGCGACGAAGCGTACCGCGCGGCGGCGGACGCCATGCAGACGATCAGCGATCGGTATCCCGCCCATGGCGGCTACTCCGCCACCCTTGCCCTTGCGCGCCGAGGGCAAGGCGACGCGCTCGCGCGCGCCGGCGACTGGCCGGGCGCGATCGAGGCCTATCAGACCGCTCTCGCCATCGAGAAGCTCGTCGCCGCCAAGGATGCGGGCGCAGCGGTTCATCTCGGCTATTACGCGGTGACGCAAGCGATGCTCGGCGACGCGTTGCGGGAAACGAAGGACCTGACCGGCGCGCTCGATCAACTGCAGGCCGCGATCGACATTCTTGCGCCGTTGGTCACAGCCGATCCGGCGAGCGCGATCAGAAAGGCGCAACTCGCCTTCGCGCGCCGACTGCGAGGGCGCGCGCAGCTCGAAAAGGGCGACGCCGCGGCGGCGGCGCAGGACTTCCAGGAGGCGGCCGCGATCTGGCGCGACCTCGCCGCGCTCGATCCGGGGAACGCCCGATGGCGATACGATCTGGCCTTAAGCGAGGTCGGCGCAGCGGCCGCCGCTTGGCGCGGCGGCGACCTCGCCGGCGCGCGGGCCGAATTCGAAACGGCGATCGCGGCGATGCAAAGCCTCAGTGCGCTTGATCCGGCCAATGCCGACTGGCGCCGCGGTCTGGAGATGGGCCATCTCCACTTCGGCGAGGCTCTGGCCAGCGCGCAAGACCCCGCCGGCGCGCGGCGCGAGTTCGAAGCCGCGCTGACGATCGCGCGAGCGCTCGCCGACGCTCGCCCGGAAAACCGCGTGTGGCGAAAAGAGGCCGACGCGATCGTGGCGCGACTGCTGGCCGAAGATCGTGCGGGATCGGCGCCGAAATGACGCCCGCAGGCGCCCCTAGCGGCGCCGAAAGGCGGCGGCGAATGGTGGCGTCGCCGCCGATTCGACCATCGAGCCACACGAAATTGGGCTACATTCCACAAAATGGCACGAAATCGACCGCGAGATGTGTGGGTATTTGTTGACTTGCGAAGGCGTGTGGGGCATCCCCAGCGGTCAAGAAGCGGGCGCCTGAGCACGCCGGGGGCCGCGGCGGCTCCACTGCTTTCCCGGGAGAACGGACATGGCGGACTTTCCGACGCAGGCGCAGGTCGTCATCGTCGGCGGTGGCATCATCGGGACTTCGACGGCCTATCACCTGGCGAAGCTCGGTTGGAAGGACACCGTTCTCCTCGAGCGCCACAAGCTGACCTCGGGAAGCACGTTCCACGCGGCGGGCCTCGTCGGCCAGCTACGGTCGAACGCCAACATCACCCAATTGCTCGGCGAGTCGGTCAAGCTCTATCGGACGCTCGAAAAGGAAACCGGGCTGGCGACGGGTTGGAAGATGAACGGCGGCTTGCGCCTCGCCTGCAACCCCGAGCGATGGACCGAGGTCAAGCGGCAGGCCACCACCGCGCGCTCGTTCGGCCTGGAAATGCACCTTCTCACCCCGAAGGAGGCGCGCGACCTGTGGCCGCTGATGGACGTCTCGGACGTCGTCGGGGCCGCCTTTCTGCCGACCGACGGCCAGGCCAACCCCTCTGACATCACCCAGTCCCTCGCCAAGGGCGCGCGGATGAACGGCGCGCGCATCATCGAGGACACCGAGGTCACGGGGTTCGAGGTCGAGCACGGCAGGGTGAAGGCCGTCCAGACGTCGCGCGGCCGCATCGCCTGCGAGGTCGTGGTGAACTGCGCCGGCCAATGGGCGCGCGAAGTCGGCGCCATGGCGGGCGCGAATGTGCCGCTGGTGTCTATCCAGCACCAGTACATGGTGACCGAAGCGATTCCCGGCGTCACGTCCAACCTGCCGACGCTGCGCGACCCGGACCGCCTCACCTATTACAAAGAGGAGGTCGGCGGCCTCGTCATGGGCGGCTACGAGCCCAACCCGATCCCGTGGGCGGAGGACGGCTTTCCCAAGAATTTCAACTTCCAGCTCCTGCCGTCGAATTTCGACCATTTCGAGCCGGTGATGGAGCTCGCTTTGGGTCGCGTCCCCGCGCTTCAGACGGCGGGCGTCAAGCAGCTCATCAACGGGCCGGAAAGCTTCACCCCGGACGGCAACTTCATCCTCGGCCAGGCGCCGGAGCTGTCGGGCTTCTTCGTCGGCGCCGGCTTCAACGCGTTCGGCATCGCCTCGGCCGGCGGCGCCGGCAAGGTGCTCGCCGAATGGATCGTCGGCGGCCGTCCGCCTTACGATCTGTGGCCGGTCGACATTCTGCGCTTCGGCCGTAACCATCAGGACGTGCGCTGGGTCCGCGAGCGCACGCTCGAAGCCTACGGCAAGCATTACACCATCGCGTGGCCGCAAGAGGAATACGACAGCGGGCGCCCCCTCCGCCGCTCCCCGCTCTACGACCTTCTCAAAGGCCACCGCGCGGTGTTCGGCGAGAAGCTTGGGTGGGAGCGTCCAAATTGGTTCGCTCTGCCGGGCGAGGAAGGCAAGGACCGATACACATTCGCTCGGCCCAATTGGGTCGACGCGGTCGCCCGCGAGCACAAGACCACCCGCGAGGCGGTGACCGTCTTCGACCAGACCTCTTTCGCGAAATTCCTTATGGTGGGCAAGGACGCAGCGGCCGCGCTGTCGTGGATCTCAGCAAACGACGTCGCGCGCCCGGTCGGCAGCCTGATTTACACCCAGATGCTGAACGCCAAGGGCGGGATCGAATGCGACCTCACCATCGGCCGGCTTTCGCCGACGTCCTATTACATCGTCACTGGAACGGGCTTCGCCAGCCACGACTTCGACTGGATTCGCCGCAATATCCCGCAAGGGTTGGACGCCCATCTCGTCGACGTGACCTCCGCCTACGCCGTGCTCAGCCTGATGGGCCCGAACGCGCGGCGCGTGCTCGAGAAGCTGACGCGCGACGACGTCTCCAACGCCGGGTTGCCCTTCGGCCAAATCAGAACCATCCGCGTCGCCGGCGCGCCTCTGATGGCCCTTCGCATAACCTATGTCGGCGAGCTGGGATGGGAGCTTCATTTGCCGGTCGAGTTCGCGGTCACGGTCTATGAGGCCGTCATGGCCGCCGGCGCCGAGTTCGGGATCGCCAACGCCGGATATCGCGCCATCGAAAGCCTGCGGCTCGAGAAAGGATATCGCGCCTGGGGCTCGGATATCGGCCCCGATCACACGCCGCTCGAAGCGGGGTTGGGGTGGGCGGTCAAACTCAAGACGAACATCCCGTTTCTCGGCCGCGAGGCGCTCGAAACGCAGCGCGCGACCAAGTTGCGCAAAATGCTCGCAGGCTTCACCGTCGACGATCCGGATGTCGTCCTGTTGGGTCGCGAGACGATCTATCGCAACGGCGAGCGGGTGGGTTGGCTCACCAGCGGCGGCTTCGGCCACACGATCGGGAAGCCGATCGGTTATGGCTACATCCGCCAGCCGGACGGCGGTTTGGACGAGCAATTCGTCAGATCGGGATCATACGAGCTTGAAGTAGCGATGCAGCGCTTGCCGTGCGCCGTCCACACTGGCCCCTTGTTCGATCCGAAAATGGAGCGCGTGAAGATGTGAGCGCCGCAAGGCGTCATCGCTGAGCAAGGGCGCCCTGCTCGGCATTCCTTTAGACCCAGACCTTCGAAACATGGCGGTTGTCAGATGCGCGTCGCAGTCGGCGGCTTTCTTCACGAGACCAACACGTTCGCCGAGGCCCGAACGACCTACGAGGACTTCGCCACCCCCGACGCGTGGCCGGGCATCGTAAGAGCCGACGAGATCGCTCCCGCCGTGCGCGGGCTCAATCTGCCGGTGGCCGGCTTTCTCGCGCAGGCCGAGACGCTCGGCTTCGATGTGGTCCCGACGATCTGGGCTTCGGCCGCCCCATCCGGCGTGGTGACGCAATCGGCCTTCGAGACGATCGTCGGCGAACTCGTCGATCGCCTGGCGGACGCCGGTCGGGTGGACGGGGTCTTCCTCGATCTTCACGGCGCGATGGTGTGCGAGCGCGTCGCCGACGGCGAGGGCGAAATCCTTCGCAGGGTGCGCGAAGCCGTTGGGCCGGACACCAAGATCGTCGCAGCGCTTGACTTTCACGCCAACATCACGCGGCTGATGGTGGAGGCGGCCGACTTCTTGGCGGTCTATCGGACCTATCCGCACGTCGACATGGAGGAAACGGGACGACGCGCGGCGTCGCTGCTGGCCAGCGCCTCATTGCGGCCTTACAAGGCGTTTCGCAAACTTCCCTATCTTATCCCGCTTCACTGGCAATCGACGCTTGCAGAACCGATGGCGAGCGTGATGGCGATCGTCGAAGCCGAGGAGCGACTGCCCGGCGTGATCTCCGCGGCCGTCGCGGCCGGATTTCCCCTTGCCGACTTCGACGAATGTGGACCGGCCGTCGTCGTTTACGGCGACGATCGCCAAGTGGCGGACGCCTCGGCCGATCGCCTCGAGCGAGCGTTGCTCGATCGGGAGGCCGCCTTCGCCGGCGAATTGCTGGAGCCGTCGGAGGCGATAACGCGCGCGCTGAGCGTCGATGGCGCGGCGCTGCTCGCGGACACCCAAGACAATCCGGGCGCGGGCGCGACCTCCGATTCGGTGGGAATTCTTCGCGCCATGATCGAGGCCCGCGTGCCGGACGGGGTGGTCGCGGTGATCTGCGACGCGGAAGCCGCCGCGGCGGCGCACGCCGCCGGCGAAGGGGCCGATATCGCTATCGCCCTCGGCGCGAAGAGCGCGCGCTCTACGGAGAAGAGCGTCGTCGGGACGTTCCATGTCGAGCGTCTCGGCGACGGCAATTTCGCGGCGACAGGGCCGTTCTACAGCGGCTGCCGGATGCAGTTGGGGCCGATGGCGCAGCTTCGCATCGGCGGAGTCCGGGTCGTCGTCTCCAGCCGGCGCCAGCAGGCCGCGGATCGCGCGATGCTTCGCCATGTCGGCGTCGATCCCGCCGGGCACAAGATCATCGCCCTGAAGAGCTCGGTCCACTTCCGCGCCGACTTCGCGGCGCTCGCCAAGCAGATCCTGATCGTGATCGCGCCCGGCGAGAACATCGCCGATCCCGAGCGTCTCGGCTATCGCCGATTGAGGCGGGGCGTGCGCATTCAGCCTCTCGGCCGAGCCTTCGAACCGCCGCAAGGCGAGCCGTAGACATTCTGGCGGGCGGCCCGCCCGGTCAGCGTCGCCGCCGCTTCTCAGCCGGATGCAGTCTCTCCCGTTTCCTCGCCTTCGCGATGCAGGCCTTTGGGGGTGACGATGCGCACCCCGGCGGCCTGACAGCGAGAGGCGAAGTCCAGCGGCGGGTCTTCGTCGGCGACGACGACGTCGACCGCCGAAAGCTCGCACACCTTGACCGGCGCTTCCCGGCCGAATTTCGTGCGGTCGGCTATCACCCAGGTCTCCTGAGCCTGCTTCATGGCGACGCGGGAAAACTCCGCCTCGAAGAGATGGAAATCGACGAGCTCGCCGGCCGTCGTGATGCCGCCGACCGACAGGAACGCGTATTTCACTTGGAATTGCGCGAGGAACTCGAGAGTCGAGTATCCGAAAGCCGCAGCGTCCTCGCCGCGCAGCTCGCCGCCGGCCATGAAGACGCGGTTGCCGTTCCTGGAGGCCAACCGGCAGGCGATCTCCGCGGAATGAGTGACCACCACCAGACGGGAATGATTGACCAAGGCGTCGGCGACGTAGACGGATGTCGTGCCGTTGTCGAGAATGAGACTGTCCCCGTCGCGCACGATGTCGCGCACGATCGCCGCGACGGCCCGCTTGGCGTCGCGATTGACCTGCATCCGGCGCTGGAACGGCGGCTCCTGCGACTGCTCGGGAACCATGACGCCGCCATGGAAGCGCAGCAGCGCGCCGCTTTCGACCAGCGCTTGGATGTTTCGCCTGATGGTTTCGGTCGACACCGACAGTCGGGCGGCGAGATCGACGATGCTGCGACTGCCGTGTTCGCGCACCGCTTGGAGAATGTCGGCTTGGCGTTTCAGGGACATTTGTCGGCTCTGAGGCGTGCGCCTTTGGACCGCCGAGGGATCGGCGCCAGGCGACTAGCCCGAATACTAGCGAACTGCGACCTTGCTCGCCAGCGTATTGAGGTAATGTGTGCGATTACGGACGCGATATCCCACATTGCCAGCGGCGCTCGCGGCGACCTCGCGGCGCGCGCGAGCGAGCGCCATCGTCGTTTCGACCGGCAAAGCCTCTTGGAGCCTTGAACGCAGCGACATCGCGCCCGGATGACGGCGAACGACAATGTTGACCGGACGGTCGAGGAGATTTTGTGGCTTTTCGAGCAGATCGCGAATCACGCGCGCCATAATCCATACGATCTCGCAATAATTTTGTCACTGTGTTGACATGCGTGGATATGGGTTTCATTCTGAGGCAACGGCATCGCCGTGCGGGGGCGATGAACCGGGAGCGGATTGCAAGACCCGTCCAATTAGAGGGGAGAAAGCCAATGTCGGGCGACGATGACACCGGAGCCGATCTCCGCCACGATGCGGAAATTCTGTTCACTCCAGAGCACCTAGGCGACGAAAAGAAGGTCGTCGACGAAGACGTGAAGACCCTTCACTCCATGGGCTATTCGCAAGAATTGTCCCGACGCATGCATGCGTTTTCCAATTTCGCCGTCTCGTTTTCGATCATTTGCATTCTCGCGGGCGGCATCACGTCGTTTCAGTCGGGCTTCTCCGCCCTCGGCGGCTTTGGCGTCGCGGTGGGCTGGATCGTCGGCGGCGTATTCGCCCTGGTGGTGGCCAACTCCATGGCCCAGATCGCCTCGGCCTATCCGACGGCCGGCGGGCTCTACCACTGGTCGTCCATTCTCGGCGGGCGCGGCCTGGGCTGGGCGACGGCGTGGATCAACCTGCTCGGGCTGATTTTCGTCATCGCCTCGGTCAACGTCGGCGTCTACACGCTGTTCAATCAGCTCATTCTCGGCAACATCTTCGGCATCGACACATCGAAGTGGCCGCTGTGGTTCTTCGGCCTCGATACCGCCGTATGGGGCTCATGGCAGCAACTCGTCGGCGTGGCCGTCATCACCTTGGCCGGCGCGCTGTTCAATCACTTCGGCATCCGCGTCACCACCAAGCTGATCGACTTTTCCGGCTACTTGATCTTCGTGGTGGCGATCGTCTTGACGATCACGGTTCTCGCCGGCGCCAAATCCTACGACCTCGGCCGGCTGGTGACGATCGTCAACAACACCGGCGATCCGGGCGGCGGCGTGTGGCCGCACACCGACAGCCTGCTCATGGCCTTCGCGCTGGGTCTGTTGTTGCCGCTCTACACCATCACCGGCTTCGACGGCTCGGCCCACACTTCGGAAGAAACGGTCAACGCCCGCGTCAGCGTGCCCAAGGGCATGATCAACTCGGTGCTGTGGTCGCTCGTCTTCGGCTTCGTCATGGTGTGCTCGTTCGTGCTCGCCATGCCCGACACGAGCGCGGCGGCGAAGGACGGCGCCAACGTGTTCTTCAACCTGCTCGCCAACCTGTCGGCGCCCGTCGCGCTGAAGAATGCGCTCTATGTCGCCATCGTGCTGTCGAACTTCCTGTGCGGTCTGGCGGCGCTCACCTCCACCTCGCGCATGGTGTTTGCGTTCGCTCGCGACGGCGGCCTGCCCAAGCCGCTGCGCGCGGTCAGCCACAGCTACCGCTCGCCGGTGGGCGGCATCTGGGCGGCGGCCATCCTCTCGGTGTTGGTGACGATCTACTCCGCCGCCTTCTCCGCTTTGGCCGCCGGATGCGCGGTGTTCCTCTACATCTCCTACGCCATGCCGATCGCCGCCGGCCTGTTCACCGAGGGCAAGAAGTGGACCCTATTCGGGCCGTTCCGGCTCGGCGCGCTGTCCAAGCCCTTCGCGGTCGTGACCGTCGTCGGCACGGTCATATTGTTCGTGATCGGCATCCAGCCCCCCAACGACGTGCTGATCCAGTATTCGATCGGCATTGTCGTGCTGCTGGCGGTGTTGTGGTTCGGCTTCGAGCGCCGCCGCTTCGCCGGTCCGCCGATCGGCGACGAAATCAGGCGTCGTCAGGCGCAGTTGCTGGCTGAGGAGGCGGCCGTCGGCGAGGCCGCGCAAGGGTTGGCCGTCAGCGAGACCGCCAAAGCCGGCTAGGCTAAAGGGAGCCCACCCGCCCTCGCGCCCTGGCGCGAGGGCGGGGTTCCCGCTATGCCTGCCCCGTGCGTTCGAGTGATGCATGCCTGACCACGACACCGACGAAATCTTCCGCCTGCCGTGCTGGTCCGGCGGAGTCGACATCGAGCCGCTGCACGGCGGCATCACCAACCGGAACTATCTGGTGACCGACCGCGTCAAGGGGCGCTTCGTCGCGCGCGTCGGCAGGGACGTCCCTGTTCATGGGATCATGCGCTTCAACGAACTGGCCGCCGCTCGCGCCGCCTATGTGGCGGGGCTCTCGCCCGAGGTGATCCATGCCTCCGACGGCGTGATGGTCAGTCGCTTCATCGAGGGCCGCGCGCTGACCCCCGAGGCGGTGCGCGATCCCGCCAATTTGCCGCGCGTCGTCGATCTGGTGCGACGGTGCCATCGCGACGTCGCCGCGCACTTGCGCGGGCCGTCGCTGATCTTCTGGGTGTTCCAGGTGGTGCGCGGCTACGCCGGCGTTCTGCGCGAGCGCGGCAGCCGCCTCGCGCCGCGCCTGTCCCGTCTGCTCGCGATCAACGACAGGCTGGAAGCGTTGGTCGGGCCGGTCACAATCGCATTCGGCCACAACGATCTGCTCTCGGGCAACCTCATCGACGACGGCGCGCGGCTATGGCTGCTCGATTGGGATTACGCCGGCTTCAACAGCCCGCTGTTCGATCTGGCCAACCTCGTCACCAACAACGGCCTGAACGAGCAGGAGGAACGCGAGGTTCTCGCTCGCTACGGCGGGCTGCCCGGCGAATCGAAGGGCGCGGGCATGGCGGCGATGAAGTGCGCGTCGTTGCTGCGCGAATACCTCTGGGGAGCGGTGTCGGAGCTGTTTTCAAATATCGACTTCGATTACGTCGCTTACGCGGACGATTACGGATCGCGTTTTGAAGCGGCCTGGAAAAGTGTAGAAGCCCGCAACGACGCGGGCCTGACCTAGGGCACTTAGGAGACGGGGCGTGATGGATCCGAGACAAGTGGCGACGACGGACGATGTCCGCCAACTGCTGGAAGAGCGCGGCCTCAAGCAGGTCAAGGTCGGCGTGTTCGACATCGACGGCCTGATGCGCGGCAAGTACATGGCGCGCAGCAAGTTCCTGTCCTCGCTCGATGGCGGCGGCTTCGGCTTTTGCGACGTGGTGCTGGGCTGGGATTGCCAGGATCAGCTCTACGACAACACCACGCTCACCGGCTGGCACCTCGGCTTCGGCGACGCCCAGGTGCGCCTGTTGCTCGACTCCTGCCGCGTCCTGCCGCTCGAAGACAACATGGTGTTCTTCCTCGGGGAGTTTGCCGGCAAGCACGAACCCCTATGCCCGCGCGGCGTGCTGCGCCGGGTGATCGACAAGGTGCGCGCGCATGGCTTCGAGCCTTACGCCGCCTGCGAATACGAATTTCTTGTCGTGGAGGAAAGCCCGGAGTCGCTGGAGGACAAGGGCTGGCGCAGCCTCGCGCCGATGGGCGTTTCGAACGCCGGCTACTCGGTGCTGCGCAATTCGGTCAACACCGAATTCTATCGCGGCCTGCTCGATTTGTGCGAGGATATGGATATCGCGCTCGAGGGTCTGCACGAGGAGACGGGGCCGGGCGCGCTGGAGGCGGCCATCACCGTCGACAAGGCGCTGGCGGCGGGCGACAAGGCCGCGCTGTTCAAGACCTTTTCCAAGGTTCTGGCCCAGCAGCAAGGGCGCAACGTCTCGTTCATGGCCAAATGGGACCCGAAAATGCCGGGCCAGGGCGGCCATATCCACGTGTCGCTCAAGAGCGTGTCCGGCGAGTCGGTGTTCCACGACGCTTCGCAACCCGACGCGATCAGCGAAACCATGCGCCACTTCATCGGCGGCGTTCAGCGCTTCGCCGGGCCGTGGCTCGCCCTCGCGGCGCCGACGGTCAACTCCTACCGCCGTCTGGTGCCCGGCTATTGGGCGCCGACTTCGGCCACCTGGGGCGCCGACAATCGCACCGTGGCGATCCGCGCCATCTCCGGCAGTCCGAAGGCGCAGCGGGTGGAATACCGCGTCCCCGGCGCCGACTGTAACCCTTATCTTGCGCTGGCCTGCGCCTTCGCTGCCGGCCTCTACGGCATCGAACGCAAGCTCGAACCGACTCCGCCGATGACCGGCAACGCCTATCTCCAGGACGTGCCCGACGCATTGCAATTGCCGCGCACGCTGTGGGATGCGGCGCAGGCGCTCAAGGCCTCGCCCGAGGCCCGCGAAGCCTTCGGCGACGCCTTCGTCGACCATTTTGCGGCCACCCGCGAATGGGAAGAACGTGAGTTCCGCAAGCACGTGAGCGACTGGGAGCTTAAGCGATATTTCGAATTGATCTGATCGGAGTTTTTCAATCGTGAGCCGAATTCTGAAAATCCTCACCCCGGTGGACGGCAGCGTCTACGCCGAGCGGCCCGCCGCCGCCCCTAAGGAAGTCGATGCGGCGATCGCCTTGGCCGCCAAGGCGCAAGCGTCGTGGCGCCGGACGCCGCTCGCCGAGCGACTGGCGATCGCGACCCGCTTCGTCGACGCCTTCGTCGCCAAGGGCCCGGAAATCGCGTTGGAGCTGTCCTGGCAGATGGGCCGCCCGGCTTCGCAAACGCCCGGCGAAGTGCGCGGTTTCGAGGAGCGCGGCCGCGCCATGATCGCGCTCGCCCCGGAGGGCCTGATGGACGTCCGCCCGGCCGGCAAAGAGGGCTTCGACCGCTTCATTCGCCACGAGCCGCTGGGCGTGGTGTTCGTGGTCGGGGCATGGAACTATCCCTATCTCATCACCGTCAACGCCGTGCTGCCCGCGATCATCGCGGGAAATGCAGTGATCCTGAAGCAGGCGACGCAGACGCTGCTCTGCGCCGAGCGATTCGCCGCGGCGTGGCGCGAAGCGGGCCTGCCCGAGGGCGTGTTCCAGGCGCTGTTCCTCGGCGGGGCCGACGCCGAACAGGTGATCCGCGATCCGCGCGTCAACTTCGTCAACTTCACCGGCTCGGTGCCGGTCGGGCGGCGGGTGCAGCAGGTGGCGGCGGACCGTTTCATCGGCGTCGGCTTGGAACTGGGCGGCAAGGATCCGGCCTATGTGAGGTCCGACGCCAACCTCGCGCACGCCATCGAGAATCTGGTGGACGGAGCGTTCTTCAACAGCGGCCAGTCGTGCTGCGGCATCGAACGCATCTATGTCCACGAATCGCTCTATGACGGCTTCGTCGAAGGCGCTGTGGCGCTGACCCGCGCGTATCGCCTGGGCAACCCGATCGAGGCGGACGTCAACCTCGGCCCGGTAGTGAACGCCGCAGCGGCGGCGTTCGTGCGCAAACAGAACGACGAGGCGGTGTCGCAAGGCGCGCGGGCGCTGATCGACCCGGCCCTGTTCGCCGCGGACAAGGCGGGCACGCCCTATCTCGCGCCGCAGATCCTAGTCGACGTCAACCACTCCATGCGCGCGATGACCGAGGAAACCTTTGGTCCGGTGGTGGGCGTCATGAAGGTGCGCTCCGACGAGGAAGCGCTGACGCTGATGAACGACAGCGCCTACGGCCTCACCGCGTCGGTGTGGACCGCCGACGAAGAGGCGGCGCTATCGATCGGCTCGCGACTGGAGACCGGCACGGTATTCATGAACCGCTGCGACTACCTCGATCCCGCGCTCGCCTGGGTGGGGGTGAAGGATTCCGGGCGCGGCTGCACCCTTTCGGCGCTGGGCTACGAACACCTGACCCGGCCGAAGTCGTTCCATCTGCGTGTGAAGATCTAAGCGAGGACTTTTTATGAGCGCTGTGCAATCCCTGCGGGGCAACTGGAACTATCCCACCACGATCCGCTTCGGCGCCGGGCGCATCGCCGAATTGCCCGACGTCTGCCGCGAAGCGGGGATCGCCAAGCCCCTGCTGATCACCGACAACGGGCTCTCCACGCTTCCGGTGGTGACCGAGACGCTCGCGCTGCTGGCCGCGGCGGGGGCGCCCGCCGGACTGTTCGCCGACGTGCGACCTAACCCGACCGCTGCGGACGTCGAGGCGGGCGTCGCCGCCTATCGCGCCGGCGGCCACGACGGCGTCATCGCCCTCGGCGGCGGCAGCGGCCTCGACGCCGCCAAAGCGATCGCGCTGATGGTCGGACAGGACCGGCCGATCTGGGACTTCGAGGATCGGGAAGATTGGTGGACGCGCGTCAAGGTGGACGGCATGGCGCCCGTCGTCGCCGTTCCGACCACTTCGGGAACGGGCTCGGAGGTGGGGCGCGCGTCGGTGATCACCGACGAGAGCGACCACACCAAGAAAATCATCTTTCACCCCAGGATGATGCCGAGAATCGTCGTCGCCGACCCTGCGTTGACGGTGGGTCTGCCGCCCAAAGTCACCGCGGCGGTGGGGATGGATGCGCTCTCTCACAACCTCGAGGCCTATTGCAGCCCGTTCTACCACCCCATCGCCCAGGGCGTCGCTCTGGAGGCGATGAGCCTGATCAAGCAATGGCTTCCCGTCGCCGTGCGCGACGGCAAGAACATCGAGGCGCGCTCGCACATGATGGTCGCCTCCAGCATGGGCGCGACGGCGTTCCAGAAGGGCCTCGGCGCCATGCACTCTCTGTCGCATCCGTGCGGCGCGCTGCTCGACTCCCATCATGGCCTGACGATCGGCATCGTCATGCCCTATGTCCTGGCGTTCAACCGTCCGGCGATCGAAGAGCGCATGACGGCGCTGGCGCGATACCTCGACCTGCCGTCGCCGTCTTTCCGGGCGGTGCTGGACTGGGTGCTAGCGCTGCGCCAAGAGATCGGCATCCCCGATCGTCTGGACGCGATCGGCGTCACCCGGGACATGGCGCCGCGCCTCGCCGAAATGGCCGCAAAAGATCCGTCGTGCGGCGGAAATCCTCGAGAGGTGAACGCGCAGACCCTGACGCGGCTTTACGAAGACGCCGTCGACGGCCGATTCCGCGCGGCCTGAGCGCCGCGCGGAACTTGAACGTCAGTCAGCGCCGGCGACACATCGCCTCGACGGTGGGGCGCGTCGACCCCAATTGTCGACATGTGGCGACGGTCCAGGCCGCCGGAAGGGCAATTCGTCGCATGGTTGGCCCTTAACCGG
>JBEKFO010000047.1:0-15157 GCA_050013275.1 Roseiarcus sp. | reverse complement strand
CTGAGACGGAGTGTCTGCCGGATCTGTTGCGGGCGGCGGAGCCGCCGGCGCCGGTGACGCGCCAGGCGCGCGCGCTGGCGCGAAACCTGATCGAGGCCTTGCGCGCGCGCCCGACGACCGGGCTGGTGCAGGGGCTGATGCGCGAATACGACCTCTCCAGTCAGGAAGGCGTCGCGCTGATGTGCCTGGCCGAAGCGCTGCTGCGCGTTCCCGACGCCGCGACGCGCGACGCGCTGATCGCCGACAAGATCGGCGGCGGCGAATGGCGCGCCCACGTCGGCCGCTCGCCCTCGCCTTTCGTCAACGCCGCGACATGGGGACTGCTGATCACCGGCCAGCTCATCGGTTCCGTCGACGAGGTCGGGCTGGGGGCGGCGCTGACCCGCCTCATCGCGCGCTCCGGCGCGCCGATCATCCGCGCCAGCGTCGACACCGCGATGCGCGTGTTCGGCGAACAATTCGTCTGCGGCCAGACCATCGACGCTGCGCTCGCCAACGCCCGGACGCTGGAGGCGCGCGGCTACCGATATTCCTACGACATGCTGGGCGAGGCCGCCGCGACCGCCGAGGAAGCCGAGCGATATCTTTCCTCCTACGAAGCGGCCTTGCGGGCGATCGGCGCGGCGTCCGCCGGACGCGGCGTTTACGAGGGGCCGGGTCTCTCGATCAAGCTCTCGGCGCTGCATCCGCGCTACGCGCGCAGCCAACGCCGGCGGGTGATGGGCGAACTCTATCCGCGCCTGAAGCGCCTGGCCGTGCTCGCGCGCGAGCTCGACGTCGGCATCAACATCGACGCCGAGGAATCCGAGCGGCTCGACATCTCGCTCGATCTCCTGGAGACGCTGTGCCGCGCCCCCGAACTGGCGGGCTGGAACGGCGTCGGCTTCGTCGTCCAGGCCTATCAGAAGCGCGCCTACGCGACGCTCGGCTGGATCATCGATCTCGCGCGCGCGACGAAGCGGCGAATCATGCTGCGCCTGGTCAAGGGCGCCTATTGGGACAGCGAGATCAAGCGCACCCAGGTCGAGGGCCTGGAAGGCTTCGCCGTCTTCACCCGCAAGATCCACAGCGACGTCGCCTACATCGCCTGCGCCCGGCTGCTGCTCGAGGCGCCGGACGCGATTTTCCCGCAATTCGCCACCCACAACGCGCTGACGCTGGCCACCGTCCATGCGATGGCGGGAAAGAACTTCTACGCCGGGCAATACGAGTTCCAGTGCCTGCACGGCATGGGCGAGCCGCTCTACAACCAGATCGTCGGCAAGGGCGGCGACGCCCGGCCGTGCCGCGTCTATGCGCCGGTCGGCTCGCATGAGACGCTGCTCGCCTATCTCGTGCGCCGCCTGTTGGAGAACGGCGCCAACACCTCCTTCGTCAATCGCATCGCCGACGCCTCGGTCTCGGTCGACGAACTGATCGAGGATCCGGTCGAGGCGGCCAAGGCGCTCGTTCCCGTCGGCGCGCCGCATCCGAAGATCGTCAGCCCGCGCGATCTCTTCGCGCCGGAGCGCGCCAACTCCGCCGGCCTCGACCTCAGCAACGAGACGCGGCTCGCCGCGCTCGGCCAGGCGCTCGAACAAAGCGTCGAGACGGACTGGCGCGCCGGGCGCGCCGGCGCCGCGGCGCGCGCGATTCTCAACCCCGCCGATCAGCGCGACGTCGTCGGCCATGTCGTCGACGCCGACGCCGCCGAGGTGGACGCCGCGTTCGCGCGCGCCGCCAAGGCGGGGCCGGCATGGAGCGCGCTGGCGCCGAGCGCGCGGGCGCGCATCCTCGTCGCGGCGGCCGCGCTGTTCGAATCGCAAGCGCAGACGCTCGCCGGGCTGATCTGCCGCGAGGCGGGCAAGACCCTCGTCAACGCGCTCGGCGACGTGCGCGAGGCGGTCGATTTCCTGCGCTACTACGCGACGCGGATCGGCGGCGAATTCGCCAACGCGACGCATCGCCCGCTCGGAACCGTCGTCTGCATCAGCCCGTGGAATTTCCCGATCGCGATCTTCACCGGCCAGATCGCCGCCGCGCTCGCCGCCGGCAATGCCGTGATCGCCAAGCCGGCCGAGGAGACGCCGCTGATCGGCGCCGAAGCGGTGCGCCTGATGCACGCGGCCGGGGTCCCCGAGGACGCGCTGATCCTCGTTCCCGGCGACGGCGCGGTCGGCGCGATGCTCACCGCGCATGAGGGCGTCGGCGGCGTCATGTTCACCGGCTCGACCGAGGTCGCGAAATTGATCGCCGCCGCGCTCGCCAAGCGCCTGCGCCCCGACGGCGCGCCGATCCCGCTGATCGCCGAGACCGGCGGACAGAACGCCCTGATCGTCGACTCCTCCGCGCTGCCCGAGCAGGTCATCGCCGACGCGCTCGCCTCGGCGTTCGATTCGGCGGGGCAGCGCTGTTCGGCGCTGCGCGTGCTCTGCCTGCAGGACGACATCGCCGAGCGCATGCTGCCGATGCTCAAGTCGGCGATGCGCGAGCTCGAGGTCTCGCCGCCCGGCGCCTTGAGCGCCGACGTCGGCCCGGTGATCTCCGCCGAGGCGCTCGCCAACCTCAACGCCTACGTCGCTTCGATGCGCGCGCGCGGCTTTCCCGTCCACGCCGAGCCGCTGAGCGAACAATGCGCGCACGGCTTCTTCGTCGCGCCGACGCTGATCGAAATCAACTCGGTCGCCGATCTCGGCCGCGAGGTGTTCGGCCCGGTGCTGCACGTGCTGCGCTACAAGCGCGAGGCGCTGCCCGAGCTTCTCGACGCGCTCAACGCGACGGGCTACGCGCTCACCGGCGGCGCGCATTCGCGCATCGACTCGACGATGGAGCTGGTCAGCGGCCGGCTCGCCGCCGGCAACATCTACATCAACCGCAACATCATCGGCGCGGTGGTCGGCGTGCAGCCGTTCGGCGGCCACGCGCTTTCCGGCACCGGCCCGAAGGCGGGCGGACCGCTCTATCTCAAGCGCCTGCTCGCGAGCGCCCCCGCCGCCTGGCCGCCGCTGCCGGCGGGTTCGCCCGCGCGCGCGGCGGAAGCGTTTGCGCAAGCCCTGGCCGAACACGGCGAGCGCGAGCTCGCCGAGCTTTGCGCCGCGCTCGCGCGCGTTTCGCGCCTCGGGCTCGACATCGAGCTCAACGGCCCGGTCGGCGAGCGCAATCTCTATTCGCTGGTCGCGCGCGGCACGGCGCTGTGCGACGCCGCGAGCGAGGAGGCGCTGATCGCTGAGATCGCCTGCGCGCTCGCCGCCGGCAACCGCGCCGCGCTCGCCGGCCCCGCGGCGGGCGCGCTGCTCGCGTGGCTGCCGCGGGCGCTGCAAGGCGACGTCGTGGCCGCGGCGAGCGCGAGCCGCATCGACGCCGTGCTGACCGACCGCGAAGGCGCGGCGCTGGTCGAGCTGCTCGCCGTGACGGCCGCCCGCCCAGGCCCGATCGCGGGCGTGTTCCGCTATTCCGCCGAGGCGTTGCGCCGCGGCGACCCGGCGCCGCTGGACTTCCTCGTCGCCGAGCGCTCGATCTGCATCAACACGACGGCGGCGGGCGGGAATGCGAGCTTGATGACGATCGGGTAGGGCGAGGGGAAAATAGGGAATTGAGCCGGCGTCACCGTTATGCCAAAGACGAGGAGGTCAACAGCAAGACCTACGTCTCGCTCCAAGACGCCCGCCAACGCATCGGCGCCTTCCTCGAAACAATCTATAACCGCGGCCGGCTCCACTCCGCCCTCGGATATAAACCCCCGGTTGAGTTCGAGAACGAACTCCGCCAACTCGAGACCGTCTGAAAGGGCGCCACCAAAGACCTGTCACTCAAATTATTTGTCTCAGACAAGGGGCGCAGTTCAAGCGGGCGTCACCGTAATTCTTGATGCAACCCATTGCGGGCCTCCGCAAGATCGGCGATCTTGTAACTGCGCGCTACAGCGTCATAGATGCGAACACAGTCCCTTTTTCGAACCGGTCTTATCTCGTGGCCCATGATGTTTTTCTAAGCTATTCGTCCAAGGACAAGTTGGCGGCGGATGCAGCTTGCGACGCGCTTGAGCGCCACGGCATTCGAGTCTGGATGGCTCCAAGGGACATTGTGCCCGGCATTGGCTGGGCGACATCGATCGTTAGCGCCATCAATGGGGCGCAGATTATGTTGCTCGTGTTCTCCCGTAATGCGAATACGTCTCCGCAGATTGAACGCGAAGTCGAGCGGGCGATCAACAAGGGTATTCCAGTCCTGCCACTTCGACTAGAAGATGTTAAGCCAAGCGACGCGCTCGAATATTTTATTAGCGCCCCCCAATGGCTGGATGCCTTTACACCGCCATTCGAACAGCACTTAGCGCGCCTGGCCGACGCGGTTAAGCAACTAATCGGGTCGAATGACACGCGGTCGAGGCAATCTCCGCCGTCTGCCCCAAATGACCACCGGGGCCAGGACACCATTCGCACTCTCCATCTTGCAGAGCGGCACGACCTCGCCTCGCAGGTCGAACCTGATCGAATCTCTGATTTCGATAAGCTCACGGAGGAAAACACGGGTGCGGTCGTAACCTTGTCTCGAACTGCTGCGGAGGAAGAAGACCCCAAGTCGCTCCCGAATGTCGATCCCGCCCCGCGTCAATCGCAGGCGTCGCCCGGCGATCCTGGCAATTTCTCGGAGTCGCTCGCCGTGGACGAGACTGAGATCATGGACGCGACCGCTTCCTCGTCAAGAGAGGCTGGGTCGGAGCCGATAGCGTCGTCAGCGGAACCCCCAGTTTTACGCTCTACTCAACCACCCACAGCGCCTGAAAGCGTCCGGTTACATCCGGCCAAACGTTTGAGCAAGAGGGGCCACGACACAGGACCCTCGTGGCGGTTTCTGATCTATCCGGCTGTTGGCGCCGCTTGCGTCATAGTAACCATTACCGGGGCCGTGCAATTATGGAAACCGCCTCAAACAGTTATTGCTCCAGAACCCGCAGCGGTCTCCGCAGCTAGACCGGTAAAGGTGGAGGAGAGCGCCGTTGAATTCATACGCATCAAAGCGTGCCAAGCGTCGTGGAATTACCACGTCGAGAAAGCGATCAACGCCGGCCGCGACGTTGGGGCGTTGAAAATGCAAGACGCCATGAGTGAGAAAGACTTTGTTTTTCTTGACTTCGTCGGAACCAAATACAGTTTCGCTGTAAACCACACAGATAGTTATGGCGATTACGATAAAATAGATATTTGCGGATGGTACTTTATTCCCGATGGCGGCCGGGTGGACGGCAACGCGGTTGACGGGACCAAGGCTGGCGGTGACACGTGGCGGTTGGTACACAGGTTCTCGCAAGCGCAGGCACAGGCCATTGCTTCAACAATGAGCGCCTTTGCAACTGCCGGCGATAGCATTCTTACCTTGGTTTCAGAGGCCAGCCTCTCAGCATCCCAATCAACCCCTGCCTCCACTCATTTCGACGTGACGGCGGTTTTTGACGCAGTAGCGACGTATCGTCGGACCGTTAATGCCGCGCTAGACATGACTGACCCGTCGAAGGATAACTTGCCTGCTGAGCTTTTTGAGCGATATCGGCAAGCAGTTGTTACTGCAATGAACACCAGTACGACCCCGACGGATAGTTTTTTGGATGCTTATGATAGTCTCCCGACTGTTGCCGGACCGGTGCTTTTTTCACCGGGCGAGCTGAAGCAGTCTGGAGATGTCAAAACGTCACCTAATAATCAAACATTGGACGCGCAAAAACAATTAGTTGCGCGGGACATGGCTGCATTCGATTACTTTCTATCTCGTGCTGGCTTGTACGCACCTCAATAATATTACGGATTCGCATTACGGTGACACGCCCCATTACGCGTTACAGTGACACGCCCTCATTTCCCCTTTTCCTCACCCCGTGCTAGGTTTGCCCAATGACCCGCATCGCCCGCATCGTCGTTCCCGGCGTCCCGCACCACGTCACCCAGCGCGGCAATCGCGGCGAACGGGTGTTCCTCGCATTACGGTCATTACGGTGCATTACGGTGACACGCCCTCATTTCCCCTTTTCCTCACCCCGTGCTACGTTTACCCAATGACCCGCATCGCCCGCATCGTCGTTCCCGGCGTCCCGCACCACGTCACCCAGCGCGGCAACCGCGGCGAGCGGGTGTTCCTCGGGCCGCAGGACTATGCGCTCTATCGCGATTGGCTCGCCCAGTCGTGCCGCAAGTTCGGCGTCGCCGTCTGGGCCTATTGCCTGATGCCCAATCACGTCCATCTCATCCTGACGCCGTCCGACGCCGCCGGCATGGCGCTCGCGCTGTCGCGCGCGCACCGGCTCTACGCCGGCTATTTCAACGTGCGGGCGCGCCAGACCGGGCATTTGTTTCAGGGCCGCTTCGGCTCGGTGGCGATGGACGAGGATCATCTGATGGCCGCCGCGCGCTACGTCGCGCTCAATCCGGTGCGCGCGCGGTTGGTCGAGCGGGCTGAGGACTGGCCGCATTCGAGCGTGCGGGCGCACCTTGCCGGCCGCGACGACGCGCTGGTCGAGGTCCGCCCGCTGCTCGAGCGCGCGCCGCATTTCGCCGACCTGATCGACGCCGAACCCGACGAGGCCGCCTTCGTCGGCTTGCGACGCAGCGAAACGATCGGCCGTCCGCTCGGCTCGCCGGAGTTCGTGGCGGAAATCGAGCGCCGCCTCGGCCGCGCCGTCGCCCCCGCCAAGCGCGGGCGCAAGCCGAAGGCGCGCGGCGAGGGGTGAAGCAAATAGGGAAAGAAGGGCGTGTCACCAAAAAAATAATTCGGTGACAGGACCTCATGGACCGGTTTAAAGCGGTTTGAAGCGCTTCCCCAAGCTCGCTGCCGCCGATCGCGCGCCGAAGGGACGGAAAATGGCGCCCAAGGCGTTGAAGTCGGGCTCTGCGGACCCAGACTGACGCTCCGCGGCGTCGGGCGCCGGCGATCGCCGTGAAACCCCCGATTCCGCCGCGCCGCGCCGCCCCGTCGCCGTCGAGCGGCTGCGCCGCTCCTGCGCTTCGCTTCGGCCCTCCGCGGACGAAGGCTTCGCATTCGCCGCGAGTTGACGGCGAGCACGGCGACGGCAGGCGCGACCATCGATAGTTCCGCGCCGCCAGCCTCGCTCGCCCCGCCGCGCGCGCTCTGCGACATTTTGGGCGCGGCTTGCGTCTTGGCGGGCGGGGGATAGGGTCGGGCGCGACGGGCGGCGATTCTCTGGGGAAGGCGGGCGGGGTGGCGAAAGGGTTTGTTCGGCTCGGCGCGGCGCTGCTCGCCGCGGCTTGCGCGATTCCAGGGGCCGCCGGCGCTGGGACGCCGCCGCCGCCCTGTCCGAGCGACCCGCAGTCGGTGTGGACCGATTGCGTGGGAAGCGTCGTCTATCCCAACGGCAATCGCTACGTCGGCGAATTCCGCAGCGGCCAGTACGACGGCCAGGGCGCCCTCACCTTCGCCAACGGCGAATCCTATGTCGGCGCGTTCCACAACGGCGCGTGGAGCGGGCAGGGCGTCTACACCTTCGCCAACGGCGAGCGCTACGTCGGGCCGTTCGTCGACGGCAAATGGAACGGGCAGGGCGTCTACTTCTATCCCAACGGCGAGCGTTGGGTCGGAACGTTCCGCGACGGCCGGCGCGACGGCCCCGGCGTGCTCTACGACGCGAGCGGCGCGATCAAGCCGGCGAACGCCGCGCCGCCCCCGGCCGCCGCCGCGCCCTTCGCGACGCAAGCCGACGACGGCGCGGCCGAGCGCATCGACGTCGCCGATTTCGGCCTCTATGTGGGGCAGATCCAACGGGCCGTCGCGGCGCCGTCGACCGCGACCGGCGATCAAAAGCTCCTTGCCGGCCTGCGGCTGCAGACGAAGACGCGGGTCGTGCCGGCGCGGCTCGGCGTCGAGTTCGGCCTAAGGTTTCGCGTCGTCGGCAGAAGCGGCGCCGTGGTGGCGGTGAAAAAGGTCACCCGCTTCCCCGCGCCGGGCCTGACCAACCCGACGACGGGCAAGACGCTGACCGAGGACGTGTACTTCTCCCCCCACCGCGTCGGTTCGGTCACCTACGAGGGGTACAGGTTGGAAAGCGCCTGGGAGCTGGTTCCCGGGACCTGGACGATCGAGTTGTGGGTCGGCGAGCGCAAGCTGGCGAGCCAGAGTTTCGACGTCGTCCGGTAATGACGGCGCGGCGTCCCTTCTCCGGCTCGCGGGCGCCCCAGCGCGGGTTTCACCCTAATTGAACCGCCGCCGTCATTGCATGACGTTGCAGGTGAGATTGCCGACGGTTTGCCGCTGCCAGTCGGCGAGATCGATCCAGCATGCCGCCGTGACCGGGCCCTTCTGGAGGGTGACCATGACCGTTTCCGGCTGTACGGCGGTCGCCAGACGCGTGGAGGCGGTGTCCGAGAGATAGAGGATGTTCTTGATCTCGAACCCTTTGTCCATCAGTGATTTGTACGTCGTCGACGGCGGCGGCGGCGGTTGCGTCGGCGTCAGCGTCGGCGCCGGCTGCGCCATCGCGGCTCCGGCTGCGAGAACCGCCGAGGCTGCGAACGCCGCCGGCGAGAACAGCCGCACGACCCGACCCGTGGCGCTAGAGCGTAACGTCCTCATCGGAACCCTCCCCAGACCGTTGCGACGCTGCCGCTCAAACTGCACGCTTTTGGCGCGACGCACAATGTTTAAGGCGTTTCAGGCCTATGCCGTCGCCGCGAGGCAGCGCGCGACGACGGCCGGCGACTCCGCCGGCTTTTCATGCTCCCGTCCGCAGCAAGCCCTCGCGCCGCAGCGCCGCCGCGAGCGTGTCGACGCCGGTGTAGAGATGCGCCTTGAGGCCGGCGCGCTCGGCGCCGGCGACGTTCTTCGCGCTGTCGTCGACGAACAGCGTCGCCTCGGGCGCCGCGCCGAAGCGGGCGAGGCAGCGGATGTAGGCCTCGGGGTCGGGCTTGCGGGCGCGAAACTCGGCCGAAACGAAGAAACGATTGCCGAAGATCGGCCGCAGCTCGGGAAAGACGCGATCGATCTCGCGCGCCACCAGGAGATTGTTGTTGGTCAGCGCGGCGACCCGCGCTTCGCCCGCGACGGTCGCGGCGAGCGCGAGCGCTCGAGGGATCGGCGTCACCGACGACCGCAGCGCTTCGACCCATTGGTCGCGCGTCAACGCAAAACCCAGGCGCTCGGCGAAGCCGGCGAGGTAGGCTTCGGCGTCCATCGCGCCCGAATCGCCGGAGTCCTCGTAGCCCGATCCCCAGATCGCGGCCTCGACGAAGGGCGGCGTCTTGCCGCTGGCGCGCGCGAGCCATGCGATCCGCGCGTCGCGGTCGTAGCGGCAGAGGACGTCGTTCATGTCGAAGAGAACGGCTGAAATCATAGGCTTGCCGCGCCCGCCGAAGGTTTCGCGCCGCCATTATCGCCCGGCGCGCGGCGCGCGCGAAGCGGGATTCGCCGCCGCCGTCGCTTGAAAGCCTATGTTGCAGTGCACAATTATGCGCTACGGGTCTTGAGCAACAGGAAGGCGCCAGCCATGAACGCCATCAACAGGGCCCTCGCCTTCGTCGGATTGGGCGAGAGCGCGCCGCAATGGCCGCCGCCGCGGCTTTCTCTCGCGCTGCAAGGCGGCGGCTCGTTCGGAGCCTTCACCTGGGGCGTGCTCGACCGGCTGCTCGAAGAGCGCGCGGTCACGTTCGACGCCATCAGCGGATCGAGCGCCGGCGCGGTCAACGCCGTGCTCGTCGCCTCGGGGCTGATCGCGGGCGGGCGCGAGGAGGCCAAGGCGCGGCTCGAACGGTTCTGGAAGCGCATGAGCGTGGCGGCGGCGTTCCTGCCCAGCGCCTCGCTTTCCGCTTCGCCTTTGGGCGCGGGCTTCGGCCTCGTCGCGCGCTCGCTGTCGCCCTATCAGTTCAATCCGTTCAACCTCAACCCGTTGCGCGAGGCGCTGATCGCGGAGGTCGACTTCGCT
This sequence comes from Roseiarcus sp., assembly GCA_050013275.1. GTDB lineage: Bacteria > Pseudomonadota > Alphaproteobacteria > Rhizobiales > Beijerinckiaceae > Roseiarcus. Next base: position 5,256 of record JBEKFO010000047.1, on the reverse strand, counting down.
TCGCTTCGCGCGCGCTCGCCGATCAAGCTGCTGATCGGCGCCACAAGGGTGCGCGACGGCAAGCTCAGGGTGTTCACCAACGGCGAGTTGACGGTCGATGCGGTGCTCGCCTCGGCCTGCCTGCCGCTGCTGCATCACACGATCGAGATCGGCGGCGAATCCTATTGGGACGGCGGCTACGCCGCCAATCCGCCGCTCGTTCCGCTCGCGCTCGCCTCCAAGGCCGACCATCTCATGATCGTGCAGGTGACGCCGAATTCGACCGACCGCCTGCCCAAGACGCCGCGGGACATCGCCAAGCGGCTGGAGCAGATTCATTTCAACGCGACGCTGAACTCCGAACTCGAAGCGCTCAAGTACGGCATGATCCTCGGCGCGACGCCGAAGCTGCGTCGGCTTCGCGTCGGCCGCATCTCGGCGCAGGACGAGTACGAGGGGCTCGCCAACGAGAGCGCGGGAAACCTCGGCTGGGCCTTTCTCCAGCGCTTGCAGGAGAGCGGCCGCGGCGCCGTCGAAGTCTGGCTCGACGAGGCGGCGCCACGCGCATCGGCTAAATCGAAGGGACGCGGCCCTTCCCCCCTTGCGGGGGAAGGTGTCATGGCGAAGCCATGACGGATGAGGGGGTCGAGCGAAGCGAGACGGCTTCGACGAGCGCCCGTCAATTTGCGATAGCTCAGTGAATTCGCGCAACTGTCAGTTCATGCGTTGCAATTGCTTCGTACGTTGAACTTCGAGAGCCATCGCGCTTGCGCGCGATCCCCCTCATCCGGCCGGCTCCGCCGGCCACCTTCCCCCGCGAAGGGGGGAGGGGTTCGCGCCCTTCAATTTTGCGGATGCCGCTACTCCGCCGCCGCAGCCGCGCTCGGCGTATACGCGAGGATTGGCCCGAGCCAGCGCTCGACTTCGCGAACCGCCATGCCCTTGCGCGCGGCGTAGTCCTCGACCTGGTCGCGCTCGACCTTCGCGACGCCGAAGTAATGCGCGTCGGGGTGGGCGAGATAGAGGCCGCTGACCGAGGCGCCCGGCCACATCGCGAAGCTCTCGGTGAGCTTGACGCCGATGAGGCTTTCCGCGTCGAGCAGGCGGAAGATCGTCGCCTTCTCCGTGTGGTCGGGTTGGGCGGGATAGCCGGGCGCCGGGCGGATGCCGCGATAGGGCTCGGCGATCAGCTCATCGGGCGCGAACGCTTCGTCCGGCGCATAGCCCCATAGCTCGCGGCGCACGCGCGCGTGCAGCGCCTCGGCCAACGCTTCGGCGAAGCGGTCGGCGAGCGCCTTGGTGAGGATCGAGGAATAGTCGTCGTTGGCGAGCGCGAAGCGCTTGGCGATGGCGTCCTCCTCGAGGCCGCTCGTCACCACGAAGGCGCCGACATAGTCGCACTTGGCGCCCTCGATCGGCGCGACGAAATCGGCGAGCGCGACATTGGGCCGCCCGTCGCGCTTCGACAGTTGCTGGCGCAGCGTGAACAGCGTCTCCAGGCTGGCCTGGCGGTTCTCGTCGGCGAACAGGCGGATGTCGTCGTCGACGCGCGCGGCGGGCCAGAAGCCGACCACCGCCTTGGGCGTGAACCATTTCTCGGCGACGATGCGTTTGAGCATCGCCTGCGCGTCGTCGAACAATTGCCGCGCAGCGTGGCCCTGTTTCTCGTCGTCGAGAATGGCGGGGTAGCGGCCCTTGAGCTCCCAGGTCTGGAAGAACGGCGTCCAATCGATGTAGCGCGCGAGATCGGCGAGGTCCCAGTTCTCGATGACCCGCGCGCCGAGGAAGCTCGGCTTCGGCGGCTGATACGACGCCCAGTCGATTTTCGGCGCGTTGGCGCGCGCCTTTTCCAGCGACAGGCGCGCCTTGTCGGCTTCGCCGCGCGCGTGCGCGTCGGCGATTCGGCGATATTCGGTGCGCAGGGACGCGACGTAATCGGCCTTCGTCTCCGGCGACAGCAGCGCGCCGACGACGCCGACCGCGCGGCTCGCGTCGTTGACGTGGACGGTCTGGCCGCGCGCGTATTTCGGGTGGATCTTCACCGCGGTATGCACGCGGCTGGTGGTCGCGCCGCCGATCATCAGCGGAATGTCGAAACCTTCGCGCTCCAGCTCGGCGGCGACATGCGCCATTTCGTCGAGCGAGGGCGTGATCAGGCCGGAAAGGCCGATGACGTCGACCTTGCGCTCGCGCGCGACGGCGAGGATCTTCGAGGCCGGCGTCATCACGCCGAGATCGATGATCTCGTAGTTGTTGCACGCCAGCACGACGCCGACGATGTTCTTGCCGATGTCGTGGACGTCGCCCTTGACGGTCGCCATCAGGATCGTGCCGGCGCTCTGCCGCCCGCCGCCGCCGCCGTTGGCGAGCTTTTCAGCCTCCATGTAGGGCAGCAGCAGCGCCACCGCCTGCTTCATCACCCGCGCCGACTTGACGACCTGCGGCAGGAACATCTTGCCCGCGCCGAACAGGTCGCCGACGACGTTCATCCCCGCCATCAGCGGCCCTTCGATGACGTGCAGCGGCCGCGCCGCCGCGAGGCGCGCTTCCTCGGTGTCGGCGTCGATGTAGTCGGTAATGCCGTTGACCAGCGCATGGGCGATGCGTTTGTCGACCGGCTGATCGCGCCAGCTCAAGTCCTGCGCCTTGCCTTCCTTGGCCGCGCCGCCGCGATAGCGCTCGGCGAGGAGCAGCAGCCGCTCGGTCGCGTCGGCGCGCCGGTTGAGCACCGCGTCCTCGCACGCTTCGCGCAACTCCGGGTCGATTGTCTCGTAGACCGCGAGTTGGCCGGCGTTGACGATGCCCATGTCCATGCCGGCCTGAATGGCGTGATAGAGGAACGCCGCGTGCATCGCTTCGCGCACCGGCTCGTTGCCGCGGAACGAGAAAGAGAGATTCGAGACGCCGCCGGAAATATGGACGTGCGGAAGGTTCGCGCGGATTTGCCGCGCCGCTTCGATGAAGGCGACGCCGTAGCCGTTGTGCTCCTCGATGCCGGTGGCGATGGCGAAGACGTTGGGGTCGAAGACGATGTCCTCGGGCGGGAAGCCGGCCTCTTCGGTGAGCAGCTTATAGGCGCGCGCGCAGATGCTCACCTTTCGCTCCAGCGTGTCGGCCTGGCCCTGTTCGTCGAACGCCATGACGACGACCGCCGCGCCGTAGGCGCGCACCAGCCGCGCCTGGCGCAGGAATTCGGCTTCGCCCTCCTTCATCGAGATCGAATTGACCAGCCCCTTGCCCTGCACGCACTTCAAGCCCGCCTCGATCACCGCGAATTTCGAGGAGTCGATCATGACGGGCACGCGCGCGATGTCGGGCTCGGCGGCGACGAGATTGAGGAACTCGACCATCGCGCGCCCGGAGTCGATCAGCCCCTCGTCCATGTTGACGTCGATGATCTGCGCGCCGTTGGCGACCTGGTCGCGCGCGACGGCGAGCGCGCCGGTGTAGTCGCCCGCCGTGACAAGCTTGCGGAACTTGGCCGAGCCGGTGACGTTGGTGCGCTCGCCGACATTGACGAAGGGAATGTCCTTGGTCAGCGTCAGCGGCTCGAGGCCGGAAAGGCGCATCAGCGGGGCGAAACGCGGCGGGACGCGGGGTGTGACGCCGCGCACGGCGTCGGCGATCGCCTTGATGTGCGCGGGGCTGGTGCCGCAGCAACCGCCGACGACATTGACGAGCCCGTCGCGGGCGAAGCCGGCGATCTGGGCCGCCATCTCGTCCGGCGTCTCGTCGTAGAGGCCGAATTCGTTGGGCAGGCCGGCGTTGGGATAGGCGCAAACGAAGGCGTCGGCGACGCCGGATATTTCTTCGAGGTGTTCTCGCATCGCGCTGGCGCCGAGCGCGCAATTGAGCCCGATGGTGAAGGGCCGGGCGTGGCGCAGGGAATGCCAGAACGCGGTCGGCGTCTGCCCCGACAACGTGCGCCCGGAACGGTCGGTGATGGTGCCGGAGATCATCAGCGGCAGGCGAGCCCCACGCGCGGCGAAAACCTCCTCGCACGCGAACACCGCCGCCTTGGCGTTGAGCGTGTCGAAGATCGTCTCGATCAGGATGATGTCGGCGCCGCCGTCGATCAGGCCGGCGATCTGCTCGGCGTAAGCCTCGCGCAGCGCGTCGAAGGTGACGGCGCGAAAGCCGGGGTTGTTGACGTCGGGCGAGATCGACGCGGTGCGGTTGGTCGGGCCGAGCGCGCCGGCGACGAAGCGGCGCCTGCCGTCGAGGCGCTCCGCCTTCAGCGCCGCGCGGCGCGCGAGCCGGGCGCCGTCGCGGTTCAGCTCGTAGACGACCTCCTGCATGCCGTAGTCGGCCTGCGCGATTCGCGTCGAAGAAAAGGTGTTGGTCTCCAGGATGTCCGCGCCGGCCATCGCGTAGGCGAAGTGGATGTCCTCGATCGCCTGCGGCTGGGTGAGGGTGAGAAGGTCGTTGTCGCCCTTGAGGTGGCATTCGCAGCCGACGAAACGCTCGCCGCGGAAATGGCCCTCCTCGAGGGCGAGGTCTTGGATCTGCGTCCCCATCGCCCCATCGAGGATGAGAATGCGCTCGCGCGCGGCCTCGGCGAGCGCGCGCGCGACGTCGCCTTGCGGGGCCGTAGCAGGCTCGAACAGGTCAAGGGGTTCAACGCTCATGGGGCGGCTCGGGCTCGCGGCGATCTGGCATAACTAAATAAACATATCTTTATATGAATTCAACCCGCGCGGATTGGCCGGTCCCTATGGAAACTTACAAATGTCGCTTTAAAAGCGGAACAAAACATGTACAAAAAGGGGCGCCGCGCAGCTTTTCGCGCGACTTGTCAGATTCGAGTGGAGGGTCGGGGCATGTGGTTCAAGGTCGAACAAAAGCGCACGTCCAAGGGACAGAAATTCATGGTGCGCTGCACCTCGGAGATCGCTGGCAAGAAAGTCGTGGAGGAGCGTCCAGCGCAGGGCGCCGCCGCCGCGCGCAGGGCGGCGGAGGTGCTGTCCTCGAGCCTGAACATGACGGCGACGGTCTACGGCGCTGACGCTGAGGGCGAGTTCGTCTACGGCGTTCATGAGGTGTCCGACGGCGCGGGTGACGCCAGCAGCCCGATCATCAAGCGCCTCTATGCGGAATCGGCCGCCGCCTCGCTGACGCTTAAGGATCAATTGCTGGCGCAAATCCCCGAGGACGCGATCCGGGGTTTCGCCTCGCTCGCGGCGTCGCTCGGCTATCTCGTCAGCCAACACAAGCAGGTGAAACGTTCGGCGACGCCGGAGATCCGCTATACGACCCTGTTCCGCATCTTCTGCGGCG
>JBEKFO010000046.1:0-15194 GCA_050013275.1 Roseiarcus sp. | reverse complement strand
AAGTCGGCCCCCCGCGTGTCGGCGTAAGGGGAGCCGTCTCGTCTAAAAAGCTCGTCGCACAGAACGACATAGACGATCAGGCCATCGGCGAGCGTCGTCATGCCGATCGAGCAGGGCGGGACGCCGTAGGCGCCGGGTAAGTGCGCGACGATGTCCATCGTCTGGGCGCGGTCGAGCACCTGCCGATAGCCGGGCAACAGAACGCGGACGTCGCCGTGTCGCCTCAGCGCGCGCGGCAACGCGGCGGAGACGGCGCCGAGACCGCCGGTTTGCACGAAATCGCCCATCTCGGAGGTGACGAACAGCGCACGCGGGCGCAGCGGCGTCAGCGCGACGATTCGCGCCGTCGATTCGCGCGGACTCGTCGCATTAGCGTAGGTTATCAAGCCGTTGGCGGCGACGGCGGCGGCCGGTTTGATCACGAACATTTCCCACACTGGTTACACACCGTTGGGAACATAGAGCGCAAGCGTGGCAGAATGGTTAATCGAGTTTAAGATAAGTCTTCGAGTGCGTCTTCCGAAAAGTTTGACATATCTATTCTGATTCGCGACGACAGAACAGGCGTATTTCGTCAGTGGTTTCACTGCGTAAACCGCGCTCGCCGTCCGGCTCCGGGCGGGCGCGTCGGATCGTTCGCGGTCGCGGCGATCGCGCGACCGGCGAGTGAATTCGCGCCCGCGGACAATTTGTCGCAGCGCGAAGAAGACGGGCGCGCGGCGCCCGCGACGACGAGGTCGAATCCGTCCTTTTCGCGTGTCGCTGCGGCCGAGCGGCGCCGAGGAGAGAGGCCGCGACGCACGCCGAAGAAAAACCCCCGGGCAAAGCGCCCGGGGGCGAGGTTGCGAATTGCTGGCGACGTTTCGTCGTCGCACTTACCTGCAATACATGATGTAGCACGTGGCGCCGCGCGGCGTGCGCACGGCGCATTCTCGCAAGGCGATGGTCTTTGCGTAGCCGAGATTGGCGGAAGTGCCCCACCCGGTGGCGCCGGTCGAACCGCGCGCCGAACAATACCAAGCCTCGGCGGGCGTCGACGCAACGATGGCCAACCCTCCAACCGCGGAAAGCGCGCCAACCACCGCCGCTGCGTAACGCAATGTTTTCATGATCTCCTCCACAGATATCGCCGCAGCAAAAGCATAGCGGCTCGGCTCGAACGCCGCTTGACCAAGAGCAAAAAGCCGGCGCTGATCAGCGTCCTTGATCGCCGATGGCCGCCGGGAGATGAAAGCGCCTGGCGCGTTCGCGACTCGCAAAGGAGCCTTTGTGAAACTGTCCTTTCATGGCGCCGATCGCGGCGTAACCGGGTCTTGTCATCTCGTCGAGGCACGCGGTCGCCGGATCTTGGTCGATTGCGGGCTCTATCAGGGCGGGCGCCAGATCGAGGAGGAAAACGCCGGTCCGTTCGGCTTCGATCCGACCGCAATTGACGTCTTGCTGCTGACCCACGCGCACTTGGACCATTGCGGGCGCATCCCGCTCTTGTTCAAGCGAGGATTTCGCGGCGAGATCGTCACGACGGCGGCCTCGCGCGAGCTGACCCGCCTGGTGCTGCTCGACGCTGCGCATCTGCAAGAGGAAGAGGCGCGCTATCGATCGCGAAAAGCGCTGCGACGTCACGGCCAAATTCCGCCCGACCAACCGCTCTATTCCATCCTCGACGCGTTGAACGCGTTCGATTGCTTCGGGCGAAACGCCGCCTACGGCGAGGCGATCGACCTCGTCCCCGGCGTCAAAGCGACATTCGTCGACGCCAGGCATATCCTGGGATCGGCGAGCGTCCTGCTCGAAATCGAGGAGGGCGGGCTGCGGCGTCGCGCGCTGTTCTCCGGCGATCTCGGCAACGCCGGCCGGCCGTTGCTGCGCGATCCCGCCGATCCGCCCCGCGCCGACGTCGTGGTGATGGAGACCACCTACGCCGACCGCCTGCACAAGTCGCTTCAGCAATCGGTCGACGAACTCTACGGCGCGATCGCCGAGGCCCACCAGCGAGGCGGCAACGTCATCATCCCGACCTTCGCCTTGGAGCGCGCGCAGGAGCTGCTCTACTACCTGCGCCAAGGGGTCGAAGAGAACAAGTTGCCCCCCTCGATGCAGGTGTTTCTCGACTCGCCGATGGCGATCTCGGCGACGGACATCTTCGAGCGCCACCCCGAATGTTACGAGCCCGAAATCGCCGAGCTGTTCCGCGAAGGCAAAGATCCTTTCCATCCGCCGGGACTGCATTTCACCCGCGAGACCTCCGATTCGATCGCGCTCAACCGGATCGGCGGCGGCGCAGTGATCATGGCGGGTTCCGGCATGTGCGCGGGCGGGCGCATCCGCCACCACCTCAGGCACAACCTGTGGCGCGCGGATTCGAGCGTCATCTTCGTCGGCTTCGCCGCCGCCGGCACGTTGGCGCGCCAGATCATCGACGGGGCCGAGGAGGTGACCATCTTCGGCGAACGGATTTCGGTCAGAGCCCGGATCCACACCATCAACGGCTTTTCCGCTCACGCGGATCAGGCGGAGCTGCTCGCCTGGCAGAGAAAAGCGCGCGCGAGCCGCACGTTTCTGGTGCACGGCGAGGAAGAGGCGATGCGCGGCTTCGCCGGCAAGCTCGTCGATACGCAGGTCGAGATCCCGGCATTGGGCGAGGCGTTCACGCTGTAGCGACCTGGCGAGAGGTCGCCCCGCGGGACCATAGAAATGACCGGTTTATCTTGTAGGCGTTCTAAAGAGCGGCCTAAATGGGTTGGCCTGAAAGAGAAGACCTTGCGCCGCCCACACTGGCGCCAAAGTCCCGAGGAGGAGTAGCGAGGCGCAGCGCCATGCGGTCGCGCGGCGCCGCGAGAAGGCGCGGTTCGCGTGGGAAGGCGCGCACCGCGCTTTCCCGTTTGTTCATTCGCTTACAGAGCTCGACGGCGCGCAATGAATCTGCGGGACCTTCCACGACACGAGCGGGATAAACGCGAGCTCGCTCCAGGGGAGATGGAGAACGCTCGCGTCGAACAGCCGAGCGCGCCGCCATCGCGGCTTCGACGTCCGCTTGGCCTGGCGCTCTTGGCGCTGCTCGCCACTGCGGCGATCATCGCGGCGGTGGCCTGGTGGCTGCAGACGCAAAATTACGAGACCACCGACGACGCGTTCATCGACGGACGTCCGGTCGACGTCAGCGCGCTGGTTCCCGGCCAGATCGTCGAAGTCCCGGTGACCGACAATGAGCTCGTGCCGGCAGGCGCCGTGCTCGCGCGGATCGACGACCGCGACTATGCGGCCGCTGTCGCCCAGGCCCAGGGCAAAGTCGCCGAGCAGCAGGCGGACGTCGCCAACGTCGTCGCGCAGGTTGCAACCCAGCAGGCGGTGATCGAGCAGACGGCAAAGCTGACGGCGGAAGCCGAAGCGGCGCTGACTTTCTCGCAGCAGGAAAATGCGCGGGCTCAGGATCTTCTCAAGCGCGGCGCGGGAACCGTCCAGGCCGCCCAGCAAGCCGAATCCGACCTGCGCGAGAAACAGGCGGCGCTGGACGCGGCGAAGCTGGTGGAATTGCAGGCGGCGAAGCAGCTCGGAGTCTTGCGAGCGCTGCAAGTCAGCGACGAGGCGCAGGTCAAGCAGGCTCAAGCCCAGAGCGAGCACGCCTCGGTCAACCTGTCGCGGGTCACGCTCACCGCGCCGGTGGAGGGCCGCGTCACTGCGCTGACTGCCGCCAAGGGCGCTTTCGCGGCGACGGGCCAGACGCTGATGATCCTCGTCCCGACTTACCTTTGGGTGACGGCGAATTTCAAGGAGACGCAGCTCGCTTCGATTCGGCCGGGCCAGCCGGTCGAAATCGAGATCGATGCCTACGGCCGGACTTTCCCGGGGCGGGTCGACAGCGTCCAGGCGGGCAGCGGCACGGCCTTCAGCCTGCTGCCGGCGGAGAACGCCACCGGCAATTACGTGAAGGTGGTGCAGCGGGTTCCCGTGAAGATCGTCTTCGACAACCCGCCGGACGTCGTGATCGGTCCGGGCATGTCGGTTGTTCCCTCGGTGAGGGTGAAGTGAGCGCGCAAGACGCCGACGCGGGTTGGACGCGCGACCGCTCGGCGGCTGGAGCGCGCAATCCGTGGGTGATTGCGGCGGTCGTTTCGATCGCGACCTTCATGGAGGTGCTGGACACCTCGATCGCCAACGTCGCGCTGTTGCATATCGCTGGCAGCCTCGCCACAAGCGTCGACGAGAGCACCTGGGTGCTCACCAGCTATCTCGTGGCCAACGCCGCGATCCTGCCGGTGAGCGGCTGGCTGTCCGACGTCGTCGGACGCAAGCGCTTCTACATGACCTGCGTGGCGCTGTTCACCGCGAGTTCGCTCGCGTGCGGCCTGGCGCCGAACCTCGCCTGGCTGATCGTCGCGCGCGTGTTCCAGTGCCTCGGCGGCGGCGGGCTGGCGCCGAGCGAACAGTCGATGCTCGCCGATACCTTCCCGCCGTCCAAACGCGGCCAGGCTTTCGCGATTTACGGCATGACCGTCATCGTCGCGCCGACGCTCGGGCCGACTTTCGGCGGCTACATCACCGATAACGCGTCTTGGCATTGGATCTTCTTCATCAATGTTCCGGTCGGCCTGATGTCGCTCGCGCTCGTTCATCTTCTCGTCAGCGAGCCGCGCACCTTGATTCGCGAACGGGCGATGCGCTTGCGCCGCGGCCTGCACATCGACTGGCTCGGCTTTGCGCTGTTCGGTCTCGCGTTCGGCTCGCTCGAGATCTTCCTCGACAAGGGGCAGGAGGACGACTGGTTCAGCTCGGGTGCGATCGTAACCTGCGCCGCGATCGCGGCCCTATCGTTTGCAGTGTTGATTCCGTGGGAGCTGACGCGCAGCGACCCGGTCGTCGACGTCGGCCTGCTCGGCCGACGGCGATTTGGAACTTCTTGGTTCGTCATGCTGACGATCGGCATGGTTCTCTTCAGTTCGACCCAACTCGTTCCGCAACTCCTGCAGCAGAGTTACGGCTACACCGCGGAACTGGCCGGGCTCGCGCTCGCGCCCGGCGGCTTCGCTGCGCTGGCGACGATGGGCTTGGCGGGTCGCCTGAGCGGGTTCGTCCAGCCGAGGACGATGATGGCGGTCGCGATGGCGATCGTCGCTGTTGCGATGTATCATTTCACTTCGCTCACTCCGGACGTCGGCTTCGCATGGTTTGCGAGCGCGCGAGCGTACCAGATGGTCGGCATCCCGATGCTCTTTCTGCCGATCACCAGCTACTCCTATGTCGGCTTGCCGCCGGACCGTTCTAGCCACGCCTCCGCGCTGATCAATGTCGCCCGCAATCTCGGCGGCAGCATCGGCGTGTCGATGACGCAAACGCTGCTGGCGCGGCGAGAACAGTTCCATCAGGCCAGACTCGACGCGCATGTCCTGCCCTCGTCGCTCGCCTATCAACAAACGCTCCAGCAGGCTCAGGATTATTTCGCGGCGCATGGCGCCGCCGCCGCCGCGCACGGCAAGGCCCTCGCCTGGATCGGACAGGAAATCGGCCAGCAGGCGGCCTATCTCTCGTATATCGACGTCTTCGCCGCGATCGCGGCGCTCGCGCTCGTCATGATCCCGATCGCCTTCACGCTCGGCCGTGTCCCGCTCGGCGGCCGACCGATCGCCGCGCATTGACGCTCGTTCTATCCGGCGAGCTTCGCCACCAGCATGAACCCGGTCATGGCGATCGCCGCCGCGGCAAACGGCAGCAGGGCTTCGATAGCGGCTTCCCTTGCGCCCATGCGGCCGCTCCAAATTTCCATCTGACCGGCGGCCCAGTCCGCGAACGAGGCGTGATCTTCCGACGCCACTGACGATCTCGGTCGGTTTCGTCGTCGACGACGCGATCGTGATGATCGAGAACATCGTGCGCTACGTCGAGATGGGCGAGCCGCCGTTCGAGGCGGCGCTCAAAGGCTCCGGCCAAATTGGCTTCACCATCGTCTCGATCACCTGCTCGCTGACCGCGGTCTTCATCCCGCTATTGTTCATGTCGGGAATCGTCGGTCGCCTCTTTCACGAATTCGCGATGACGGTCAGCATCGCGGTGGTGGTTTCGGCTTTGATCTCGCTCAGCCTGACGCCGACGATGTGCGCGCGACTCCTGCGCCGCGAGGGCGAGCGGCCCGCCGGCCGGTTCAATCAGGGCTCGGAGCGCTTCTTCAGGCGCGCCCTCGACGGCTACGACCGCGGGTTGCAATGGGTGTTCCGTCATCAGCGCCCGGCGCTGCTTTCCACGCTCGCGCTGATCGTGGTGACGGGATACTTCTACGTGACGATCCCGAAGGGATTTTTTCCTGAGCAAGACACCGGTTTCATTTTCGGCGACGCGCAAACGCGCGAAGACGCCTCCTTCGCCGCGATCGCCAATATCGAGCACGAAATCACGAAGATCATTTTGCGAGATCCGGCGGTGCAGGGTGTTGTCGGCTTCGCCGGCGCGACCGGCGGCAATTCGAGCGAAAACACCGCGCGCATGTTCATCCAGCTCAAGCCCTTCAGCCAGCGCGCCTCCGTGCAACAGGTCATACGCCGGCTGCGGCCGAACGTGGCCGGCGTCGTCGGCGCGAAATTCTATATGCAGGCGGGGCAGGACGTGACGGTCGGCGCGCGGCTGGAGCAGGCCGAATATCAGTACACCATGACCGACACCAATTCCGACGAACTCAACCATTGGGCGCCGATCTTTCTGAGCAAATTGCAGGGCATGAAAATCCTCACCGACGTGGCGTCCGACCAGCAGATCGCGTCGCCGCAGATTGTCGTCCAGGTCGACCGCAACGCCGCCTCGCAACTCGGACTGTCGATGAGCGCGATCGACGCCACACTTTACGACGCGTTCGGCCAGGCGCAGGTGGCGACCATCTACTCGGCGACGCAACAATCGTACGTCATTCTTGAGGTGCAGCCGAAATTCCAGACCGGTCCAACGGCGCTCTCCAGCGTCTATGTCGCCAACAGCGCCGGCGCCGAAATTCCGCTCTCGGCCGTCGCCCACTTCGTCAACAAGGTCGAGCCGCTGACGATCAATCATCAGGGCGTCTTCCCGTCGGTGACGCCGTCCTTCAACCTCGCGCCGGGCGCCGCGCTGAGCCAAGCCGTCGACGCCATCGGCGCGTTGTCGGCGCAATTGCGCGCGCCCTCGACGTTGCACGGCGATTTCGAGGGCACAGCGCAGGCGTTTCAGGCTTCGCTGGCGTCGACGCCGATCCTGGTCGCGGCCGCGATTGTCGTCGTCTATGTCGTGTTGGGGATGCTGTACGAGAGCTTCATCCACCCGATCACCATTCTTTCGGCGTTGCCGTCGGCGGGCGTCGGCGCGCTGATCACGCTGATGGCGTTCCGCATGGACCTCACGCTGATCGCGATCATCGGCGTCATTCTGTTGATCGGCATCGTCAAGAAGAACGCGATCATGATGATCGATTTCGCGCTCGAGGCGGAGCGCAAGGAGGGCAGGAGTCCGATCGAGGCGATCCATCAAGCGTGCCTGCAACGGTTCCGCCCGATCATGATGACGACGATGTGCGCGCTGATCGCGGGATTGCCGCTGGCGCTGGGCACAGGCTCCGGGTCCGAATTGCGTCAACCGCTCGGCGTCGCCATGGTCGGCGGCCTCATCGTTTCGCAATTCCTCACGCTGTACACGACGCTGGTGATCTATCTCTACCTCGACCGCCTCGCCAATCGGCTTTCGGGGCGCGCGCGCGACGCGGCGCCGGCGAAGGCGTCCGTCGATCAATCGCCGTCGTCACGGTAGAGCGCACGGGCAATCCGCATGGGGCGGGCGCCGCCCTCACCGAAAGCGGGCGTCGAGGGAGAGGTTTCTCGCGATTTCGCGCTCCCAGCGATCGCCGTTGGCGAGGAGGCGCTCTTTGTCATAGAGGAGCTCTTCGCGCGTCTCGGTGGCGAATTCGAAGTTGGGGCCTTCGACGATCGCGTCGACGGGGCAGGCCTCCTGGCAGAGGCCGCAATAGATGCATTTGACCATGTCGATGTCGTAGCGGGTGGTGCGCGAGGTGCCATCGTTCTGGCGCGGGCCGGCTTCGATGGTGATCGCCTGCGCTGGGCATATCGCCTCGCAGAGCCGGCAGGCGATGCACCGCTCTTCCCCGTTGGGATAGCGCCGAAGCGCGTGTTCTCCGCGAAAGCGCGGCGACAGCGGACTCTTTTCGTGGGGATAGTTGAGCGTCAGCTTGTCTTTGAACAAGGCGTAGCGCAGCGACAAAGCCAATGCCGCGAAAAACTCCTTCAGGAACGCCGCCTGCGCACGTTCTGCAAGTCTCACGAGCCTCCTCCTTTCGGTCGCGTCGCCGCATGACCGACCGACGCAAAGCATCGCGCCGGCGCCGCGATCGCTGCGATTTCGGTAGGGTCGGCGCGCGGCCGTTCGCCGCGCGGGCGGGCGCGAAGGATCGCGAACGTGCGCGCTTATCAGGGAATTTGGCCGTCAGATCGACGCTCGTCGGGCGATTTGGTGAAACCCGCGCGTGGACGGTCGACGTCAGGCCGGGCCGACCATGCTCTCGGGCCGCACCAGGCGATCGAAGGTCTCTGCGTCGACGAAGCCGGCGCGCAGCGCTTCCTCTCTGAGCGTCGTGCCGTTGCGGTGGGCCGCCTTGGCTATGCTCGCCGCGCGATCGTAGCCGATCGCTGGCGTAAGCGCGGTCACCAGCATCAGCGATCTCTCGAGATGATCGCGAATTCGCTCGCGATCGGGTTGAATGCCGGCGACGCAATGCCTCGTGAAGCTGTCCGCGGCGTCGCCGAGAAGGCGGATCGATTGCAACACGGCGTTGGCGATCAGCGGCTTGAACACGTTGAGCTCGAGATGTCCCTGGCTGCCCGCGAAGGCGACGATGCTCCCGTTGCCGATGATTTGGACGCAGACCATGCACAGCGCCTCGACCTGCGTCGGATTGACCTTGCCCGGCATGATCGAGGAGCCGGGCTCGTTCTCCGGCAGATGCAGTTCGCCCAATCCCGCTCGCGGGCCGGAGCCGAGCAGGCGGATGTCGCTGGCGATCTTGAACAGGCCCGAGGCGAGGCTGGTCAGGGCGCCCTGAGCGAAGACCATCGCGTCATGCGCGGCGATCGCCTCGAACGTGTTGATCGCCGGTTCGAACGGCTGATTGGCGAGCGAAGCGATTTGCCGCGCGAAAAGTTCCGCGAAACGCGGATGCGCGTTGAGGCCGGTGCCCACGGCGGTCGCTCCCTGGGCGAGCGCGTGCAGCCCGAGCCTCGCGGTTTCGATGCGCCGCCGTCCGAGTTCGACCTGCGCGGCGTAGCCGGCGAATTCCTGCCCCAGACGAACGGGCGTGGCGTCCTGCAAATGGGTGCGGCCGATCTTGACGATGTCATGAAAGGCGACGCTCTTTTCGCGCAAGGCGCCATGCAGGCGGGAAAGCGCGGGCAGCAGGCCGCGGTCGAGCTCTTGGATCGCTGCGACGTGCATCGCGGTCGGGAACGAGTCGTTCGAGGACTGGCCGAGGTTGACGTGGTCGTTGGGATGGACCGGGGATTTCGCGCCTCGCCGCCCGCCGAGCCGCTCGTTGGCCAGGTTGGCGACGACTTCGTTGACGTTCATGTTCGTCTGGGTGCCCGAGCCGGTCTGCCACAAGGAGAGCGGAAACTCCGGGTCTCGCGCGCCGCTCGCGACCTCTTCGGCGGCTTGCGCGATCGCGCGGGCGATCTCGGGCGTCAGCAACCCCAATTCGCCGTTGACGATCGCGGCGGCCTGCTTGACGAGGCCGAGAGCGTGGATGAGCGGCAAGGGCATGCGCTCTTCGCCGATCCGGAAATGCTCCAGGGAGCGCTGCGTCTGCGCGCCCCAAAGCCTGTCGGCGGGGACCTCGATGGGCCCGAAACTGTCGGTTTCCGTGCGCGCGCCTGCGTGCTGCGCCATTTCATCCTCCAAACGGTTCTCGCCGCTTCACGCCGCGGTTCGAGCGATTGCGAAACTGCTTTCGCGCGCCGGCTGACATCGCTCATGTGGCCGGCGCCGGCGCGCTCGCGCGCGTCTCGGCGGGCGCTTCGGGGCGAATCTGCGCGCGCAAGGCGTCCAGCTCGCCCTTTTCGAGCGTTTCCTTCTCCAACAGGATCTGCGCCGTCTTTTCCAGCACGTCGCGATTGCGCGTCAGAATCGCCGTCGCGCGATCGAAAGCGCGCTGCATGAGGTCGTGCAAGGCATGATCGATGCTCCGCTCGGTCTCCTCGCTATAGGCCTCGTCGTTCGGCCCCGGCATCGTCGGCATGCCGAGCATGGTCTGCTTCTCGCGTGCGTAAGTCACGTGCCCGAGCTGCTTGTCCATGCCGTAACGCATGACCATGGAACGGGCGATGTCGGTCGCCTTGGCCAGATCGTCCGCGGCGCCCGTCGACAAGTGGCGAAACACCACGGCTTCGGCCGCTCGCCCGCCGAGCAGCACGGCCATGCGATTCTCCAACTCCTCCTGAGTCATCAGGAAACGGTCCTCGGTCGGCCTTTGGATGGTGTAGCCGAGCGCGCCGATGCCGCGCGGGATGATCGACACCTTGTGCACCGGGTCTTGATCGGGCAGCGCCATCGCGACGATCGCGTGACCGAGTTCGTGATAGGCGACGACGCGGTGCTCGAACGGATTGAGGATGCGGTTCTTCTTCTCGAGACCGGCGACGATGCGCTCGATCGCCGCGGTGAAGTCCTCGAGATGAACGCGGTCGGCGCCGCGTCGCGTCGCCAGCAGCGCGGCTTCATTGATGAGATTAGCCAAATCTGCTCCGGTGAATCCGGTTGTCAGCGCCGCGATCTGCTCGGGATCGACGTCGCTGGCGAGCTTGGCCTGCTTGAAATGCACGTTGAGAATGTCGATCCGGCCGCGCTTGTCCGGCCGGTCGACGAGAACCTGGCGATCGAAACGGCCGGCGCGCAGCAGCGCCGGATCGAGAATCTCGGGCCGATTGGTCGCCGCCAGCAGAATCAACCCGATGGACGGATCGAAGCCGTCGAGCTCCACCAGGAGCTGATTGAGCGTCTGTTCCTTTTCGTCGTTGCCGCCCATCGGAAAGGCGCCGCGGGCGCGCCCGAGGGCGTCGAGTTCGTCGATGAAGATGATCGCCGGCGCCGCCTTGCGCGCCTCCTCGAAGAGATCGCGAACGCGCGCCGCGCCGACGCCGACGAACATCTCGACGAATTCCGACCCCGAGATGGAGAAGAACTTGACGCCCGCTTCGCCGGCGACGGCGCGCGCGAGCAGAGTCTTGCCGGTTCCCGGCGGCCCGACGAGCAGGACACCTTTGGGAATTCTGGCGCCCAGGCGTCCGTATTGCTTCGGCGTGCGCAGGAATTCGACGACTTCCTTGAGTTCCTCCTTGGCCTCGTCGACCCCGGCGACGTCGGCGAAGGTCACTTTGGTGTCGGTCTCGACATAGACCTTGGCGCGGCTCTTGCCGATCGAGAGAAGGCCGCCGGCCATGCCTTGCTGGTTGGCGAAGCGACGGATGACGAACATCCACAAGGCGAAAAAGATCAAGGTCGGCACCACCCACGACAGGATGTCGGTGAGCCAGGTGTCCTGCGCCGTCCCAGAATAGGTGACGTTGTGTTTGTCGAGCTCGGCGGCGAAGTTGGGATCGACCCGCGTGGTGACGAATTTGTCCAGGCCGTCCGGTTGCTTCTCCTTCAGGTCGCCCTGAATGACGTTTTGGGCGATCCAGAGTTTGTCGACCTTATCCTGGTTCAAGAGTTGCTCGAACCGGCTGTAGGGGATCGCGGTGAACTGCTTGCTCTGCAGATAAAGGCCCTGCAGGAACAGAAAAATCGCAACCGCGATGAGGACGTACCAAACGTGGATTTGGGTCTTTCGATCCATCGGGTCCTCTCCGCCGCCGCGAGAATGAAAGATCGTTTCGTTGCCCCCGACCCGTCGTCGAAAGGAGCGTTACCATTGCCGAATGGCGAAATTCGATCGTCCCCTCGGCTCGGCCGGTCTGGGCGAACGCCTCGCCGGGCGCCTATATTACGCGACGGACGAGGGGACTCGCCAGTGCGGCCCGGCGCGAAACCGGGCGAAAGCGAACGATGAACTCGCAATTCGACCTCACCCTCTACACGGCCTCGACCTGGGTGATCCCGCTGTTGCTCGCGATCACGCTGCACGAAGCGGCGCACGGCTATGTCGCGCATGTCTTCGGCGACGACACCGCCTGGCGGGAGGGGCGCGTCTCCTTCAATCCGCTGAGCCACGTCGATCCGTTCGGCACTGTTCTCCTGCCGGCGATGCTGTTGTTGTTTCATGCGCCGTTCCTGTTCGGCTACGCCAAGCCGGTGCCGGTCAACTTTCGTCGTTTGCGCAACCCGCGGCGCGACATGATCTTCGTTGCGGCGGCCGGACCGGGCATGAACCTGGTTCTCGCCACCGCGGCGGCGCTGCTCATTCACGCCGTCATTTTTCTGCCCACCAGCGCCGGCGAGTGGGCGCTCGCGAATCTCGTCGACGCCGTCGACATCAACGTCATTCTTGCGGTGTTCAATATGATCCCGCTGCCTCCGCTCGACGGCGGACGGGTCGCCGTCGGCCTGCTGCCGAACGCGCTCGCCGCGCCGTTGGCGGCGTTGGAGCCCTACGGCATGTTGATCGTGATCGCCGTCTTCTTTCTGCTGCCGACGTTCGCGGCGCAGTTGGGCGTCAATTTCGATGTGTTCGCGCAGCTCGTGACCCACCCCGCCGACGCGATCGTCCAAGCGATCTTGCGCGTCACCGGCCTGACCTGACGATGCCGGCGATGCCCGCAAGGCGCGCAAAGGAACGGGGCAAGCAGGACCGAGTGAGCTGAGGAGGCGCAAGAGTGCAATGAATCTTCTCGTTCGAGACGCGAAGTCGATCGGCGCTTCCGGCGCCGGCGGGCCCGCCCTCTGCCGGAGGACGAAATGACGGCGTTCGATCCGCACGAGCCGCCGCGGTCGCGCGGGCGCTTTTCGCTCGCCACGGTGGCGGCGATCGCGCTCGCGCTGCTCGTCGGCGGCATACTTCAGGAAATTCGCTGGCGCGGCGGCTTCGCCGGCATCACGCCGTCGCCAATCGAATCGGGCGCGGAGCAGCTCAAATTGGCGCGTCTCGCTTTCAAGAACGGCGACGACGCCGTCGCACTGCACCTGTTTGAACTGTTGGCCGATCAGAACAATGCGACGGCGCAATACTGGCTCGCTCACATGACGGAATTGGGTCTGGGCGTGCCCAAGGACATTCCGAAAGCGATCTCGCTCTACGAAAAGGCGGCGGCGCAGAATTCGGTTCCCGCACAGGCGAGGCTCGGGGAAATCTATCTCAACGGCGACCTCGTTTCGCCGGACTACGCGAAGGCGTTCGATCTCTTGGGCAAGGCGGCGCGACAGGGCGATCCGCGCGCCGCGATGCTGCTCGGCCAGATGTTCCGGTTCGGGTTGGGAACGGTGGCTGATCCGATAGAGAGTTACGCGTGGTCGGAGGTGGCGGTCATCGAAGGGCTCGGCTTCGCCAAGATCGAGCGCGAAGCGGCGTTCGCGTCGATGTCGCCGAGCGATCGGGAGAAGGGCGCGGCGCGCGCGGCGGTCCTCCTCTCTGAAATTCGAAAGAAGCCGGCCCCGGCCAAGAAACCGTGACGTCGCGCGTCGCCCTTCGTCGAGACGGCGTCCCTTCGGCGGCGATTAAGAAACATTAACGCGGCGGAAAACTTCCGTGCAGGCGGGCGAGCGCATGGTTTGCGCCATGGAACGCGAAAAACGATCTTTCCCGCCACGGAGACGCGCCATGTCATTCTTCGATTCCAACAATCGCAATCTTCATCGCCGCCGCATCCTGGCCTCCGCCGCCGTGGCGGCGTTGATCGCGGGCGGCGCGGTCGGCGAAAGGGCGTTGTCGACTTCGGCGCCGGCGAGCGCCGCCGCGGTCGAGACGTCCGATCTGCAAGCCCAGGCGATGCCGTCCTTCGCCGACGTCGTGCAGCGCGTGAAGCCCGCAGTGGTGTCGGTCAAGGTGAAGATCGCCGAAACTTCGGCCGACTCGCAGGACATGTCTGGTCAGATGGACAATCTGCCGCCGCAGATTCAAAAGTTCTTCAAAGACTTCGGCAGTCCGTTCGGAAACGGCCCGCAGCTTCGCGGTCCGCAAACCATCGCCGCGCAGGGCTCCGGGTTCTTCATCTCCGCCGACGGCTATGTCGTCACCAACAACCACGTCGTCGCCAACGCCAAGACCGTCACCGTGACCACGAACGACGGCAAGACCCTGGACGCCAAGGTGATCGGCACGGATCCAAAAACCGATCTGGCGCTGCTGAAGGTGACCGAGAAGGGCGATTACCCGTTCGTCCCCTTCGCCAAGGAGGCGCCGCGAGTCGGCGATTGGGTGGTCGCCATCGGCAATCCCTTTGGCCTTGGCGGCACGGTGACAGCGGGCATCATCTCCGCCGAAGGCAGCGACATCGGCGAAGGTCCGTACGACAGCTTCCTGCAGATCGACGCCCCGATCAACAAGGGCAATTCGGGCGGGCCGACCTTCAACCTGAAAGGCGAAGTCGTCGGCGTGAACACCGCGATCTTCTCGCCCTCGGGCGGCAGCGTCGGACTCGGCTTCGCAATCCCGGCGAGCACGGTCACGAACGTCGTCGACTCGCTCGAACATGAAGGCGTAGTGAACCGGGGATATCTCGGCGTTATGATTCAGCCGGTCAGTCAGGAAATCGCTGACGGGCTCGGGCTCAAAGCCGCCGGCGGCGCCTTGGTCGACCAGGCCGAGCCCGGAACGCCCGCCGCAGAGGCCGGCCTGAAGTCCGGCGACGTCATCACAATGCTGAACGGTCAGCCGATCAAGGACGCCGCGGACCTCACGCTCCATGTCGCGTCGCTGAGGCCCGGCGATAAGGTGGAGATCTCGTACCTTCGCGACGGCTCGGAGAAGACGGTCAGCCTGACGCTCGCCTCGCAGAAAAGCGATCAGACCGCCAAAGCGGACGCCTCGCAGAGCAACGCCGCCGCCTTGCTGGGCGTCGAGTTGGCGCCGGCCAAGGAGCTCGCGGGTGCCGGAGATCAGGGCGTGGCCATCTTCGGCGTCGATCCCAACGGCGCGGCGGCGAGCAAAGGCCTCACCTCCGGCGACGTCATTCTCGAGGTCTCCGGCAAGACGGTCTCCCAGCCTGACGAGGTGACGGCCGACATCGCGGCCGCACGGCAAGACGGCA
>JBEKFO010000045.1:0-15339 GCA_050013275.1 Roseiarcus sp. | reverse complement strand
AAGTCTCGGCCAAGAAGCGACAAGGGCTCGAAGCCTGGACCGATTGGCTCGTCGCCAATCTGGCGGCTCGTCGCGGCGCAGCCACCGCCGCCGTCGACGCCTAGTCGCGCCGACAGCGCCAATGTCGCTGTGTCGAGAACGGCGGACCCTCGTCGTCCTGGCCGCGCTTGCCATTCGCCCGGCGATTGTCGCGTCAGAGCTGCTTGTAAAAGACGCCTATTACGAAAAATGTCAGCAGGTAGGCGGTTGCGGCAATGGCCGCGAACGCGAACGCCGCCTGGCGCTTTGAAAAAGAGAGCCGTTTCATGGCCATCTCCGTCATTCGTAGGCCAGTTTAGAATCATTACAGAATTTTGGCGCAAGTATGGAAAATCGGCCAAATTCGATTGGTTGATCGACGGGACGCCAGGCGAACGCAGAAATTGAGGTCGGGTCGGCGAAAGCGCGGACCGCGATCAACCCAAATCCGCGCGCGGTTGACACAAACGCACCCTTGCTGCCACTGTGCCGAAGGTCGGGCGCGCGAGTGCGCCGCTGATCTAGACAATGATCGCAAGTCGAGTGTGATGAATTGTTGGTATATCGTGCCGAAAACATTGGCGCCATCGCGGGATGAATGCCAAGATTCAAATTGAAATGATCCCGTATATTTGACTATTATTTACGCTAACGCTTCGGCGCGAGGGTCTTGCGTCGTGTGGGCGAGGGCTGGGAACAGAAATGGACGATGGCGGCGAAGACGTGATCCTGGTCGATATGGACGATCGAGAGGTCGGTCGCGCTGCAAAGTTGCCTACGCACAAAATGGGCTATCTGCACCGTGCGATCTCGGTTTGCGTCGTCGATTCGGCGGGGCGAATGCTGTTGCAGCGCCGCGCGAGCGGGAAGTATCACTCAGCGGGCCTGTGGACCAACGCCTGTTGCACCCATCCCCGGCCGGGCGAGGCGGCCGATCGGGCGGCGTCGCGGCGGTTGCGGGAGGAATTGGGCGTCGTTTGTCCGCTGAACTGGATGGCGCGAACGCATTATCGCGCCTCGGTCGCGCCTGATCTCGTTGAAAACGAGGTGGTGCATTTGTTCATCGGTTTGTACGGCGGCGCGGTGCGTCCTGACGCCGACGAAGTCGACGCGTTCGACTGGGTCGCGCGCGGGCTGCTGTTGTCGCAGATGCGCGAAAGCCCCGACGCCTATTCGCCCTGGTTTCGTCACTACCTTTCGTCATTTGGAGAGGCGCTCTTTCGGACGCCGGGGACATCGATTTAACCAGCCGAATCCGGCGCCGTGGGCGAACCAGCCCTGCGCGATCGGACATCGAAGAGTCCAGGCGGCGATCGGCGCCGACTTCACAGACTTGGCGGTCGCGTCCTTGTCGTCGCGCCGGCCGCGGCGACGCGCTCCTCCTATGTCGTGCTGACGCTCGGCGAACGCTGGACGACCGCTCTCTGTCGGCTTCGCCATGCGCGCTCAAAGCCGCTGCAATTCGCCGCGGGCGTTGTCGCGCCTAGCGAGGCTACAGCGTAAAAAATAGCCTTAAGTCCTTCTATTACAAATATAAAACACGCAATGGCCTCGGTCCTGCGACATTTGGGCGCAGGGGGGGCTGCAAGGGTTGCATTTGATTGAGATCATGCGACAGTTTGATCGAGGTCACCGCAACGTTTGATTGAAATCAAAATTGCGAACCTCGCGCGTAGCCTGTTGAAAAGAAAGGGCGCGGCGCGACAAGGGGGGTCTCCCGGGGTGGCGTTAGGCGTCTGACGAGGGGAAGCGGTACAAAGCTGGAGGGCTCGGGTGGCGGCTCAGTACGAGACGTTTGCACAACGGACAGGTGCGTCTGCCTCAAAGCGTGCGACGACGCGAGCGCGTGTGCTCGACCACGTTGTGTTGCTCAAACCGCGCGTCATGTCGCTGGTCGTATTTACGGGCGCGGTGGGCTTCTTGCTCGCCCCAGGAGCGATCGACTGGCTGAAACTCGTCGCCACGCTGGGGGCCATGGCCGCCGGCGCCGGCGCCTGCGGCGCGCTCAACATGTGGTGGGATGCTGATATCGACGCGCGGATGGCGCGCACGGCGGGCCGTCCGATTCCGCGCGGGGTCGTTGATCCGCGTGAGGCGCTGGCGATCGGCGTGTTTCTCGCGTTCGTGTCGGTCGCCGCGCTCGGGATGCGGGTCAATTGGCTCGCCGCCGGGCTGCTGGCGCTCACCATCGCCATCTACATTCCCCTGTACACGATCTGGCTGAAGCGGCGCACGCCGCTCAACATCGTCATCGGCGGCGCCGCCGGCGCATTGCCGCCGATGATCGGCTGGGCCGCCGCCGCCAACGGCGTCGACGCCGGGCCGATCGCGCTGTTCTTGGTGATCTTCCTGTGGACGCCGCCGCATTTCTGGGCGCTGGCGCTGTGCCGCAGCGGCGACTACCAGCGCGTCGGCGTGCCGATGATGCCGAACGTCGTCGGCCCGGCCGCGACCTGCCGGCAGATCGCGATCTACATCGCCCTCCTCGTGCCGGTCTCCTTCGCGCCGTTGGCGATCTCTCGCCTCGGAGTGGTCTACGCCTGCGTCGCGGCGACTTTGGACGCCGTTCTCGTCTGGCGCACGGTGGCGCTTTGCCGGTTGCGCAACGGTCCGGAGGCGCAGCAGCGCCAGGCGGCGATGAAGCTGTTCGGGTTTTCAA
This sequence comes from Roseiarcus sp., assembly GCA_050013275.1. Lineage (GTDB taxonomy): Bacteria > Pseudomonadota > Alphaproteobacteria > Rhizobiales > Beijerinckiaceae > Roseiarcus. The sequence continues at coordinate 12,662 of JBEKFO010000045.1, read as the reverse complement.
TCTTGTACATGTTCGTGCTGTTCTTGGCCATGCTCGTTCAGGCGTTGGCGAAATAGGGGCGCGCGCCGCGCGCAAAAAGGGGTTGACGGCCGCCGCCCCGTTCCGGGGAGCCGGCCGCATGGTTTGGTCGAATTAGGAGGGATTCATGACGGATATGGCGCACGGGGCGGACGAACATGCGGTCCATGAGCATCATTGGGAGGTGAGTTGGGCGCCGATGGCGATCGCCTTCGGCTCGATGTTCCTGGTGCCGCTGACCTTTGCGGCGGTGTTGATTTATCACCTCGTGCTGCCCGGCATCATCTGCGCCGGCATCGGCGCTCCCTTGATTGTGGCGGGCATCGCCCGATGGGTCTACGAAGGCGCGACGCACCCGAGCCCGACAGCAAGCGTAGCGCCGGCGGGCATCGGCATATTCATCGTCGGCGAAATCCTGATCTTCCTTGGCCTGTTTGCCGCCTACTGGACGCTCCGCTTGACCAGCGGCACCGGATGGCCGCCGGCGGGCACGCCCGACATCAGCAAGATCCTGCCGCTCATCATGACGGTGATCCTGGTCACCTCGAGCCTCACCTACCACCAGGGAGAAACGCGGCTGCACGAGGGGGATCAGGCTGGTTTCGTCAAGTGGCTCGGGATCACGATCGTCGTCGGCGTGTTGTTCCTCTGCTGCACGGTCTACGAATATAACCATCTCATCCACGAGGGGTTCGCGCCGTGGACGAACCAATATTCGGCGCCCTTCTATACGTTGACCGGCTTCCATGCCTCGCACGTGTTCCTCGGCTTGGGCACTTTCGTGACGCTGCTGTTCGCCGCCCTCCGGTCGAAGCCCAATCCCGGCTTCGTCAAGGTGGCCGGCATCTACTGGCACTTCGTCGACATCGTGTGGTTCTTCGTCGCCTCGCAAGTCTACTTCTGGTGAGGAAGAGGACGGGCTTGCCGATGTTCGCTTCAGCGAAACAGACTGCGAGCAAGCTCGCTATCCTCGGGTTGCTTTCGGCGCTCGGGGCTTCGGATGCGCACGCTCAGTATTTCTCGCATCCGGAGTCGGTCGTGAACCCGGCGATCCTGCAAATCGACGAACGGGCGGTGCTCGGCCGTTCGCTCGATCCGCAAACGGAGCTGATCGACCAAGACGGCCGGAACTTCCGCTGGGGCGATCTAGCGGGCAAGCCGACCTTGCTCGTCCTCTCCTACTACACCTGCGACGGGAGCTGCGGGCTGATCAATGCCAACCTGCACGACCTGCTGGGCGATGTGACGCGCTACAAACCGGGCGTCGATTTCAATCTCGTCACCTTGTCGTTCGACCACCGCGACAACCGTGAAACGACGAACGCCTTCCGCAAGAATCTCGGACTCTCCGACGAACTCGCTTCGGCGTGGACGTTCGCGACGTTCAAGAACGAAGCCGACGTGAAGACGCAGACGGCGAAGATCGGTTTCAAATTCTTCTGGTCGCCGCAAGACGGCCTGTTTCTTCACCCGGGCGTCTATCTGTTTTTTTCGCCCGAGGGACGTCTTGATCGCGTCCTCTACCGCGAGGACATCGGCCCCAAAGACGTGGAGCTCGCGTTGCTGGACGCGCGAGAAGGAAAATTCAGGCCGAACGAAGTCATAGATTACGCGTTCAGCCTTTGTTACAGCTATAGCTACCGCGATGGAAAGTACAGATTGAGCATACCTTTGTTCGTCGGCTTGGGAGCGCTGGCGACGGGATTGCTGACCTTAGCCGGCTCCGTCCTGTCCTTCAGGCTGTGGCGGCAAAACCAACTCAGGAGGGCATGACATGCGATTGCGAACGAAACTCGGGGCACTGTTGGTCGCTTTGTGCGGCGCGAGCCCCGGCTTGGCCGAAGAGGCGAATTACGGAGCCAACGGGATCATCAGTCCGACGGTTGCGTGGAAGGAAACGTGGAGTGAAGTGCTCACCGACATCACCGTCATCGGCGTCGTCTTCGCGGCCATCGCGATCTATTTGCTCATCAAGTATCGCGCGACCAGCCCGAACGCGGTCGGCACGGCGACGAAATTGAGCTTGGACAAGGCGATCGCGTGGGCGCTGGTGCCGGCCGCGCTCTTCATGGCCGACGACTTCATGCTCGCCGCCAAAGGCTGGACGCTGTGGAACATCCAGCGCACGGTCCCGGCGAACGCGCTCGAGGTGACCGTCACGGCGTCGCAATGGTCGTTCGAATTCGACTACGGCAACGGCGTCAAGGACGACACCTTGGTGGTGCCGGTCGGCCAACCGGTGGTTCTGCGCCTGGTTTCGACCGACGTGATCCACTCCTTCGGACTGGTCGACTACCGGCTGAAAGAGGATCTCGTTCCTGGCCGCGTCAATCATTTGTGGTTCTATCCCGACAAGCCGCTCGAGACGTTCGTCACCTGCATGGAATTCTGCGGCGACGGCCACGCCCGGATGAACGCGACCGTGAAAGCGGTGCCGAAGGCCGACTTCGACGCCTGGCTCGCCTCCCACAAGAAGAAGGCAAGCCTCTCAATTCCCAACACCTACGCGTCCGCGGCCGCCGCGCCGTCGCTCTAATTTATCGAGGGATACGATGACAGCCATCACCAATACGGCGCCCGCGGCGTCCGGGTTTAAAATCACCGAATGGATTTTCACTACCGATCACAAGAGAATCGCCATTCTCTATTTGGTCGGCACGTTGGCGGCGTTCCTGGTCGCCGGCCTGATGGCGATCGGCATGCGCCTCGAGCACTTGTCGCCCGGCGAAGACGGCATCATGCAGTTCTTTGTCGGCGACATCGGCAAGAACATGACGACGGCGAGCGCCTATAACACCGCGCTCTATTTCCACGGCGCGGCGATGATCCTGGGCTTCCTGATCCCAGGCCTGACGGGTTTTGCCGCGAATTATCTCATTCCGATGATGATCGGCGCGCCCGACGTCGCCTTCCCGCGCATCAACGCGCTCAGCGTGTGGCTGTTCTGGGCCGGCATCGTCGTCGCGCTGCTGACCTTCGTCATTCCCGACAAGCCCGACATCATGTGGACGGGCTACGCGCCCTACGCGATCACCACCGCCGGGAACACGGCGTTCTATGTGTTCACGGTGCATCTGATCGGCGTTTCCTCCATTCTGGCCGCGGTGAACTTCCTGGTCACCATCATCTACATGCGCGCGCCGGGCATGGGATGGAACCAGCTCAACATGTTCGTCTGGTCGTCCTTCACCGCCTTCATCATTCAGCTCGTATTCGTTCCGGTGCTGGCGGCGGCGGTGACCCTGCTGCTGTTCGACAAGTATCTCGGCACCGGCTACTTCGACGCGAGCCGCGGCGGCGACCCGCTGTTGTATGAGAACCTGTTCTGGTTCTACTCGCATCCGGCGGTCTACGTGATCTTCCTGCCGGCGATGGGGCTGCTCTACGAGATCGTCGCCACCCAGGCGAAGAACGCGATCTTCAATTACAAGGTCGCGGTCTACGGCGGCATGTGCGGCATCGTCGCAATGAGTGGCGAGGTGTGGATCCATCACCTCTACGTCACCGGCATGCCGGACTGGCTTCGCATCGGCATGTCCGTAACGACGCTGCTCATCTCGGTGCCGGTCGGCCTGATGGTCATCTCGCTGTGGGGGACGCTCTACAAGGGCTCCATCACGTACAACGTGGCGATGTGGTACGCCGTGCTGTGCATGGTCCTCATCCTGCTCGGCGGCCTCACCGGCATTCCGCTCGCCATCACCTCGATGACGGTGCATCTGGCGAGGACGACGTACGTCACCGCGCATTTCCACTTCATCATGGGCCTGATGGCGACCTATTCGGTGTTCGGGACGATCTACTTCTGGTTCCCGAAGATGACCGGACGATCGGCGGACAGCGCGATCGCGAAGATCGCCTTCTGGTTCAACTTCGTGGGAACGCAGGTGACGTTCTGGCCGCTGTTCATCATCGGCGTCCAGGGCATGCCGCGGCGCTACGCCACCTACGAGATGTTCCCGCAGTTCGTGTCCCTTCAGCAACTGGCGACGGTCGGCGCGTTCCTCACCGCCGTCGGCGTCTTGCTGATGGTCGCCGGCTGGATCATTTCGGCGATCTGGGGCCCGAAGGTTTCGACCAACCCCTGGGGCTCCAAGTCGCTCGAATGGACGCACACCGAAAGCCCGCCCGGGCCCGGCAATTTCTTGAAGCCGGTGACGGTGAGCGCCGATTGGACGCCTTACGACTACCACGCGACTTGACCTCGAAAACTTGGCGCACGCCGTCCCTTCCGGGAGGGCGTGCGTTTCTTTCCATCGAACGCGAAGCGAAGGCGGGAGCCCAATGAACGGGACAGTCATGCGAGAACCTGGAAGCAAGCCGAGCAAGTGGATTCTCGTGGTTCTTTTCGGCGCGTGGGCGGTGCTGGTGTACGCCATCGTCATAACGAAGATCGTCAAGGTCGGGCCTTGAGACCGCAATAGCCTCGCTCGGCGACCGGCCGGATAGTTTTGCGCCGATCCGTCGTCCCGATCTCCGGCCCGGCCGTATCGGTGAAGGCCGCGCCAATGTTTCCCTATAACGCGGGTTAAGCGTCATGACCGATGCCGGCCGATCGATCTCTTCTTCCGAGCTGCGCCTGAGCGGCGCGCTGTCGAGCGCGCAGGCCGCGGTGCGCCGCGAGTTGATCGGTTGGGCGTGGCTGGCGGTCGGCGCGCTCGCGGTCGCCGGCGTCTTCGCGATTCTGCTCGCGGTCTCGCGTCTGCCCGGGATCGAGACGGTGCTTCCCTGGCCGCTCGGATTCTTCGGCAAAGGCCTGGTGATCCACGTCATCTTCTCGCTGGTCATCTGGCTTCTGGGGATTTTCGCCTTCCTCGTCACTTTGGCGACGCTCGGCCTCGCCGAAGACCTGCGCGCGGCCCCGCTGGGGCGGATCGGCCAGGGGTTGGTCGCGGTCGCCTTTCCCTGCCTCTTCGCGCCGGCCTTTTTCGACGCCACGCAGCCGGAGCTGACCAATTATATCCCGCTCATTCGCCACCCCGCCTACGACCTGGGGCTGATATTGCTGGCGCTCGGCGTGCTTGCGCCCGCGCTGCGGCTGTTGGCCAATTTGCCCGGGCGCATGGCCGCGCTCGCGCCGCTCGCGCTGGCGATGACCGCCGCGAGCTTCATCTATTCCGTAGCACTCGTCTGCTTTGCGCTTTCGGGCGTCCTTCTCGCGCGCGTTGGCGGGCTGCAGACGTCGCGCGAACTGCTTTTCTGGGCCGGCGGACACGTGCTCCAGTTCGTCTCTGCGACGGTGCTGGTGACGAACTGGGCGATCCTGGCGCGCCGCAGCCTCGGCGAACGGGCGGTCAATCGGGACGCCTTCCGGCGCAGCGTGACGCTGATCGCGATGTTCGCGATTCCAGCGCTGATGTTCTACCCCGCCTTCCCGGCGTTTTCGTCCGATCAGCACGACGCGTACCGATTTCTGCAATACGGGATCGTGCTGCCGACGTTCATGTTCGCGATCTCGCTGTTGTCCAACGCGCTCGCGCTCGGCCGCCCGGCGCAGTGGCCGTGGCGCGATCCCGCCTTCGTCGCGCTGGCGACCTCGCTCGCGCTGTTCACGGTCGGCGGAGTGATGGGCATGCTCATCACCAGTTCGGACACGCGCACGCCCGCGCACTATCACGACGTCATCACGGCGGTCAGCGTCTCCGGCATGGGGGTGCTGCTCACGTTTGCGCTCGACGAAATGAAACGCCTGCCGGTGTCCGAGCGGGCGACGCGCATCATCCTCATGCTCTATGGCGGCGGCCAGCTCTTCGCTTCGATCGGCATGTTCGTGGCCGGCGGCTACGGCGCGCCGCGCAAGGCGCCCACCAGCGCCGGCGTTCTGGTCGACACCGCCGCGGCCGGCATGTTTGTGCACGGCGTCGGCGCCTTGTTCGCGGTGATCGGCGGGGCCGCTTTCGTGGTCGTCGCGATACGCGCGCTCCGGCGCGCGAATCCGGCGCCTGCGAGCGCTTGAGGCTGTGATCATGTCTTTCCTGTCGCGAAGCGCTATGGCCAAGGCGGCGGCGGCGAGCCTCGTCGTCGCCGCGGCGCTGGCGGTGGTCGCCTTCCGCATTGCGCCGCCAGGCAGGGCGCACGGCGTGCAATTCCTGCCGAGCGGAACGCCGGCGCAGCTCAGTTCGTTCATCGACGAGTCGGGCGCCGCGGTGAACGTCGAATCGTACCGCGGCAAGGTTCTCATCCTGAACTTGTGGGCGGCGTGGTGCGTCCCTTGCTTGCAAGAAATGCCCTCGCTCGATCGGCTCGCCGAGCGATTGCCGGAGAACGAGTTCGCGGTCGTCGCCGTCACCCATGACAAGATCGGCGACACCGCGGCGAAGCGCGCCTTCGACCGCCTCGGGTTGCATCGGCTGAAGCTCTATCTCGATCCGGAAGGCAACCTCAGTCGGGAAATCGGCGCGCGCGGCATGCCGACGACGCTGATCTTAGGCGCGAACGGCGCGCCGCTGTCATTCCGCGAAGGCGAGGCGACTTGGGATAGCGACGAAATGATCGATTATCTCAAGGCGCTCGCTGAGCCTACGCCGCGCACGGGATAACGCGCGGTCGCGCCCTCGGCCGTCGCTGACGCGTGACGGTCGGGGGAAGGAGAAATCTCGTTCTTTGGGGGAAGTAGCGTTTGTTCGATTCGGTCATTAATCAAGGCGGCGCGCTGCGCCTAGGCTAATCCGACAGCGCAGCGAAGCGCCGTTGTCGGCAATGAACGACGTGGGAGAAAACGTAATGCGATTGAAGAGTTGGATATTGGCGGCCGCGACGCTCGCGGTCTCGGCGGGGGGCGCTCTGGCGCAGGACGCCGCGGCCGGGGAAAAGGTCTTCAACAAGTGCAAGGTCTGCCATCAGATCGGCGACAACGCCAAGAACATGGTCGGCCCCGTGCTCAACGGCGTGGTCGGCCGGCCCGCCGGCACGTATGCCGGCTACGCCTATTCCGACGCCAACAAGACGTCCGGCATCACCTGGGACGAGGCCACGTTGAAAGTCTATCTGAAGAACCCGAAGGCCAAGGTGCCCGGCACCAAGATGACGTTCGCCGGCCTGCCGGACGACGACGACATCGCCAACGTCATCGCCTACGTCAAGCAGTTCGGGCCTGACGGCAAGAAGATGTGAACGCGAGCGGCCGTCCGCGCCGGGGCCTCGGCGGATTTTCGACGGGGCGTTATTCGGCGCCCTCGCGCGGCCACGCGATCGCCAAGAAAAATCAGAGGCTCGCGGCGCCGATCGGCTTCGCGGCCTCGCTCGACGGGGTGGCTCTCGAACGCCAAGCCGCAAGCGCATCGATATCGCCGAACCCACGGCGCGAGCGCGAGGGCGGCGAGCAAGACGGAGGGCTCGCGTCGAGGTCGGACTGGGAGGAACTTGATGGCCAACGAGCGCCGAACTCGCCGACGGGACGGCATGGCGTGAATTGCGCGCTGACGCCGGCGCTCCCGCCTCACTTCGTCGCCGCGGCCGCTTCCCTCGATGGTTTCGCAGCGCAGTTCGCTCAGTCGACCCGAGAGCCGCTCTTGCAAGAACCAAAAGGACAAAGAATATGTCGTCCGCCTTTTGGAAAGACTCCGGCAGCCACGCCCTCGAAGGGCGATGATCCGAAAGGCCGCCGCATGTCCTATGGCGTTCGATTGCTGGTCTCGGGCGACTTTGCCTGCTTCACGCGGCCGGAGATGAAAGCCGAACGCGTTTCCTACGACGTGATGACGCCGTCCGCGGCGCGCGGAATTCTCGAAGCGATCCATTGGAAGCCGGGGATACGCTGGATCGTCACGGCGATCCATGTGCTGAGGCCGATCCGCTTTCAGTCGATCCGGCGCAATGAGGTCGGCGGCAAGACGCCGGCCGGCGCCGTGCGCAAAGCGATGAACGCCGGCTACCTAACGGGCCTTGCGTTGCGGGCTGACGAAGACCGGCAACAGCGCGCGGCGACCGTCCTCGCCAACGTCGCCTACGTCATCGCGGCCCGGTTCGAGCCGACCGACAGGGCGGGCCCTGACGACAACGACGGCAGACACCTCGACACGTTCAACCGTCGCGCCCGTAATGGCCAGTGCTTTCACCAACCGTGTCTGGGAACGCGCGAATTCCCTGCGCGGTTCTCCCTGATCGAGTCCGCCGCGCCGACGCCCGCCGCGATCGCGGAAACCCGCGATCTCGGCTTCATGCTCTACGACATCGATCACGCGGGGGATCGTTCGTCGATGTTCTTTCGCGCCGGGCTCGAAAACGGCGTCGTACGCGTGCCCGCCCCGGATTCGCCGGAAATCCGTCGATGAGCCCGCTCGCCTCCCTCGCTCGCGCTTATGAGCGCATGGGTCGCGACGCCGCGGCGTTCGGCTACTCGGTCGAGAAGATCGGCTTCCTCATTTCCCTGAATTGCGACGGTTCGCCGGCCGGACCGCCGATCGATCTTCGCGAAGGCGAAGACGACAAGAAGGCGCCGCGCCTGATGCAAGTTCCGGCGTCGCGCAAGCGGCCAGGCGTTACGCCCAAGTCGTTCTTCCTTTGGGACAACACCGCCTTCGCGCTCGGCGTGTCGCGCGACAGCAAGAAGATCGGAAGCGCGCGCTTCGAGGCGTTCCGCGACCGGCATCGGCGCGAACTGGCCGACGCCGACGACATCGGCCTGATGGCGCTGCTGAACTTCGTCAATGGCTGGACGCCCGAGGCGTTCAGGCGACTGGCCTGGCCGAACGAAATGAAAGACGCCAATGTCGTCTTTTCCCTCGAGAGCGACAGGCGCCGCGGCGTTTGCATCCACGACCGTCCCGCCGCGCGAGAATTATGGCGTCGCCTGAACGCGAGCGCGGAAAAGAGCGAAGCGATCTGCCTCGTCAACGGCGAACGCGCCCCGATCGAACGGGTTCATCCCGCGATCAAAGGAGTTTGGGGCGCCGAATCCTCGGGGGCGTCGATCGTATCGTTCAATCAGGACTCCTTCACCTCCTATGGCCACGCGCAAGGCGACAACGCCCCCGTTTCCGAGGCGGCGGCGTTTGCTTACACGACCGCGCTCAATCGCCTGCTCGAGCGAGACAGCGGTCGGCGGATTCAAATCGGCGACGCGTCGACTGTGTTCTGGGCCGATGCGTCGAGCGCGCAAGCCGCGAGCCACGCGGAAGCGATATTCGCGGCGCTGATGGGGGTCGGCGAGGGCGCTGAAACGAAGACGATCGCGGGCGCGCTCGAAGCCATCCGTCGCGGCGAGCCGCTCGCGCACGCGCGCCCCGATCTGGCGAGCGGCGTGCGCTTCTTCGTCTTGGGCCTTTCGCCGAACAACGCCCGACTCTCGATCCGATTCTACATCGAGGAAGATTTCGCCGTCCTCGTCGCGCGGATCCTCGAGCATGCGGAGCAAATGCGGGTCGCGCCCCCGCCGAAGGGCGAGCGTCCGGGCATATGGCGGCTGCTGATCGAGACCGCCGCGCTTCGCAAGCCGGAGAACATCCCGCCGCAACTCGCCGGCGAATGCCTGCGTGCGATTCTTTCCGGGTCGCGATGCCCGATGACCTTGTTTTCCGCCATCCTGATCCGCATTCGCGCCGACCACGACGTCAACGCGTTGCGGGTGGGAATCCTCAAGGCTGTGCTCATCCGAAACTTCGGACTCGACAAGGAGGTTCCTGTGGCCCTCGATCCTGAAAACGCCGACGCCGGGTATCTGCTCGGCCGGTTGTTCGCCACCCACGAGTACGCGCAAACCCAAGCGCTGGGGCGCAACGTCAACGCCACCATCCGCGATCAATATTACGGCGCCGCTTCGGCGGCGCCGCGATCGGTCTTTCCGCTCTTGCAGCGAAAGACGACCCACCATCTCTCCACGCTGAGAAAAGACCGCCCCGGCCTAGCCGTCAATATCGACCGAAAGATCGGCGAAATCTGCGATCTCGCCGAGCCCGGCGATCTCTTCCCTTCGATGCTCAGCGCAAGACGCCAAGCGCTTTTCGCCCTGGGCTATTACCATCAGCGCAACGACTTCCACCGGGGACGCGAGGAAGCCAACGACAACGGCGCCGATCCGCCCTACGCCAAGGGGCTGGCATGATGACCGCGATTACGCGTCGCAACGATTTTGTCTTCCTGTTCGACGTCGTCAACGGCAATCCCAACGGCGATCCTGACGCGGGCAATCTGCCGCGTCTCGATCCCGAAACGAACCAGGGCCTCGTCACCGATGTTTGCCTGAAGCGCAAGATTCGCAACTTCGCCGAGTTCGCCAAGGCGGGCGAGCCGGGCTTCGCGATCTACGTCCAGGAGGGCTCGGCCCTCAACGACAAGCATCGCCAGGCCTACAAGGCCGTCCGCCCCGACGATCCGAAAGTCGCCAAGCGCGACGTCAAGCTCAATCCCAAGGACGACGCCGAGGCCGCGCGCCTGCGCGACTTCATGTGCAAGAACTTCTTCGACGTGCGCGCATTCGGCGCCGTCATGAGCACCGGCGTCAATTGCGGCCAGGTGCGCGGTCCGGTCCAACTGGCGTTCGCCCGATCCGTCGAGCCGATCGTTCCTCTCGAAATCTCGATCACCCGCATGGCGTCCGCCAACGAGGTCGAGAGGAAAAAGCGCGACGAAGATTCAGACGACGATCCGCGCACCGAGAACCGCACGATGGGGCGCAAGCACATCGTGCCCTACGGCCTGTATGTCGCGCACGGCTTCGTCTCGGCCAAGCTCGCCGAGCGGACTGGCTTCGGCGAGTCCGACATCGCCTTTCTCTGGGACGCGCTCGCCAACATGTTCGAGCACGACCGCTCTGCGGCGCGCGGCGAAATGGCGGCGCGCAAGCTCGTCGTGTTCGAGCACGACAACGCCCTCGGCCGCGCGCACGCGCACGATCTCTTCGAGCGCGTTCACATCGAGCGCGGCGCCGGCGACGAGGTCTGCCCTATCGGCGACAAGCGTCTCGACAACGCGCCGCCGGCGCGCCGCTTCGCCGACTATCGGGTGACGATCGATCGCAGCGCTGTGCCCGACGGCGTGACCATTCACGAGCTGCTTTGACGGCCGCGGCAAGGGACGACGGCCCGCTCGCCGTTTCGTCGGCCGGCGGCGATGCGATCTGGGGTCCAACCGATCATTCCGCCAATCGCATGCGACGAATCGTTTGCCGCGCCACAACCCAGGACGCTATAAACAGGAAGTCGCCCTGTCGCTGAGGGCGTGGATCGAAACTATGTCGTGCCGTTTAACGACAGCCGCGCCAAGCAAGTCGCCCCCCTTCGCGGGGGGGCGTGGATCCCAACAATGTTTGCGGCGCGGCGAACCCTCGCTGAAGTCGTCGACGCCGTGAAATGCGATGCCGGCGAGCGGCGTTTCGCAGACCGAGCTAGAACGCGAGGCGCCCGCCGACCAGCGCCAGCGTGCCGGCGAGCACGGGGCGCAGCACACGGTCGGGAACGCGCGAGGCGAGCGCGCTGCCGACGGCGATGCCGGGGATGGAGCCGATCAGCAGCGAGGCGAGCAACGCCCAGTCCACCGATCCGATCCACCAATGCCCCGCGCCGGCGATCAAGGTCAAAGGCACCGCGTGGACGATGTCGGAGCCGACGATGCGCACGGTCGGCAGTTTGGGATAGAGCGTCAGCAGGGCCGTGACGCCGATCGCGCCGGCGCCCACCGAAGAGATCGAAACGACCACGCCGAGCGCGGCGCCGAGCAAAACAGTCAGCAACGCGATTCGCCGGTCGTCCAGAGAATCGAGGCGCTGGGCGAGCGCGCGCAGCAGCCAGGCGCGGAAAAGCAGGACGACCGCCGTCAGGATCAGCGCAAAGCCGAGGACGGTCGTGATCACTTCGCTCACCGATTTCGAATCCTTGCCGAAATGCGAAAGCGCGACGAGCGTGAGCGCGGCCGCGGGCGCGCTGCCCGAGGCGAGCCGGCGGACGACCCGCCAGTCGACCGCGTCGTTCAGGGCGTGAACCGCCGACCCGCTGATCTTGGTGAGCCCGGCGTAGAGCAGGTCGGTGCCGACGGCGGTTGCAGGATGGATGCCGAACGCCAGCACCAGCAACGGCGTCATCAGCGCCCCGCCGCCGACGCCGGTGAAGCCGACCAGCGCGCCGACGACGAGGCCCGACAGCGAGTAGAGCGGGTTCAGCGAATGGGCGAAGGCGAGCATGGCGACGCGTCCCGATGTTGATGCTTAGAATGGCGCGACGGTTCCGCGCTACGGCGCATATTTCTTGAATTCGATGTCCTCGGCCCGCGGCAGGCGGTCGGCGGCGAGGCCGGATTCGTCGACGCGCGTCAACGATCGAAGCCACGTCCGCAGCGCTCTCGTCCATGCGGCGATACGGGGGAACCGTGACGGTGAAACGGATTTGTAGCGCATGGGCGATCCTCGACAGCGAACCCGTCCGACTCGATAACGTCAATATACAAAAGTCATAGACTATGTCAATTCACCTACCGTTCGAACCTGTGGACGCCGAGCATTCGCCACGCGCGAGAGCAACTCTTCGCGCACGCCCGCTTGCGCCGGCGGGCCACATGAGGAAAGCTTGCGCTCGATGCATCTGGGCGAGGAACGCATGGGCGGAGCCGTCATCGGCGTCGACGTGGGGACGCGCAGCACGCGGGCGGGCGTATTCGACGACCAAGGGCGGTTGCTCGCCAGCGCCAAACGTCCCATTGCCATCTGGCGCGAA
>JBEKFO010000044.1:0-15365 GCA_050013275.1 Roseiarcus sp. | reverse complement strand
TCGGCAATTCCTTTCCGGCGTGCGCGACGACGCCGGGAAGGCGATCGTCGTTTACAACGGCGTCGCCGCCGGCGCTGCGGCGGCGCCAAAGGAGAAAGTCTTCGCGTTCGCCGGCCGCTTGATTCGGGACAAGGGCGTCGCCGAACTGACGCAGGCTTTCGCCATCGCCGCGCCCGATTTGCCCGGCTGGCGGCTGGTCATCGCGGGCGAGGATTCGGCGAAGCTATTTGCCGGCCGCAGGGCGCCGCTGGCGCAGGCGCGCGACGCGCTCGGCGAGCGTTTGACGCTTCTCGGGCAAGTTTCCCACGCTGACGCGATGGCGCTGTTCGGCCGCGCGGAAATTGCCGTCGTTCCATCGATTTGGCAGGAGCCTTTCGGGCGTACGGCCGTGGAGGCGATGGGGCAGGGTTGCGCCGTCATCGCGACGTGCGCCGGCGGCCTCGCGGAGGTCGTCGACGGGGCGGGCGAAATCATCGACGCGCGCGACATCCCGGCTTTCGCGGCGGCGCTCCGCCGAGTCGCCCTGGACGAGCCGTTGCGTCGACGGTTGCAAGAAAAGGCTCGCACGCGCGCGCAGGAGGTCTTCGACATCCGTCGGGTGACCGAATCGCTCGACGCGGCGCGCGCGCGGTTGCTTACGAAGCGCTAAGGACGGATCACTTGTTCGCCCGCCTCGCCCATGTTAGCCACGACGCGGACGTCGGGGTATAGCGCAGCCCGGTAGCGCGGAAGTTTTGGGTACTTCAGGTCGCAGGTTCGAATCCTGCTGCCCCGACCAGTGACTATCGGGCTCGTTACAGGAAACGCGAAGGCCACATGACCGCACGCATCTATCGTCCCGCCCGCAACGCGATGCAATCGGGCCAGTCCAAAGACAATTGGGTTCTGGAATATGAGCCGGAGTCGCCCCGCCAGATCGAGCCGCTGATGGGCTGGACGAGCTCGGCCGACATGAAATCGCAGGTGAAGCTGCGCTTCGACAGCAAGGAGGAGGCGATCGCCTACGCCACCCGCAACGGCGTCGCCTATCGCGTCGAAGAGCCTAAGCTTCCCCAGCGCAAGATCGTATCTTATTCTGACAACTTCCGGCCCAACCGCGTCGTGCCGTGGTCGCATTGACGCGGAAGGCTGGTCGAGGCGCGGGCTCCGTAGCTCAGCTGGATAGAGCAGCCGCCTTCTAAGCGGCAGGTCGCAGGTTCGAGCCCTGCCGGAGTCGCCAGCCGTCACCCCACGAAAATCAGCGAAAACCGGATATTTTGCGGGGGAAAGCGGATTTACCGTGTCTCTTTATGGCTTGCTCAATTCTGTACGCAATGATACAGAGTGGTTCGTCAAGAGACACGCCCGTTCGTGGTTTTCGTGTCTCGCGGCGTGCCTCAGAAGCGGCCCATGGCGGAGACACGGGAACTCCCTAAGACGGATAAAGGCCTTCAGGCCTTCATTTCGAACGTGCGGCCGCCCGCGGAGCGGACATGGTTGGCGATCGGCGCTGGCCTGACGATCTGCCTGGAGCCGAGCGGCGCAAAGACTTTCCAGGCGCGCCTCCGGCGACAAGGCGAGACCAATCCTCGCCGGGTCCGCATCGGCAGTTTTCCGGCCCTCTCGGTCGCCGACGCGCGTCGCAGGCTCGCGGAAATGAAGTCGGCCGCCCGCGAAGGCCGAGACCCGGCGCTTGAACAGCGCCGCGCGCGCGCCGGCGTCGTCAAGGTTCGAACGCTCGCCGGCCTGATTAAGGAATATCTCGCGCGACGGGAAGGGCAGATTGCCGCGAAGTCGCTCAAGATCGAGCGCGACCTTCTCGACGGCGTTCTCGCGCCGGTGCTTGGCGACCGCTTGCTGGCCGATCTCGCGCCGATCGACTTCGGCAAGGCCATTGCGGACTACGCCGCGCGGCTCAAGCGGGAAGGGCGGTCCAACGGAACCAACGCCAACAAACTTTTGGCCGTCGCCAGGCGCATGTTCAAGACTGCGCGCGGCTGGGGGCTCATCGCGGCGATCGACCCGACGGCGGGCCTCGCCAAGCCCGCCAAGGAAGCGCCGCGCGACCGCGTGTTGTTTGATGGCCTCGTCTTGGTTGGCCCCGACGTCGAGACGAACGAGCTCGGGCGGCTTGTCGCGGCGCTCGAGGCGGAACCGGCGCCGATTCCGGTCAGCCGGCCGACGCGCATCGCGCTCGATTTGACGCTTCGCATGGGCTTTCGCGCTCTCGAAACGTGCGCTATCGAATGGCGCGCGGTGAGTCTTGACGGCGATGCGCCATCCCTCAGCGTTACCACTTCGAAGACCAGCGCGGGGTTACGGACGTTGCCGCTTCCGCGCGCGGCGGTCGATCTGCTGCGCGAGATGAAGGCGGCTGCGAAGAAAGATGCGGTGTACGTCTTTCCCGCTGAAACCGGCTCGAAGCGCGCGAAACACATGCACCCGGAATCACTGTCCCGCGCCTTCGCGCGCGCATGTGGGCGGCTGAAAATCACCGGCGCGTCAACGCATGACCTGCGGCGCACATGTCTCTCTGGTTTGATCGAACTCGGCCACGAAGCGGTCGCGGAACGCATCGCCGGCCATGTCCCGCGCCACGTCCTCGGCCGCCATTACGATCGATCGTCACGGCACGAAGCGATGCGCGCGGCTTTGGAGGCCTGGTCTACGGCGATCGACGCGGCCCGTGAGCGCCTTTCCGTGGGCGCGCGATGATGAAGCAAACCAAGCGGAAAGGCGGGACCGCAGCGACGCAGGAGCAGGAGTTCCTCCGCGCGATGCGAACGCGGGCGGCTCTGTTGATCCTCGCCGCTGGGGAAATTGCCGACCCCTGCCTTGATGCGCCGCTCGACATCGCCACACACAATTGCCTCCACGCAGCGGACGAGATTATCGCATGTCTGCTGAAGCGGCCTCTTGATCTTTTGGACGACGGCGTTGCTGCCTCTTGCGCCGAACCGCCGGAGTGGCGGGAGCGCGCGGCCGAGATCGCGGAACTCGCTCGCAAGTCCGCGCGTCGAACGAAGACGCAAGCGATCAAAGATGCGAAGAAAGCGCGCGCCGCGGCGATGCGCGTGGCCAAGAACGTCGATCGCGACGCCCCCCGATTGAAGCGACTACAATCCGCGATCAGAAAGGTGGTGGGATCAGGCGACCTTGTCGACGGCGACAAATTCGCTGAGTCGATCACCGACCAAGTGCGCGCCGAATTAGGGTGTCCGGAAGGCGGCGGATGGCCGAGCAAGCGCACCGTTCGCCGCGGTGTGCGTAAAATCCTATCCGCCAGCACCGTGTAGGGCCATTCTTCAAGTGTGCCGCGAACAATCGGGCCACTCTTGAAGTCTGCCGCTCGCACGTCTTCCGGCACTAAAACTTGTCGTCCAAATTCTCCGCATCAGTCGCGGTCAGATCAGAACTGTGACGAAGCGGAGCACGTTTCATGCATGAGCGGATCAACAGATTAGCTCGCGAAGGACTCGCGGTCGAGGGCCTCAGCATTAGCCAGGCTGCTGAGGTTTCCGGCGTCGGCCGGACAAAAATTTTCGAATTCATCGGCGCAGGAACTCTGCCGGCGCGCAAGGTAGGCAAGCGAACGATCGTCCTACGCCAAGATCTGATGGCTTTCCTTGAAAACTTGCCGCGCGCGGGCGCGGGGATCGCGTGACCACGCGACCGCGCCGCCGCTCCGCTCGATCCACCGCGCTGTCGACAGAGTCGCAAATCTATGATGGCGCGAAGCTGCTCGGCACCGTCACGGGCCGCGTTGGCGCGTTCAAGGCGGCGACCGCCGCCGGCCGCAAGCTTGGGATGTTCAGGACTCCGCAGGAGGCGATGCTGGCGGTTGTCACGGCCTCGCGCGAGGCGGGAGGCGGCCCTTGAGCGATCCCGAAACCTCTTCGAAGATTAAGCCCTGGCAGCGCCCGTGGTTTCGGCTTTACACCGAAGTTCTCGACGATCCGAAAGTCCAGCGACTTCCCGATGCTCTCTTTAAGACGTGGATAAACGCGCTTTGTATTGCCGCCAGGAATAACGGTAAGCTTCCGCCTATTGCCGATCTCGCGTTCTCAATTCGCCTTTCTGAAAAGGACGCCAGCAAGCGCGTCGCTCAACTCATTGCTGCGGGACTCCTCGATCGCGACGGCGAAGAGCTAACCCTTCACAATTGGGGAGCCAGGCAGCCCAAGAGCGACACCTCGACAGACCGTGTGAAACGTTTCCGGGAACGGTCGGAAACCGTTTCAGGAGGCGTTTCAGGAAACGGTGTGGAACCGTTTCAGGAAACGGCACGAAACGCGGAATGCAACGCGCTAGAATCAGAGTCAGAGTCAGATACAGATTCATCATCTTCATCAGAGGCGCACACCGATGACGACGGGCTTCTGGAAAAGCTGCGGGAGGCGGCCGCAGGCCACATAGCGCCGCGGTGCAGCGACGTCGGCTCGATCCGAGAGTTGATCTCGAAAGGATGCGATCTGCAACGAGACGTCCTGTCCGCCATCGGATCGCGAGTTCCATCGCTCAAGAAGCCGCTGTCGACCTGGCGCGCGGCATGGCTGCACAAGGAAATTCTCGCGAACCGCGACGCCAGAACGCGCCGGACGTCGCCGATCGCGCCGCAGGGCTTCCGGCGAAAGATGGCTTCCGATCGGCGGGACTTGCCAGTCAGCGCCCCGGCTCACGCGGCCGGCGTGAGACCTACGGCGGCCGCGTGGCGAAGCCTTGGGGACCAACTGCGCTCCGACCCGGCGATGCCTCCCGTC
The DNA here is from genome assembly GCA_050013275.1 of Roseiarcus sp. Classification (GTDB taxonomy): domain Bacteria; phylum Pseudomonadota; class Alphaproteobacteria; order Rhizobiales; family Beijerinckiaceae; genus Roseiarcus. The sequence continues at coordinate 10,626 of JBEKFO010000044.1, read as the reverse complement.
GAACCGGTAGACGCGCTCCCGATCGCCCTCGCCGAGGACGCAGGCGAGTCGCGCGCCGCCGCTCCGCGGGCCGACGGGGGCGCCCGATGAACACTGCCGCCGCCGGCGGCCAGGGAGGGGCAGGGGGGTCAAAAGTCTACCAGCCCGGGCCCCCGCAACCGCTTGCAACGCCACGCGGAGATTTTACGGTCTGGCTAAAATCTTGATTTCCTGTGCGTTTCTGATTTCCGGACGCGTTCGGTATGCGTTGGCCACATAGCTCGCGGCCCTCTGTTTTTCAAGAAAAATCAAGGAAGCGGAAAAATGGTGAACGGAATTTCAACGCGGGGCGGGTGGCGCCCTGGGGCGGGGCGCAAACCGGGCTCATCGGCGGGGAAACTCGACGAAAAGTCGCGCGTCGCCGCCGCCCTCATGTCCAACGAGGCGGCGGACTTGTTCGAGCGCGCGCGGCACGGCAGTTTCGCCGCCGCGGCGTCGCTGGTCTCGTTGCTCAAAGCGGCCGATCGCCTCGAGCTGCTTCAGCTCGACCGTACGGAAGCGTGCGAACGGCTGCCGACAAATTATTTTTGGCTCCGTCGCGCGCGCGCCACGACTGCGCGCGCGGCGGCGGCCGACCTCTTCACCGGCGCCGTCGCGGACGGTCCAGGGCAACCGGCGTGACGTTGCCAAATCGAAAAAAAATTCGCGGCGGCGCGCTGCGCGCGCCGAGAATTGTGGGTTCCGCGCGCCGGACGAGCGCCATGCGGGGCTGTCGGCCATGACGACCTCGGCTGCCAGCCTGCCCGACCCCCCGCGAACTGCATGGGTTCTCATGCCGTCGACGGCGGTCGAAGCCGCCGTCATCCTCGATGCGCTGCACGCCGCGACGGGCGACACGCGGTGCAGGGTCGCGGCCGGAATTCTTCGCGGCCGCCGGATCTCCGGAAGGCGGTTGACGGAAGGCGACGACGCCGCACTGCGCGAAATCGCGTCGCTGCTCGACGAAGGAAACTTCGCGTCCGTCAATGCCGCGGCCGCCGAGGTCGCACTCACGCGTCCCGGAAATTCGAGAGAAGCGACGCGGCGACGCTTGGTGCGAAAATTTCTGCAACAGAGGCCGGACGAAACTACTTAAATTCACTGACACGCCTGCATCTCCGTGGAAAACTCGACGAATCAAAACGAGGTTTACGATGTCGATGTTCGCCAAATCCGCCGAAAGGGCCGCGCCGGCCACCGCGCCTTCGACGTCGCTGCCCGTGTGGGCCCTGACCGAACCTGTGAAAGCGCTCTGCCGTCTCTCCCCGCGATGGGCCGAGATCAGGGGCAAGATGATCGAGCTCGCTCAGCGCCACGAAGCGCTGTTCCGCGAATTGCAACCGCTGAGGGAGTCGCTGGCGCGGCAAGGGGAATTCAATTCTGTTGCGATGAACGACGCCGCCATGCGGGCGGCGTGGCACCGAGAACACCCCGCGAAGGCGATCGAGGCCTCGCCGGCAGCCGCCAAGCTGCTCGGCCCGCTGACGCCGGCGCCGCGCGCGGCGGTTCTCCCGTTTCGCGGCCGAGTGAAACCGGAACGGGAACGCTTCGACGAAATCGCGGAGGAGATCACCGCGATCGACGAGGCCTTGGCGCTACTAAGCGCGCCAATGACTGGCAAGCGGTTGAGCGAGGTCGAAACTCTGTATTTCGAAGCATGCAAAAAATACTGCGAGATCGTCGCGCCCGAATTTGACGCGATTGTCGCTCGCTTCTGCACGGCTGCTGTCGATCTCGGAAAAGCGAAAACCGAATACGAAAATTTCGTCAGAGAAAAATTGCGCGGCGTCGCGTGGGTCTCGCTCCGGCCTATCGACCCTCTGCCAATGCTAGGCGACCCGGCCGAGCCGACGAGCGCGCTGCGGCTCATGCTCGCCCACGCCGAGGTGCAAGGCCATTTTTCGCCTGCCGACTTGCCTGAAAACTGGAAACAACCCGCGGCGTCGGGCGCCCGCAAACCTAGGAGCAAGCAATGACGGCACACCTTTTCTTCGGGCCAAACGCGCCGGGCAGCCGCGAAGTCGCTGCGCGCGCCGATGCAGCGGCCGAGCGCGCGCGCGCCGACGATCCGGCCAACGCCGCGCGCGAGCGCCGCAACGACGCGATGCGCGCCTACCCCGATCGCGCGCGCAAACTCGCCGCGCGCGGCCTCCCGGTCGCGGCGCCCCAGGGATTCGAGGAAGCGTTCGAGTTGCGCGCGCATCTTCAACGCATTCGCGCCGACGAAGTCGAGCGCCGCATCGCTGACGCCCTGCGCCCCGCCGAGCGAGGCACCACGGCCGCCGCGCGGCTCGCCCGCGCCGACGCGGCCATCGCCGAGATGCGCCGGCCGCGAAACCTCGCCGGCGCGCCGCCGCGTCCGGCCGGCGACAGGCGCGCGCCGCCGTCGCCGCGAAGCGAGGCGCGCGCCGAGATCGCGCGGATGCGAGCGCTGCTCGCGAACGGGCTCGCGCGCACGCGCGCCGAGGCCGCGCGCATCGTCGCGGCCGAGACGTACGACGCCCGCGGGCCACGCGCATGCTACGGCTGAACGTCGTCGGCGCGCCGCCCCGCCAAGCGCGTGAGGCGATGGCCGTGGCCGCGGCCCGGCGTTACGAGCGCCCCGTCCAAGGCGGCATCGCCGACCCGCGTGCAGCGCGTCGCCTGCATTGCGCCGCGATGATCGCTGCGGTCGGACGCGAGACCGTTTGGTGGAAGCGCCATGCCTGACGAGGCGTGCGTGCCCGCACACGCTGCTTTCGCCCCTATCGCGCCGGTAATGAGCAATCGCCCTTCGCGGCGCGCACGATGGCTGGCGGGGCGCGTCCCGCCGCCGCCACTATGCCCGAGGTGGGCGAGTGACGGCAGCGGGCCTGCTCGCGGGCGCGCACCGTGTAAGCGGCCAGGCGGCGTGGTTATTCGGCGTGCGCGCCGCCGGCTGGAAACCTTTCGCGGCCCGCGACGGCGGCAAACGAGGGTGGACGCATGAGCAATGAAGCCGCCGGGCGGCAGGCGCGCGCGGCAGTGACGCCAGGTGCGCTCACAAATTACGACGCTGCACGCCAGGCGCTCGCCGAGGCGCGGCGCTTCGACGAAGTGCGCGAGATCGCCGACAAGGCAGCGGCGATCATGGAATACGCTCGCCGCGCCAAGAATCACGACATGGAAATCGACGCGGCGGAGATCCGGATTCGGGCCGAGCGGCGCTACGGCGAGCTGCTCGCCGAGCTGAAAGCCGAGGGCCTCTTCGGCAAGGGTCGCACAAGAAGCGTCGACCCGGATCGACATTTGTCCGACAGTGCGCCCGGCAGGGTCACGCTCGACGAAATGGGCGTGACGCGTGATTTCTCGTCCAAATGTCAGCGCCTCGCCGCCCTGGCGCCCGATCGTTTCGAGGCCAAGCTCGGCGAATGGCGCGAGCGCTTCGCGGACGACAGCGCGCGCGTGACCGCGAGCCTCGTCAAGGAAGCCGAGCGCGTCGACGAGCGCGAGGCCTTCGCGCAGCGCACGGCAGACGGCTGCACGGTCGACGACCTCGCCGCGTTGGCGGCGAGCGGCGCGCGCTTCGGCGCCATCCTCGCCGACCCGCCCTGGGAGTACATCACCTATTCGGAACGCGGGCAGGATCGCGGCGCGGCGCGCCACTACAAGATCCAGACGCTCGACGACATTCTCGCCATGCCGGTCGAGCCGCTGGCGGCGCGCGATTGCGTCCTGTTCCTGTGGACGTCCGGGCCGTTCGTGCCCGCCGCGCTGCGCGTCATCGAGGCATGGGGCTTCACGTACAAAACGCTCGGCCTCGATTGGCTCAAGACGACGGGCGCCGGCGCGCCCGCGATCGGCGGCGGCCACTGGACTCGCGCGACGAACGAATTGTGCTTCCTCGCGACCCGCGGCCATCCCGCGCGCCTCAACGCCGACGTGGCGCAAGCCATCGTCGCCGAGCGCCGCGAGCACTCGCGCAAGCCCGATGAAACGCATGAGCGCGTCGAGCGCCTGGTCGCCGGTCCCTATCTCGAGCTCTACGCGCGCCGCCTGCGGCGATCGTGGACGTGCTGGGGCAATGAGATCGCGCGGGACGATCTAGCCGCCCCGCCGGCTGCCGGCGAGGCCAGCGAGGCCGCCGGCGCGGTTGTCGACGGCGAGCCGGCCTGGTGGGCCGAGGCGCGCCGTCTGCGCGCTGGCGGCGCGCGCTTGATCGACATCGCGCACGCGCTCGGCCGCTCGACGTCCAGCGTCGTCATGGCGACCGACGAAAGCGGAAAAGCGCACGCCGCGCGCAACGCGCGGGCGCGCCGGATACGGCAAGAGGGCGGCGAGGCGCGATCGTCGCCGCCTCGAGCGACAAACGGACACGCGGTTTTCGCCGCGTCGTCATCATGAAGAGGCCGCCGATCGCCGGCCCGTACCTGGAGCTCTACGCGCGCCGCCTGCGGCCCGCGTGGACCTGCTGGGGCAATGAGGTTGCCCGAAGCGACTTGGCCCCGCCGCCGGCCGCCGGCGAGGCTGGGGCGGCCGCTGGCGGCGCTGTCGACGGCGAGCCGGCCTGGTGGGCCGAGGCGCGCCGTCTGCGCGCTGGCGGCGCGCGCTTGATCGACATCGCGATCGAACTCGGCCGCTCGCCGTCGACCGCCAATTACGCGCTCAACGAAAGCGGCGTCGCGCGCCAGGCCGACGCCGAGCGGGGCCTGCGCAACGCGCGAGCGCGGCGAAAGCGGCGGTCCGGCCTGTGACGGCACCCGGCGCGGCGACGACGCCCCCCAGGCGGCCCGCGCGCGATATGGCGCACATCTGAGGCGAGCCTCGGCTTGACGGCGCGCGTCGCGCCGCCGCGTCCGGCGAGGCCGATCGGTCCGGCGGCCGCCGCGAACTTCACGCCCCGCCGGCTGGGGATCGAGCGCCCTCGCGAGCCGCTGGCGCGCGGGAGTCGGGACGCGGCGAGCTGCCAGATGGCAACTATTAACTTGATCTTCAGGACGGACTCATCATATTGGGCGCACGCTGCAATGGCAGCACCGCGATAGACCAGCGAACCGGCCCATTCCGACAAGCTGCACAAGCGGTGGCGCAAGCCTCGGGAGTGAGCCGGTTCCACGCCGGTCAAACGGTAAGCCAAATTGCCAGCGCCTCTCTATGCGATCTTGCTTGACGGCGGCTTTCTGACAAAGAAGCTATACAAGAAGCTCGCGCGTCATGCCACGGCCGACGATATCGTAACTGAATGCGATCGGCTTAGACAGCTTCCCGAAGTAGCCGGGTACGAATTGCTTCGTATCTACTATTACGATGCTCCGCCATCCGCGGAATCCGTGCAAAAACCGGTTAGTCGTTCGAGAATGAATTTAGCGACGACAGAGCGCTACCGTCTTAGCCAATCACTTTACGATCAATTGGTCCTAAAGCCGCACTTCGCTCTTCGAATGGGGGAGACTCGCCTTTCTCCTGAAAGATGGGTGATCCAGCCGCGGGTGGCGAAGGAATTGGCGGCGACGCCCCGCGCCCTGGTTGACGACGATTTCAAGTTGGACCTGTCGCAAAAGGGTGTCGACATGCGCGTCGGCTTGGATATGGCGCGCCTGGCTCTTCGGGAAACCGTCCGCGCGGTTGTCGTCGTCACAGGCGATTCCGATTTTGTGCCGGCGTTCAAGTTCGTTCGAAGGGAAGGCGTCAAGGTGATCCTCGAGCCAATGGGCCATAACGTCCGCACGGAACTTCGCGCGCACGCCGATATTGTGCTCGCGTAGCGCTGCGGTTCGGCGGCCGCAAGCGGAAGCACGACGCGGGCGGGATCATGGCGGCGATCGTCGCCAGGCGCCTTGTCGAGCGCCTGGAGCAATCGGGCTTCGTCGTCATGAAGCGGCCGCCGATCGGCGGAGCGTCCGCGCTCGGCCGCGGGCATGACGGGCGATAGCGGCGATCGTCGGCGCCGCCGATCGCGACAGGCCGCGTCAGGCGGCGAACACGCCGAGGCGCTGCCAGAAGCGCACGCGGGTCTTGCGGTTGACGATGTCGAAGTTCGCTTGCTGGAGCTCTTTGAATGCCGCTTCAAGAGTCGGCCGGATCGCCGGATGGCCCAAAGCGGCCTTCCGGCTTGCAAGGCTGTTCGTGGCGAGGAAAATCGTGAGGCCGTCCCTCAACGCATTGTCGATTTCGCGCGTCGAGGGCAGCCGCTCTTCGCGATTGCGCTTTCGAAGATTCCGCATTCGCGCGCGGGCCAACTCGCGGACACGAGCGCGCGCCTCGCGGGCGGTGTTCATCGGCATCGCAGGGGCTCCTCTGTCTGGCGACCAAAGGAACCACGCGGGCCAGCAAGGAACAAACGCTTTCACGATGAGGGCGTCACGGCGTCACGATCTGCCCCGACGTCCCCCGTTACCTACTCACATGGAAACGTTCTTGTGCGACGAACGGCGTCACGCAAGAAACGGCCGATCGGTTCACGTGGGCGACTGCGGGCGCGACGGGGCAATCCGAACCCGCGGTGCAGCTCGACGCCCACCGCGGCGAAGCGCTTGGCGACGACGCCTTGCGCGTGGCGCGCACGTCGCTCGACAAGGGCGACGAACTCGCCGCACTCGCCAAGACGGGGGTTGTCGGCTAAGCGCGACCCGCGAGCAGGATGAAAAGCCCGATGGCGGCGACGGCGAGCGCGAATGCCGCCCGGTGGCCGCCGTGGACCGGCGGCGCCGGCGGGATAGGCTCGCGGAGGTAGAAGCCGCCTGGCGGCGTCGCGGGCTGGCCGCCATGGACCGGCGCGGCGCGCGAGACCGTTTCCGTCCAGGACAGCCCCGTTCCCGGCAGGCCGAGCGTCACGCGGCGGCCGTGCGGGCCGATTGTGTACCACGCGCCGCGGTGTCCGATCGACAGGCTCGCGCCGCTCTTGCTCAGGTTCACGCGCAGGCCGGGGATGATCGAGATGCGCCTATGGAATCGGAATCCCATCGTCGCCGCCATCATTCATCGTTGGACGCGTTCAGATCCTCGACGGCGATCGAGCCCGTCTCCGGGTTTCCCTTCCGCAGCCTCACGCCCGCCCCGCCGCCGTTCTCGGCGATGAACTCGACGCCGGCGGATTCGAGCGTCCGCACGACTTGCGCGACGGCATGGCCATGAACCGTCGCGTCGGTTTCGGCGCGTGTAATCGTATTGCGATGGACGGCGGCCTTGTCGGCGAGATCGCGAACCGTCCAGTTCAGCAGCCCTCGCGCCGCCCTTAATTGTGCGCTTGTCACCATGCTAAAAGCCTGCTATTGTGCTTTTGTCACCATAACAGTGACAATTACACAATGCAAGGAGCAAGCTTATGTCAAATCTCGACCGCCGCGCCGCCCTTGGCGCGCTGGCCAGCATGCCGGCGCTCGCCATCCTCGGCGCGCCCACTGCCGCCGCGGAGCCGGTTACTCGGGCGCTCTTGGAGCGCTACGTCGCGTGGCTCGCGAACGAACACGCTGCGGCGCTGGTCGAATTATATCCGATCGACCCGACATCCTCCGATGCCGCATCGCGGATGGCAAGTTGGGAAAGTCAGCGCCGCCAGACGCCTTTGCAATGGTTTCCAGACGCGCCGGACATCGAACGTCTCGTCACCGCGACGAAGCCCTCGACGCGCGCCGCCGTGGTCATGAGCGCGGTCGGCTGTGAATGGAGGTCTTGCAATGTCTGACATCAGCGACCCAAACAACGTCCCCGCGACGGCCGAACAGGTGGCGAAGATGACCGCGTTCGACGGACTCTACGGGGCATGGCTTGCAGCGCGCGCCGTCATGGCGGCCGGCGTCGACGACGACGCCTTGTGGAACAAGCGCCAGGATGAGCTTGAAGACGTCGAACGCCAGTTCCTCTTCACGCCCGCCCCGACGAAATGGAGGGTCTGGCGCAAATTCGAGGTTCTCGAGTTGGCCATGAATTCGGAGGCTTGCGCATCGCTCGCGGATCCCGCGCGCTCGGTCCGCGCGCTCGCCGCGATCAAGGCGGACCTTCTGCGCCTCGGCTTTAACGGGGACTGAAATGACCTCCTCCAACGCCGCGCCAAGCGACTCGCTGCCCACGCTCGGCGAGGCGCTCGACGCCGCCACAACGAATTATGCCGCCATCAGCGGCCCGGAATTCGACGGCGCCTTCAAGAGGGTGGCCGCGATCGTCGAGCGCATCGTCGCGGCTCCGGCGACGACGATCGAGGGGCTGCGGATCAAAGCAAAGGCGTTGAGCTGGTGCTACGCTTTCGAACCGATCGATCTGACGGCGGAATTCGGCGACACGGCAAACGTGCGCGTGCTCGCATCGATCGTCCGCGACTTGCTAGCCGCTAATCGATAGCCGAGCGACCTCATGGGCTTCCGGCGCCCGCATCCGGGCGATCAAGTCGCCAAGTTGGCGACTTGATCGTTCACGTGTGTCGCCAATTTGGCGACTTACGCCGGGCGTGTCGTGCTTCGTCTCGGAAGGAAGGGAAACTGGCCGCCGAGCGACTCGGCGGCCGGTTTGTTTCGGGGCAGGGCTCTCTTGACGTTTTCAAAATGCGGCCATACGCCTACCGCGCAAACGCACTTTGTGTCTCGCCGCGTGTCTCATGGTGCGAATTATCGGGCAGGACGCAGGACACTTATTATTTGTTTTCAATGTGTTAGTCGCAGCGTCTCAATCCGCCTTCTAAGCGGCAGGTCGCAGGTTCGAGCCCTGCCGGAGTCGCCAGCCTGGCGCCGCGTCGCGACACTTCCTCAAGGAGCCAACTCTGCAAACGGTCGCCTGCATCCGCTGGGGAACGAGATTTCCCGTCGATTACGTCAACCGCCTTTATCGCGGTGTCATGCGCAATGTCGCGCGGCCGACGCGCTTCATCGCGTTCACCGACGATCCGACCGGCCTGGACGCAGGAATCGAGGCGAGGGCGATCCCGCCGATCAAGCTGCCGGCGACGGGCCTGGGCGGCAGCCCTTGGCGCAAGCTGGCGCTGTGGTCGCGCGACATCGGCGTCGAAGGCGACATCCTGTTCCTCGACCTGGACGTCGTGGTGGTCGGGCCGCTCGACCCGTTGTTCGAACTCGAACCCAGCAAGCTCGCCATCATCCGGGATTGGGGATCGAAAGACTGCGGCAATTCCTCGGTCATGCGCTTTCCCGCCGGCGGGGCGCCGCATCTGGTCGACAATTTCGAACAGGCGCCGCTGGAGAAGCGCCGGCTCTATTCGAACGAGCAGGTCTACCTGACCCGCGAATCCGGCCTGCCCACGGTTTTCTGGCCCAGCGAGTGGTGTCCGAGCTTCAAGGCCACGATGATGCCGCATTTTCCACTCAATCATTGGAAAAATGTGGCGATCCCCTGGGGGGCCCGCATCGTCGTTTTCACCGGCCATCCGCGCCCGCACGAAGCGGCAGAGGGGAAGTGGCCGGCGCCCTGGTACAAGAAGGCCTACAAGAGCGTGCGTCCGGTGACTTGGTTGAACGAGCATTGGCGTTGACCCTTTTTGCGCGCGCGCTCGCAGCGCGAAAGCGCCGGCGAGACTGCGCGGATTGATTTCGCGCAATGACGGCGGACGCGTTAGGCCTTTGGAAAGAAAGTCGCGACAGAGTGAAGATTGGAATGCCTGCAGAGCCCTGCTTCCGCCAAAACCTCATTTCGGGCGGGGAGAGGGCGTGTTTTCGTAGCGTAGCGTTGGCGAGCTTGGGTCGATGATTGTCTCCGCCCGGATATTTGGCGTCGAGGCGGGGCGTGGATCCTGGCGCCCGGCATGCCTGCTGGCGGTCGTCGCCACGATGCTGGCCGGCTGCGCGCAACCGCCTTCCCAGCACGCCCGCCACGGCAACGAATATTTCTCGACGGCCAAATATGGCCCCGCGAGCGCCCGCGTCGTCGAGGACGGACAGCCGGTGCCCCGCGGCGGCGGGCAATATCTCGTCGGCCATCCCTATACGATCGCCGGACGCACCTATTACCCCAGCGAGAACGCCAACTACACCGCCGTCGGCATGGCCTCGTGGTACGGCGACGCGTTCCATGGCCGGCGCACCGCCAATGGCGAAGTCTACGACATGCGCTCGTTCACGGCGGCGCATCCGACCATGCCTCTGCCCAGCTACGCGCGCGTCACCAATCTCGCCAACGGCTACTCGATCATCGTGCGCGTCAATGATCGCGGGCCCTATCACGGTGGGCGCGTCATGGACGTGTCGTCGCGCGTCGCCGACGTCCTCGATTTCAAAAGCGCCGGCACCGCGAAAGTGAAAGTCGAATATGTCGGCCGCGCGCCGATTGAAGGGTCCGACGACTCGATGCTGCTCGCGAGCCTGCGCACCAACGGCGCCCCGGCGACCTTGGACGGCATGCCGAGCGGCCCGCCGGTGATGGTCGCCGCCGCGCAAGAGCAGGAGCAGGAGCAGGCGCCGGCCTCGGCGCCTTCGTTCTTGCCGAGCTTCGTCAAGGCCGCTACGCCGCCGCCCCCGGCGCCCGCGCCGGCCGTCGAACCGATCCTCGCCGCCACCGCGGCCAACCCCAAATTGCTGAAAGCGCCGCCGCCGCCGCCGCGCCCGTTCGATCTCGGCGCCATCGCCCGCACGATCGACCAGGTCGCCGCCGCTCCGGCCGTTCCGCCGCGCCGGCCCGTGCGGCAGGCGCTCGCCGGCGATCGGTCCC
>JBEKFO010000043.1:0-15639 GCA_050013275.1 Roseiarcus sp. | reverse complement strand
CTCTTTCATATCGTATCTCTGCTTGCAGAGCTTGCCTTTCTTGACGATCGTCTTTTCTTCATCGCCGTCGACGACGTGCATTTCCATCGCGGCGTAGTTGACGATTTTCGGCGCCTCGTCCGCGGAAAAGCCCGCGAGCGCCGGCACGATCGGGCAGGCCGAGGCGGCGTGCGGCAGCAGGCTCGATTGGAACGGCGCCGCTGTCAGCGTCTCGACTTTGATCGAAGTCCCATAGTCCTGCCAGACGTGCGCCCAATATTCGGCGCCGTGGTTAGTTCCGACAGCGAAGATTTCGCCGTCATCGGCGCGGTCGACGTTGGTGATCTTCAGGCCGAGAGCGGGCAATCCCTGCGCGTAGTTCTGCATGATTTCGAGCGCGCTCAGCGGCGGCGCGCCCTCTTTCATATCGTACCTTTGCTTGCAGACCTCGCCTTTCTTGATCTCCCGACGCGAACCGTTGGCGTCGGCAACGGCGACTTCCCTCGCATCGTAATGGGTGATCTGCGGCTCCGCCGAGGCGTCGAACCCCTCCAACGTCCCGACCATCGGGCAATCGCCGTAAGCGAGGGCGGCCCTCGGCGCGACGATCCAGAACAACGACAGCAGCAACCACGCGAGCCGCGAACGGCGCCCTTTCATGACGTCCCCCCTACAAGCCACACCCCGGAGGTGTATTAGATGGGCGCCCCGGCACCGTCAAACGCATGCGAACCGCGAGCCCGTCTCACCCCCCGTTCAGCGCCATGTCGTCCCGATGGATCATCTCGGCCCGCCCCGGCGTGCCCAGGATATGCGCGATGTCGCGCGAGTTGCGGCCGCGGATGCGTTCGGCGTGCAGCGCGTCGTAGGCGATGAGGCCGCGGCCGATCTCGGCGCCGTTCTCGTCACGGATGGCGACGCAGTCGCCGCGCGCGAACACGCCTTCGATGCGCGTCACCCCGGCCGGCAGCAGACTCTTGCCGCGCGCCAGCGCCGCGGCGGCGCCGGCGTCGATAGTGACCCCGCCCTTGAGCTCGAGCGTGCCGCCGATCCACACTTTGCGCGCCGTCATAGGATTGGACGGCGTCAGGAACCAGGTGCAGGGGCCGCCCTCGGCGACGCGCGCGATCGGGTGGGCGACGCGCCCGTCGGCGATCACCATGTGGGCGCCGCCGCCGGTGGCGATGCGCGCCGCCTCGATCTTGGTGCGCATGCCGCCGCGCGAGGTCTCCGACGCCGCGCCGCCCGCCATCGCCTCGATCCCAGGCGTGACGCGCTCGACCAGCGAGATCAACTTGGCCCTCGGATTTTCGTGCGGCGGCGCATCGTACAGCCCGGCGACGTCGGAAAGCAGGATGAGGAGATCGGCGCTCGCCATCGTCGCCACTCGCGCGGCGAGCCGATCGTTGTCGCCGTAGCGGATTTCGCTGGTGGCGACGGTGTCGTTCTCGTTGATGACGGGAACCGCGCGCATCGCCGAAAGCCGCGCCAGCGTCTCGCGGGCGTTGAGGTAGCGGCGCCGCTCCTCGGTGTCCTGCAGCGTTAGCAGCACCTGGCCGGCGAGGATGCCGCGCTGATGGAGCGCCTGCGACCAGGCGCGGGCGAGCGCGATCTGGCCGATCGCGGCGGCCGCCTGGCTGTCCTCGAGCTTGAGCGCGCCCTTGCGCAGACCGGCGACGTGGCGCCCGAGCGCGATCGCCCCGGAGGAGACGACGAGCACGTCCGCCCCGCGCGCGTGCAGGGCCGCGATGTCGGCGATGAGCGCGTCGAGCCAGTCCTGCTTGAGGACGCCGCGCGCGCCGTCGACCAGCAGCGACGAGCCGACCTTGACGACGACGCGCGAGAATTGATCGAGGGAGGGAAGCTTCGTCACGGCAAGCGCAAAGTCGGAAAAAGCGAGAAGATCGTCCTGGCCGTAGAGCAGCTTCAGCGCCAAAGCAAGCCGCGCGGTTGACCGCGCGGCGCGATTTACTAGAATGAATGCATTAAGCCCCCTTCACGCCAGCGCGCCACGCTGGCGTTTCGTTTGTCGACGCCGCGTTCGCGCCAGCAAGGCCGATCCGTCGTTCGTGAATTTCTTGGGAGTCCCGCCGATGCGCAATTTCGACGACCTCTCGGAGCGCGAGATTCTCGCGCTGGCGATCGCCAACGAGGAGGAGGACGGGCGCATCTACGCCGACTTCGCCGACGGCCTGCGCGAGAACTATCCCGCCAGCGGGCAAGTGCTCGCGGACATGGCCGCCGAGGAGAACGAACACCGTCGGCGTCTGATCGACCACTTCGCGTCGAAATTCGGCGACCACATTCCGCTCATCCGCCGCCAGGACATTCGCGGCTACATCCAGCGCAAGCCGATCTGGCAGTTGCGCCCGCTCGGCGTCGAGGCGGTGCGCACGCGCGCCCGAGAGATGGAGCAGGACGCGGCCCGCTTTTACCGCTTGGCCGCCGAGCGCTCCACCGACGCCGGGATTCGCAAGCTGCTCGGCGACCTCGCCGAGGCGGAGGCCAAGCACGACCACATGGCCGCCGATCTCGAGGCCAAGCATATGACGCCCGAAGCGCGCCACGCCGAAGCCGAGCACGCGCGCCGCCGCTTCATCCTGCAGATCATCCAGCCCGGTCTGGTCGGGCTGATGGACGGCTCGGTGTCGACGCTGGCGCCGGTGTTCGCCGCCGCCTTCGCCACTCACAATCCCTGGAATACGTTCCTCGTCGGCATCGCCGCTTCGATCGGCGCCGGCATTTCGATGGGCTTCGCCGAGGCGCTCGCCGACGACGGCAAGTTGTCGGGACGCGGCACGCCGTTGCTGCGCGGCGTCGTCTGCGGCCTGATGACGATCGCCGGCGGCATCGGCCACACCCTGCCCTATCTCATTCCCTATTTCGTCACCGCGACCGTGATCGCCGTCATCGTCGTCGCGATCGAACTGGCGGTCATCGCCTGGATTCAATGGCGCTATATGGATACGCCGCCGCTCTCCGCCGCGGCCAAGGTGATGCTCGGCGGCGGGCTGGTGCTCGCGGCCGGCATCCTCATCGGCAGCAGCTAACTGCGAGAATCGCCGCCGGTCGGCGCTGGCCGGCCCAGCAGCCAAGCGAAGGCCTTGCGGACGAAGGCCGCGCCGTCGGCCGCGGCCGGTTCGCCGTGAGCGATGAGGACGCGTTGGATCGGCCAAGCGCAAATACGCGCCAGCGCCGCCCGCGCCGCGCGCCGATCGACAAAGCTCAGCCGCCATTCGCGCGGCGCGCCGGGATGGGGAGCGACGATGCCGTCGAGACGCGCGAGGAGCCCGCGCCAGCTTTTGAACCAGTCGCGCGGGAGGTTCTCGATCAGGTCGGCGAAGATCGCCGCCCCGCTGGCGCGATGAAAGAACACGACTTCGGTCATCGCGAGGCTGCCGCGCACGAGAACCTGGTCGACGTCCACCGCCCAGGCCGGGTTCGGAGCGTCGCGCAGATCGGCGTCGAAGGCGAGGTCCTTGCGTCGCCGACGCAGGCCGGGCGAAGCGAAGAGCCTCGCCTGCGGATAGGCGGACTTCCATTCGCCGAGAAAGAGATGGTGCAACAGATTGGGCGAAACGAGGAATCGGACCGGCCCGAGGGCGTCGACTTCCGTCTTCAGCGCTGCGGAAAGGGCGACCGGCGACCAGACGAAAAGGCCGCCGTCCGACAGCCGGATCGCCGCCATGCGCGTCGGATAGGGGAAGCCGCCCCAGAACGGCACCACTGGGCCCTCTGCGATCCAGATTTCGGGTCCAAATTCGACCAACAGCGCGCCCAAAATCGAAGCCTCCGCGGTTGGATTCCGCTTTCTCAATCCGGGCGCCGCGGCCCTCTCGCCATCCTCCGCGGGCCCGTCGGCGCCGCCGCCGCTCAGCCGCGCGATTTCACGAATGCGGCAAATGCGCGCAGCGTCGTCTCGGAGACGTAATGCTCGAGGCCCTCGGCGTCGGCTTCGGCCGCCTCGAGCGGCACGCCGACCGCGAGCAGGAAGTCGACGACCAGACGATGGCGCTGGCGCGAGCGTTCGGCCATCTCCTTGCCGGCTTCGGTGAGAAAGACGCCGCGATAGGGCCGCGCCACCGCCAGGCCCTCGCGCTTGAGGCGGGCGATCGCCTTGCTCGCGGTGGGGTGGGCGACGCCGAGGCGCTCGGCGATGTCGGTGGTGCGCGCCTCGCCGTTGCAGGCGATCAGATCGGCGATGAGTTCGGTGCAGTCTTCCAGCATCGTGGCGGCGCGCCGCTTACGCGCCGCGCCGAAGCGCTTGGCCTGAACCGGCGCGGTCGCGAGATCGGCCTTACGGGCATTCGCGTTGACGCTTCTCGAGATCGCAACCACTCGCCCGCCCCTCGACCCGCGCGTCGTCGACGCCGCCATTGCCGGCGTCCTGCGCAGCCGCGCGCTTCATACGCCCGGTCGCGGCCGCGTTTCAACTCCCCCGCGTCAAACGCGCGCACGGGCGGCGCCCGACCGCGGCTAGCTCCCGCTCCGCGCCAGCACCTCGCGCACCCACGCGACGAGATCGGCCTCGGGAGCGGCGAACTGGGCGCGCTGGCGGAGTTCGAGATAATCGGCGCGGTCCCTGCTCGCCTTGGCGAGTTCGACCCCGAGTTTGAGATCGCGGATGACGACCTGCCGCCCGCCCGCCGCGTCGCGCTCGTTGGAGCCCTGGATGACGGCGCAGAGGCTCGCGCGCTTGTCGGCGTATTTGAGCTGGGCGTTGAGGCCGCTCGCGCCGAGATACATCTCCGCGGCGATTCCCGCCGCGCGCAGGCTCGCGGTCAGGCGCTGATAGTCCGCCATGTGGTCGCGGTCGAGCACGGCGACGACGACCGGGCCGGGCTTGGCCGCCGAGGCGACGATCGGACTGTTTATCGCGCGCAACGCCGCGAGCAGGCGGGAGATGCCGATCGAAAAGCCGGTCGCCGGGACCGCCTCGCCGCGAAAGCGCGCCACCAGGCCGTCGTAGCGCCCGCCCCCGCCGACCGAGCCGAAGCGAATCGGCTTGCCGTCCTCGCCGGGCGTTTCGAAGGTCAGATCGGCCTCCAAGACGGGGCCGGTGTAATATTCGAGGCCGCGCACGACCGAGGGGTCGACGACGACCCGGCCCTCGGCGCCCGCCGCTTCGACGAGGTCGGCGATTTCAGCGAGTTCGGCGAGGCCCGTTTCGCCCGCCGCGGAGCCTGTGACCGTCGGCGCCAGCGCGGCGAGCGTCGCGCGATTGTCCGCAGCCCGCGCGGCGGTGTAGGCGAGGACGCGATCGATCTGCGCGGCGTCCAGCCCCGCCCCCTTGGTGAAATCGCCGCTTTCGTCCTTGCGTCCCGCGCCGAGCAACGCGCGCACGCCCTCGGGGCCGAGCCGGTCGAGCTTGTCGATCGCGCGTAGCACGATGAGCCTGCGCGCGGCATTCTCCGCCCCGCCGAGGCCGATCGCCTCCATCACGCCGTCGAGCACCTTGCGGTTGTTGACCTTGATCACGTAGTCGCCGCGCTTGATCCCCAGCGCCTCCAGGCAATCGGCGGCCATCATGCAGATTTCGGCGTCGGCGGCGGGGGACGCCGCGCCGACCGTGTCGGCGTCGAACTGCATGAACTGGCGGAACCGCCCCGGGCCCGGCTTTTCGTTGCGGAACACCCATCCGGCGCGGTAGCTGCGGTAAGGCTTGGGCAGCTTGTCGTAATGCTCGGCGACGGAGCGGGCGAGCGGCGCGGTCAAGTCGTAGCGCAGCGAAAGCCATTGCTCGTCGTCGTCCTTGAACGAGAACACGCCCTCGTTCGGCCGGTCCTGGTCGGGCAGGAATTTGCCGAGCGCGTCGGTGTATTCGATGAACGGCGTCTCCACCGCCTCGAAGCCGTAGAGCTCGTAGACGGCGCGGATCTTCGCCATCATCGCCTCGGCCGCGGCGATGTCGGCGGCGTCGCGATCGACGAGCCCGCGCGGCAGGGCGGCGCGAACGCGTGGCGACGGGGCGGGTTCGGTCATTATAGATCCCAAGAGATTTGAGGACGCGCGTGCGTCAGATGAAACCCGCGCCGATATTGATCGTCAGCGCGAGAATGATCGTATTGAAGAAGAACGCGACGACGCCGTGCACGAGGCAGGCGCGCCGCATCGGCTTGGAGGTGGCGTTTACGTCCGCCGTCGCGCAGGCGCAACCGATGACGAACGCCTGATAGACGAATTCGCCCCAGCTCGGGTCGTCCTCGTCGGGGAAGCGCAGCCCCGCGCGCACGCCGTCCGGCCCCGGCGCGTAATATTCGCCGGCATAGTGCAGCGCGAACATCACATGGATGAACGCCCAGGCGCTGAGAATCGTGACGGCGACGAGGCCGATGTGCTCCGCCTTGCGGAGCCCCGTCATGTCCTTGACCGGGCCGAGCTCCCAAACGATCGCGGCGAGCGCCGCCGAGGCGGCGACCACCGCAATCAGCAGCAGCGCCCATTGATTCTCGTCCTCCAAAGCCGCGTGGGCGCGCACCCCCTCGCGCGGCGAGCGCGCCATCATGAGGACGACGAGCGCGAGAAAGGAGACGGCGCCGGCGTTCCAGGCCGCCAGCGCCCGGGTCGCGGGGCGAAACTCGCCCGGGACGGCGAAATAGACCGCCGCCATCACGACGGCGGCGATCAGGACTCGCGGCCGGCGGCGTAGCGCGTCGAAAAACCCGCCGGCGTCGCCGCCGCGGCTCGGCTTTACGGAAAGGGACGGATCGGACATGCGCGCCTCGCTTCGACGGCGCCTGCCTTGCCCGAGGCGCCCACGGGGGTCAAGCGGAACCCGCGGCGGCGCCGTTGACAGTTCCCCGCGATCTTGCAACGCCTGGCCCGTCCTTATTAACCATTATGGAGGGAGCCCAAACCGCGATGGCGGAGCCGAACGACGACGAAGCGTTGCGCGCCAAGCTCGACGCGCTGAAGGGCGCGCTCGCCCGGCGGAGCGCGGAAAAGAGCGCGCGCGAGGCGGGCGAGCCTTCCGAATCGGAGCGCGCGGCGACGGCCTCGGCGATGTCGATGGCGGTCCGCGCGGCGGGCGAATTTGCGGCCTCGGTGGTCGTGGGCGGCCTGATCGGCTGGCAGTGCGATCGCTGGCTGGGAACCAAACCCGCGTTTTTGATCGCATTTTTCCTTATCGGCGCAGCGGCCGGGATGTGGAGCCTGATCCGCGCGACTTCGCCTAAAGCCCACCAAAATGATCGCGATTCGCGCTTGTCTGCCGGCGGCGCGCCGGATAAAGACGGGCGGCGCGCGGCCCCTGCGGCCGGCGAAGAGGCCCCGGGCGGGGCGGACGACGACGAGGACTAGACGTGGCAGCCGGAACGGCGATCGACCCGATCGAACAATTCTCCCTATCGCCGATCGTGCAGATCGAGATCGCTCACCGCGATTTCTCGCTGACCAACTCGTCATTGTACATGATCATCGCGGTGGTCCTGGCCTGCGCGCTGATGGCGATCGGCGCCCGCGGCGGTTCGGGCGTCCCCGGCCGGATACAGGCGCTCGCCGAAATCGCCTACGAATTCGTCGCCGGCATGTTGCGCTCGGCGGCTGGCGAAGCGGGCATGCGATTCTTCCCGCTGGTGTTCAGCCTGTTCATCTTCATTCTCATCTCCAATCTCGTCGGCCTGATCCCCTATTCCTTCACCGTCGCCAGCCACATTGTCGTCACGGCGGCGATGGCGCTGCTGGTGTTCTTTACCGTCGTCATCGTCGGCGTGAAGGAGCACGGCCTGCATTTCTTCAAGCTTTTCGTGCCCTCGGGCGTGCCGATCTACATCCTGCCGCTGGTCGTGGCGATCGAAGTCATTTCCTTCCTGACCCGCCCGTTGAGCCATTCGGTGCGCCTGTTCGCCAACATGCTCGCCGGCCACATCACGCTCAACGTGTTCGGCGGATTCGTCGTCATGCTGCTCGGCGCCGGCGCCCTCACCAAGGCGCTCGCCGTGCTGCCTTTTGCGATGACGATCGGGATCTACGCGCTCGAATTGCTGGTCGCGTTCCTGCAGGCCTATGTCTTCGCCATGCTGACCTGCATGTATCTCAACGACGCGATTCATCCCGGCGGGCACTGACCGGTCGTTTTCCCTCAACGCCAACAATCGAAAGAAGCAGGAGTTTAAGAAATGGAACCCCATGAATTGGCCCAGGCCGCGAAGTATATTGGCGCGGGCCTCGCCGCGATCGGAACCGGCGCCGCCGGCATCGGCGTGGGCACCCTGTTCGGACAGTTTCTCAATGGCGCGCTACGCAACCCCAGCGCGGTCGACGGCCAGTTCGGCCGCCTGATCTTCGGCTTCGCGGTGACCGAAGCGCTCGGCATTTTCGCGCTGCTGATCTCGTTCCTGCTGCTGTTCGCCGTCTAAGGCGCACGATCTCCCAACGCGTCGCGGGAAGGCGCCGTCCCGGCTCCTTCCCGCCATAGGACCTTTGAAAAGCGATGGCCAACCCCGCGCAAACGACGGCCCCACAAGCGACCCAGACGGAAGTCGGTCACGAGGCCGGCGGCCAGTCGAACTTTCCGCCGTTCGAGAGCAGCACCTTTCCCTCGCAGCTCCTGTGGCTCGCGATCACCTTTGGCGCGCTCTACTATTTCATGGCGAAGATGGCGCTGCCCAAAGTCGGGGCGGTGATCCAGGAGCGCAAGGCGGGGATCGCCAAGGATCTCGACGACGCCACCGCGATGCAGCAGCAAGCGGACGCCGCCGCCGCCGCGCACCAGAAGGCGATCAACGAGGCGCGCGCCAAGGCGCAAGGCCTCGCCCAGGCGGCGCGCGACCAGCTCGCCGCCGAAGCGGAAGCCAAGCGCAAGACCCTCGAGCAGGAACTCGCGGCCAACTTCGCCGCCGCGGAGCGCCAGATCGCCGCGTCGCGCGCGCAGGCGATGGCCAACGTCGACGCCATCGCCAAGGACGCCGCCGGCGCCATCGTCGAGCGCCTGATCGGACGCAAGGCGAAAGCCGAGGCGATCGCCGCGGCCGTCGATTCGGCCAAAGCGAAGTGAGCGGGAGCCCGTGATGGAATTCGGCGCCGAATTTTACGTCCTTATCGGCTTTATCGTCTTCTTGTGCCTGCTCGGCTATCTCGGCGCGCATCGGATGGTCCTTTCCGCGCTCGACGCGCGCGGCAAGGCGATCGCCAACGAGCTCGGGGAGGCCGCAAGCCTGCGCGCGGAAGCCACCGCGTTGCTCGCCAGCTTCGAGCAAAAGACCAAAGAAGCCGAAGCCAACGCCGCCGCGATCATCGCCGAGGCGCGCGCCCAGGCCGAGCAACTGGCGCAAGAAACCGCCGAGCGCATGAACGAATTCGTCGCCCGCCGCACCAAGCAGGCGGAAGCGAAAATCGCGCTCGCCGAGACCCAAGCCGCCGCCGACGTGCGCGCCGCCGCCGCCGACCACGCCGCCAAGGCCGCCGAAATCGTGCTGCGTGGAGAGACCCAGGGCGCGGCCGGCGCGGAACTGGCGGCGCGCGAAATCGCCGCGCTGAAAGACCGGCTGAACTGATCGGCCGGCCCGCGGGGCGCAAGCCGCGGATTCGACGCTTCGACGCTTGACCCCGGCCGGGGCGCGCATCATGGTGGCGCGTCTCATCGCAATAGACGAGTCGGCCTTGAAACGCGTCATCGTTCGCCTCGCGTCGCCGCATGGCGATTGAGCGCGCAGCGGCCTGCTCGGCTGTCCTCGCCTCGTTCCACCGCCCCTACGCCCCGGAATCCATCATGCGGCTTCGGATGATCATCGGGTTTATGGCCGGCGCGCTGGCGCTCGCGCCATCGGCCGGCTTCGCGCAACAACCGAGCGAATTCGATTTCTACGTCTTCACCCTTTCGTGGTCGCCCGGATTCTGCGACACCGGCGGCGCCGACAAGTCGCCGAGCCAATGCGCGGTCGGCTCGGGGACGGGCTTCGTGGTGCATGGCTTGTGGCCCGACAATTCGTTCGGCCGCGACCCGCAGAACTGCCAGTACGGCGTCGCGATCCCGAGCGACGCGTTGCGGCTGACCGACGGCGTCTACCCCGACGAAGGGCTCGCGCGCTACGAGTACCTCAAGCACGGGACCTGCGCGGGCCTCGATCCGCAGGCCTATTTCGCAGCGGTGAAGAGCTTGCGCGACGAAATCGTCGTGCCGGACATTCTCAAGGCGCCGCGCCAGCAGCTGACGTTCGCGCCGAGCGATCTCGAACAAGCCTTCATCGCCGTCAACGCCAATTTGCAGGCCGGCAACATGGCGATCACCTGCCGCAACGGCGAACTGATCGACGTGCGCATCTGCGTCTCGAAAAATCTGACCGCCTTCGCCAATTGCCCGAAAGTGTCGGGCCACACTTGCCATGCCTCGTCGATTTCCGTCGCGCCGATTCGCTGAGCGCGCGCCGATCGGCGCGACGCGATGAACTACCGCCACGCCTTTCACGCCGGCAATTTCGCCGACGTCTTCAAGCACGCGATTCTCGCCCGCATTCTCGTCTATCTCACGCAAAAAGACGCGCCGTTCCGCCATATCGACACCCACGCCGGCGCCGGCCGCTACGATTTCTCCAGCGACGCCGCACGCCGCTCGCCGGAATGGCGCGACGGCGTGGCGAGGCTGCTCAAGGCGCGCCCGCCGGCCCCCGTCGCCGCGCTGCTTGCGCCCTACCTCCAGGCGATCGGGCCTTTCGACGCCGACGGGCGGCCGGCCTCCTATCCCGGTTCGCCGGCGCTCGCCCAGGCGCTGCTGCGGCCCCAGGACCGCATCGCGCTCTGCGAAGCCCATCCGGAGGAACGCGAGCGCCTCGTCGCCGCCCTCGGGCGCGACAGCCGGCTGTCGATCGTCGCCACCGACGGCTATCTCGCGCTCAACGCCTACATTCCGCCCAAGGAGCGACGCGGCGTCGTGCTGATCGATCCGCCCTACGAGGAGCCGGACGAGAGCGAGCGCGTCGAGGCGGCGCTTGCGCGCGCGCTCGCCAAGTGGCCACGCGGAACCTACGCGCTGTGGCGTCCGATCAAGACGCCGCGCGAGGACGCGCGCTTCCTCAATGCGATCGGCGCACTCGGCGCGCCGAACATTCTGCGGCTCGAGCTCGACGTCGGCGCCGTCGCGCCGAGCGCGCATTCGCCCAGCCCGTTGAGCCGCACGGGACTCCTCGTCGTCAATCCGCCGTTCGGCCTGATCGAAGAGGCGCGCGTCCTCATGCCCTGGCTGGCGCAACTCATGCGCCGCAACACGGGCGGCGGCTTCGTCTGCGCGTGGCTCGCCGAGCCGAAATGAATGGACGTTGCCTCGCGGCGCCGAGATCGTTTATATGTGAACAAACTAGGGGAAGCGAACCATGACCTTGCCGAACGCCTTGCGGGGAAAGCTGCGATTGCCGGTGATCGGCGCGCCTTTGTTCATCATCTCGCACCCCGCGCTGGTGATCGCGCAATGCAAGGCCGGCGTCGTCGGCTCGTTTCCCGCGCTCAACGCGCGCCCGCTGAGCCAGCTCGACGAATGGCTGCACGAAATCACCGAGGCGCTCGCCGCGCACGACCGCGCCCATCCCGAGAGCCCGGCCGCGCCCTTCGCCGTCAACCAGATCGTGCACAAGTCGAATCTCCGGCTCGAACAGGACATGGAACTGGCGGTGAAGTGGAAGGCGCCGATCGTCATCACGTCGCTGGGCGCGCGCGAGGACGTCAACGTCGCCGTCCATTCCTACGGCGGCGTGACGTTCCACGACATCATCAACGTCCGCTTCGCCCATAAGGCGATCGAGAAAGGCGCCGACGGGCTGATCGCGGTCGCCGCCGGCGCCGGCGGCCACGCCGGTCCGTTTTCGCCCTTCGCGCTGGTGCAGGAGATCCGCGAGTGGTTCGACGGCCCGCTCGCGCTCGCCGGCGCCATCGCCAACGGCGGCGCGATCCTCGCCGCGCAGGCGATGGGCGCCGACCTCGCCTATATCGGCTCCGCCTTCATCGCCACCGAGGAAGCGCGCGCGATCGACGACTACAAGCAGGCGATCGTCGCCGGCCGGGCGGACGACATCGTCGGCTCCAGCCTGTTCACCGGCATATTCGGCAACTACCTCAAGCCGTCGATCGTCAAGGCCGGGCTCGATCCCGACAACCTGCCGAGCGGCGACGCGAAGGCGATGAATTTCGGCTCGGGCGGCGCCTCGGACGCGAAAGTGTGGCGTGACATCTGGGGTTCGGGCCAGGGCATCGGCGCGGTCAAGGCGGTGACGCCGGTCGCCGAGCTCGTCGCGCGTCTCGCCAAGGAATACGCGGCGGCGAAGGGACGCGTCTGCGTCTCGGCTTGAGCCGAGCGAGGGGCGGCGCGGCCGTCATGGGCCGAACGTTCGTTCGACCGCGCTCGGAGGAAAATGACGAATGGCGAATGGCGATCGCACCAAGACAATTCCCAGGAAAACGCCAGAATCAGCAGCCATGCTGGCCAACGTCAAACGAGCGATGGCGATCACCGCCAGTCTCAACCGTTTGACGTTCAACGATGCGGACGAAGTCCGGGCCTTGTTCAGCGATCTCATCGGCAAGAAGGTGGACGACAGCTTTTTATTGATCCCGCCATTCTACACAACCGGTGGGCCCGACATCCGTATCGGGCGCAATGTTTTCGTAAATCAGAACTGCACTTTTTACGATCTTGGCGGGCTCGACATTGCCGACGATGTGATGATCGGGCCGAACGTGAGCATCATCACGTCTGGCCATCCCGTCGAACCGTCTCGGCGGCGCGCCTTCACAATCGCAAAACCCATCGTGATTGAAAGAAACGTGTGGATCGCAGCCGGCGCAACGATCATCGGCGGCGTGACGGTGGGCGAAAACTCCGTTGTTGCGGCGGGTTCCGTCGTCACCAAGAACGTTCCCCCCAATACTCTCGTCGGAGGAAACCCGGCGAGGGTCATTCGTTCGATTGCCGACTGAGGGCGCGACTTTTCTGCCTCTCTCGAAACTCGCGGTTCAATCGCTCTCTTGAGAGGCAGGAATCGAGAACGGGTCTTGAGAGACGGTTTTGGAGCCTTCGGCGGCGTTCCGCTCGCCGTCTCGCCACCCTCTCAAATTCCTTCGTTCTTGATAAGCCGCCCAAATCGCTGCGTTGTCGGCTTTCTGCGAAACTGACGACCTTCGACGGCCGTGGTATGCTATTGGCATGGATTCCTTCGTCGTTCGCGGAATCGTTTCCAACGTACTCTTCGCGGTCGTTCTCATAGCTTGTCTCTTTCTGCCGGCGGGCACGTGGAGCTACTGGCAGGCGTGGGTCTTCTTCGTCGTGTTCGAACTGTGCGCGCAGGCGTTCGGCGTCTACTTTCTCATCCATGATCGGAGCGCAGTCGAGCGGCGGGTGAAGATTGGTCCGGCGGCTGAAGGGGAGCGGTCGCAGAAAATAATCTCGACCTTGGTTCTGATCGGTTTCGCCGTCACATTCGTATTCCCCGCATTCGATCATCGGTTCGGCTGGTCGCCGGTTGCGCCGACAACCTCTCTCATCGGGAATGGGCTCGTCGCGCTTTCATTCGTCATCTTTTTCTTCGTGCTTAAGGCGAACAGCTACGCGGCGTCGACCATACAGGTCGAGGAAGGCCAGCCCGTGATATCGTCCGGCCCATACGCACTGGTCCGTCACCCGATGTACGCAGGCGCCCTGATACTGATCGCCGGCACGCCGTTGGCGCTCGGTTCGTGCTGGGGCGTTCTCTTGATCATTCCGTTCCTGCCGATACTCGTGTGGCGCCTCCTCGATGAAGAGCGGTTCCTTCATAAGAATCTGCCCGGCTATACCGAATACACCCACGAGGTGCGATACCGTCTTGTGCCGCGCCTGTGGTGAAGCGCGAGAAGTTCCGCCGCTTTGGTCGCGTCGGCGGACTCAGCCCACGCGGCAAGAACGTGAGTGTCGCAGCGGGCTAGTTTCCGTGCGACTGCTTTTCCGCCTATCGCGAAATTCCTCGATTTTCGGCCCAAAAATCGCTGTTCCGAATATCTCGATATCGGAAGCGCGCCGAATGGCCGCTCGGATCGATAGCCGAAATTTCGAACCGGCCCGCCGCCATGCGACCCGCGACCGTGACATTTCCGCCGAGAGGGCAACAGTTGCACCACGTCGTTCGATGGCTTTGCCCGCCCACATTGCAACGCTTCGGCTCCGTCGGCGTCCGCAGGCACGCCAACGATCGCCGCCTTGCGTGACGATCGCGGGCGCCATTCGACAGCCGCGCGTCTCGCCTCGCGTGTGACGCGACACGAATTCGCGTCGACGCGCGCCGCCGACGTCGCGACGAAGTCAAGCGCCGCCCGCAAAGCGTGACGCAAAAAAATATTCCGGGGGGGATTGCGGGGACAATCGCCCACCCGCGACATCAGCGCTCTCGTCTCGCGTCGCGATCCGTGACAGAAGTCTTTTGCGGGCCCGTCGAGACGCGTATCCTGTCGCCCGAGTCGCGTTTCGCGTTCGCTTCCAACCCCCAGAGAAAAAGAATCGCTCGAAGAAGCCATGGCGACTGTTGAACAATTTCCGGGGCGGCACCTCGCCGTCTCCTCGAGCGCTGCCGAGCCCGCCTACCGCACCCCGCCGCTCAACGTCGAAGCCGAACAGGCTTTGCTCGGCGCCATTCTCGTCAACAACGACGCGTTCGACCGCGTCTCCGACTTTCTCAAGGCGGAGCACTTCGCCGAAGAGATTCATCGCCGCATTTACGAGATCGCGGGTTCGCTGATCCGCGCCGGCAAGCTCGCTTCGCCGATCACGCTCAAGACCTTCCTGGGCGAGCACGACCTCGGCGGCGTCAGCGTGCCGCAATATCTGGCGCGCCTCGCCGCCGAAGCGACCACGATCATCAACGCCAACGATTACGGCCGCACGATTTACGATCTGGCGCTGCGGCGCGAGCTGATCCACATCGGCGAGGACGTCGTCAACGTCGCCTACGACGCGCCGGTCGATTCGAGCCCACGCGAGCAGATCGAGGAAGCCGAGCGGCGCCTCTACCAGATCGCCGAGGGCGGGCGCTACGACGGCGGCTTCCAGCGTTTTTCCGACGCGCTTAAGATCGCGGTCGACATGGCCGCCAAGGCCTACGAGCGCGACGGCCACCTGAGCGGCGTCGCGACCGGGCTCACCGACCTCGACCACAAGCTCGGCGGCTTGCAGGCCTCCGACCTCGTCATCCTCGCCGGCCGCCCGGGCATGGGCAAGACCGCGCTCGCCACCAACATCGCCTTCAACATCGCCAGGGCCTATCGCGGCGAAACGCGCGCCGACGGGACGCAACAGACCGTCGACGGCGGCATCGTCGGCTTCTTCTCGCTGGAAATGTCGGCCGAGCAATTGGCGACCCGCATCATCGCCGAGCAGTCGGGCGTCGCCTCCTACAAGATCCGCCGCGGCGACATCACCGAGAGCGATTTCCATCTCGTCGCCGAGGCGGTGCGCGAGATGCAGTCGATCCCGTTCTTCATCGACCAGACCGGCG
Organism: Roseiarcus sp.; assembly: GCA_050013275.1. Taxonomy (GTDB): domain Bacteria; phylum Pseudomonadota; class Alphaproteobacteria; order Rhizobiales; family Beijerinckiaceae; genus Roseiarcus. The sequence continues at coordinate 211 of JBEKFO010000043.1, read as the reverse complement.
GCATCTCGATCGCCCAGCTCACCGCGCGCGCCCGCCGCCTCAAGCGCCAGCGCGGGCTCGACCTTCTCGTCATCGACTATATTCAGTTGCTTTCGGGCTCGAAGACGCGCGGCGACAACCGCGTGCAGGAGCTCACCGAGATCACCACCGGCCTGAAGGCGCTCGCCAAGGAGCTCAACGTGCCGATCGTCGCGCTGTCGCAGCTCTCGCG
>JBEKFO010000042.1:0-15704 GCA_050013275.1 Roseiarcus sp. | reverse complement strand
CCTTCGACGACAACGGAACTCTCGAAGTCCGGCGCCGCCCTGAGATGCGCGGAGAGCCGGTGTTCAAGCCCGCCGAGCGCGTAGGCGATGATGTAGTTCATGGTCAGGTAGATGGCGCCGGCGCAGGCGAAGACTTCGAGGGCGCGGTAGGTCTGCGAGATGATCTGCTGGGCGATGCCGGTAATTTCAAGCAGGGTGACGATCGAGGTGAGAGACGTGCCCTTGATCATGAGGATGATCTCGTTGCCGTAGGCGGGCAGGGCTTGGCGCAACGCGATCGGCAGGATTACCCGGCGATAGACCAGCCAGCGCGACATTCCGCACGCGCGCGCCGCCTCGATCTGGCCGAACGGCACGGATTGCAGTCCGCCGCGAACGATCTCGGTGCCGTAGGCGCCGGTATTGAGCGTCAGCGCGAGGATCGCGCACCAGTACGGCTCGCGAAACAAGCCCCACAGGCCGAGGGCCTGAAGCGTCGGGCGAAACTGCCCGAGCCCGTAATAGATCAGGAAGATCTGCACCAGCAGGGGCGTCCCTCGGAACGTCGTGACGTACGCGCGAATGGGCCAGACGAGAAGCGCGGTCCCGCTCTGCAAGGTAATCGCGAGGATGAGGGCGATGATGAGGCCCAACGCGACCGACGTTCCCGCGAGCTGCAAGGTGAGCGGAACGCCCTTCGTCAACTGCGAAAACGTATCGGCGAGAAAAGCGATATCCATCACGCCGTCCTGACGCCGCGCAGGCTGCGGCGTTCGACATGTCGAAACAGCGAACCGGTGATCATCGCGATGGCGAGGTAGAGCGCGGCCGCGCTGCAGAAGAAGACGAAGGGCTCGCGGGTCGAGCCGGCGCCGACTTGCGCCTCGCGCATCAACTCGACCAGACCGATGACCGAGACAAGCGCCGAATCCTTGAGGACCAGTTGCCAGACGTTGCCGAGGCCCGGGATTGCGTAACGCAGCACCTGCGGCGCGACGATCCGGCGCAGCATCGTCGAGCCGGACATTCCATAGGCGCGCGCCGCGTCGAGTTCGCCGCGATGAATGGCGAGAAAAGCGCCGCGATAAACCTCGGCCTGATAGGCGCCGGAAATGACGGCGAGCGCCACGACCCCGGTCGTGAAGGCCGGAAGGCCGATGAACCCCTGCGCGCCGAACCATCGGCCGACCATCGTCAGGCCGACGCTGCCGCCGAAATACAGGAGATAGATCGTCAAGAGATCGGGCACGCCGCGAAACAGGGCGCTGTAGGCGAATGCGGCGCCGCGGGCGAAGCGGTCGCCGCTGAGTCGGAGGAACGCTGCGAGCGCGCCCAACACCGCCCCGGAGAGAAAGCCGGCGACGGAGAGGGCGAACGTCGTCAGCGCCGCCTTGAGCAGCGCCGCTCCCCACCCGCCGGCGCCAAAGCCGACCAGATCGAACATGCCGGAACCACTCATACGCATCTTTCGTCAAGTGGACGGCTTCCGTCGAACGCGACGGAAGCCGTCATTTCGTCATTGCGGAGGGGTGACGTCAGCCTTCAGCCACTTCTCCGACAGCTTCTTGATCGTGCCGTCGGCCATCGCCGCGCCGATCGCGTCGTTGAACATGCCAAGCAGCACGGTGTCCTTCTTGCGGATGCCCGCCCCGGTGCCGCGCCCGAACACGCCGCCGAGGAATTCCGGCCCCGCGAGCGTGTAGGACGCAAATTCTGGCTTGGAGAGCGTCGCCGCCAGCGCGGTGCTCTGCGCGAACAACGCGTCGACGCGTCCGGCCGCCAAGTCGAGGTCGTGCTCCTGGGTCGTCTTGTATTCGCGAATATCGACCACGCCGTCGAAATACTTCTTGAGAAACTGCTGGTTCGTCGTCGCCGCCTGCACGCCGACGACCGTCCCCTTCAGCAACGGCTTCATCTTGTCGATCTCCGACTGTGACGCGGCTTCGTCATTGAGATTGAACTTGCCGCTCAGGTCGGACTTGGCCAGCGCGCTGGTCTTGCTCACCGCGAAGGTCGACGGATCTATTGCGTATGGACGGCTGAAATTGATGACTTCCAAGCGCTTGTCGGTGATGAACATCGAAGCCATGATGACGTCGAATTTGCCGACATTGAGCGAGGGGATGAGGCCGTCCCAGTCCTGAATGACGATCGTGCATTTGACTTTCATCCGTGCGCACAGATCGTTGGCGAGGTCGACCTCGAAGCCGGCCGCCTTCCCGTCCGGCCCGGTGAAGTTCCAGGGCGCGTAGGCGCCTTCGGTCGCGATGGTGATGGCGGTCGGCTTTTCCTGCGCCCACGCATTGGCCGAAAGGGTGAGCGCGGACATCGTCAGCGCGACCATTGACGCTATCTTACTGATCGTTTTCATGGGTTCCTCTCGCTCTTGGACTTTTCCACCTATTCATTCACGACAAGACAAGGCTTGTGGTTTGCTTCCACCCAATGAACCTGCGGCGTCAGAAGCGCGCCTACTGGTTTGTATTCGCAGCTTCGTCATGAGCGCCGAAACGCGTGCGCAGTCGTCTGTATCGAGATCCGGTCGCGGCGCGACGGATCTCGTGTCGTCAAATTGAGGAGAGGTCTTGCAGTCGCTTCGCCAGCAGCTTTGCGCGCCGGCGTCGATTGCAGCGAGGGCCGCGGTCGCGGATTGGCGACCGACGCGGCGACGGATTGCCCAGACGCCATACCCTCCCCCTATTGTCCGGTCTCGCTTTAATTGGTTCAATTTTGGCATTCATAATATCGCCTGGCAAGCGCAAAAGTTCCGCTTCCTGCCCAAAATTACGTCGAAATCCGCCTGTTTATTGCGCTTGACAACCGACCGGCGAGATGTTTTTGGATGAGAAAATATCGCGAATTGGTCTAGAAATTATTCAGATCGAGTGCGGGGACGCAGTGCCAAGCGAGAAGCCCATCAAGTTCCCGGCGCCGACCCAAAACATGCGCGCCCGCGCGCGCGAACAGATCAATCAGGTGCAAGCGACGATCGAGCGCAATATCGACCAGGGACGGATCAGGCCGGGCGAGCGCATCGCCACCGAGCGCGAATTGGCCGAGCAGTTCGGCGCGTCGCGCAGCGTCGTGCGCGCCGCCCTTGCCGAACTCCACAAGGCGGGCAAGATCGTCAGAAAGGTGGGGCACGGCACGATCGTGCAGGCTGTGCCCGACGTCTCGCCGCGATCGGAACCGTTCGAACTGCGCGACACCAGCCCCGCCGAACTATTGGAGTTCCGAATCGCGCTGGAGCCGGCTCTCGCCGAGGCGATCACCTTGAACGCGAGCGAAAGCGATCTCAAACTGATCATGGACAGCGTCGAGGGCGGCGATCGCGCCGAAGGATGGGAACAGTGGGAGCATTGGGATCGCGCGTTCCATCTCAGCCTCATCGCGGCGACCCACAACCGGCTCGCCATCGGCGTCTACGACGCCGTCATCGGCATACGCCACGAGCGGCCGTGGCTGAAGATCAAGCAGGGCCACACCGATGCAGTATTCTGGAAGGGCTATCAGGACGAGCATCGCAGGATCGCGGCCGCGCTCGCCGCGCGCGACGCCGCGGCGGCGGCCGAGGCGATCCGCGATCATTTGACCAAAGTGCGGTTCAAGATGTTGGGCATCTGATCCGCCGCCGCCCTCGCCTTCGTTCGACGCCTCTCCAGACGAGACAGGAACCATGCGGAATTTCGAGCTGCCGGGTCGATCGCTAGCGGTGGGCAAGAACGGCATGGCGGCGACGTCCCACACCACGGCGACGCTGACCGCCGTCGAGATTCTGCGGGACGGCGGCAACGCCGTCGACGCCGCCGTGGCGGCCTGCGCCGTCCAAAGCGTCGTCGAGGCGGGCTCGACCGGAATCGGCGGCGACTGTTTCGCGCTGGTGTCCCGAGGCGGATCGGAAGACGTCCTCGCCTACAACGGCTCCGGACGGACGCCGTTGGCCGCGACGGCGGATTGGTATGAACGCCATGGCGTCGCCGCGATCGAACGTCATTCGCCGCACGCCGTCACCATCCCCGGCGCGGTCGAAGCCTGGGCGCGCCTGATCGGAGATCTCGGCCGTCTGCCGTTGGCGGACGTGCTGGCGCCCGCCATCGGATTGGCGCGCGACGGCTACGCCATCTCGCCGCGCGTCGCGCATGACATCGGCAAGCAGCGCGATCTTTTGAGGCGCGATCTCACGGCTCGGCGAATCTTTCTGAGCGGCGATGAGGCGCCGAGCGTCGGGTCGATCCAGCGTCAGCCCGAACTCGCGCAAACGCTCGAGGCGATCGGGCGCGAAGGACCGAACGCGTTCTATCGCGGCCCGATCGGCGAAGACATGGTCGCGTATCTGCAAAGCCTCGGCGGATTGCACACGTTGGAGGATTTCGCCGCCGCCAGAGGCGAATACGTCACGCCGATTAGGACGGAATTTCGCGGACGAACGGTCTACGAGTGTCCGCCGAACGGCCAGGGGATCGTCGCCCTGATGATCATGAAGATCCTCGCCCGCTTCGAGGTCAAACCGGATCCGCTTGATGTCGACAACCTTCATATCGAGATCGAAGCGACGCGCCTCGCATACTCGGCGCGCGATGCGTTCCTCGCCGATCCGGCCAAGGCCAAGGTTCCGGTCGACTATCTCCTGTCGGACGCTCTGGCCGACGAATTGGCCGCCAAGATCGATCTTTCCCGCGCTATCGAAACGCTGCCTTGCTTCGCCGCGGCCGAGCACAAGGACACCGTCTACATCGCCGTCGTCGACAAGGACCGGAACGCCGTCAGCTTCATCAATTCGATTTTCCATCCCTACGGCAGCGGCCTCGTCAGCCCGAAATCCGGCGTCCTCTTCCATTGCCGCGGCCAGAGCTTCTCTCTGACCCGAGGCCACCCCAACCAGATCGCGCCGCGCAAACGCCCGATGCACACCATCATCCCCGGCATGGTGGCTGAAAGAGGTCGCGTTGTCATGCCGTTCGGCGTCATGGGCGGCCATTATCAAGCGATGGGCCACGCCCATCTGCTCGCCAAGCTGTTCGACCATGGGCTCGATCTGCAGAGCGCGATCGACCTGCCGCGATTGTTCCCGCTGCCGGGCACGAACATCGTCGAAATGGAGGAGCGATTGCGCGAGCGTCACGGCGCCGCGCTCGAAGCGCGCGGCTTTGTCGTCCGGCCGCCGAATTGGGCGATCGGCGGCGCGCAGGCGATCTGGATCGATTGGGAGCGCGGCGCCCTGCTCGGCGGCTCCGATGCGCGCAAAGATGGATGCGCGCTCGGCTTCTGATCGCGCCTCGCAAACGAACTTGTCCGGCGGAGAACGGCTCATGTATCCCGACACCCGGCTTTACATCGATGGGGAATGGCGCGCCGGCAAAGCCGGCGCCATGCCCGTGATCAATCCGGCGACCGAGCAGACGATCGGCGCCGTCGCTTGCGCCGACCAAGCCGATCTCGATGCGGCGTTGGCGGCGGCGCAGCGCGGCTTCGAGCAATGGCGGCGGATCGGCGCGTTCGAACGCTCGAAGCTGATGCGGCGCGCCGCGGCGCTGCTGCGCGAGCGCAACGAGAGCATCGCCCGCGCGATGACGATGGAGCAGGGCAAGCCTCTCGCCGAATCTCGCGCCGAGGCGGCCGGCGGCGCCGATACGATCGAGTGGTTCGCCGAGGAAGCGCGGCGCAGCTACGGCCGCGTCATTCCCTCGCGAGCGGTCAACATCAACCAGATGGTGGTCAGGGAGCCCGTCGGCCCGGTCGCCGCGTTCACGCCATGGAATTTCCCGATCAATCAAGCGGTGCGCAAGGTCTCCGCGGCGCTGGCGTCCGGCTGCTCGATCATCCTCAAGGGGCCCGAGGAGACGCCCGCGAGCTGCGCGGCGCTCATCGCGGCGTTCGCCGACTCCGGCTTGCCGGCCGGCGCGCTCAATCTGGTGTTTGGCGCGCCTGCCGAGATTTCCGCGTATCTGATCCCACATCCGACGATCAAGAAGATCTCTTTCACCGGTTCGATCGCCGTCGGCAAGCAGCTCGCCGCGCTTGCGGGCCGCCACATGAAGCGAGCGACGATGGAACTCGGCGGGCATGCGCCGGCGATCGTCTTCGAGGATGCCGACGTCGATCGCGCCGCGAAAATTCTGTCGGCGTCGAAATTCCGCAACGCCGGTCAGATCTGCGTTTCGCCGACGCGCTTCCTCGTCCATGAGAGCGTTTACGCGCGCTTTGTCGACGGCTTCGTGGCGGCGGCCAAAGCGATCAAAGTCGGCGCCGGCCTCGAGGACGGCGTCGCCATGGGGCCGCTCGCCAACAGCCGCCGGCTGGAAGCGGTCGAAGCGCTGACCGCCGACGCCGTTTCGCGAGGCGCCAAAGTCGCCTGCGGCGGCGCGCGCATCGGCAATCGCGGCTATTTCTTCGAACCGACCGTGTTGACCGATGTTCCGCTCGACGCTCGCATCATGAACGAGGAGCCGTTCGGCCCTCTGGCCATGGTCAGCGCGTTCCGCGATTATGACGGCGTGGTCAGGGAAGCCAACCGTCTCCCCTACGGGCTCGCCGCCTATGCGTACACCGCCTCGGCGAAGACAATGGCGGACATCGGCCGGGACATCGAGAGCGGCATGGTCTCGATCAATCACCATGGTCTGGCGCTGCCGGAACTGCCGTTCGGCGGCATCAAGGATTCCGGCTACGGCTCCGAGGGCGGCACGGAGGCTATGGAGGCTTATCTCAACGCCAAGCTCATCACTCAGATGACCTGAGGCGAGTTCTTCGTCACGAATCGAGGCGCATGATGTTCGATCGCCAGAAACTTGAAGACCTGCGCGCCAAATACGGGACGGTTGGCGGCAACGAAATTTTCGATCCTCATTTCCGGCGGGTCGCCGACTCGGTCTTCAAGGACTCCGACAAGCGTCCGCCGCCCTACGCCGGCATTCCGAGTTTGCTGCGCGCGCCGCTTCGCCCCGATTTCGCCAAGGCCAAGCCTGCCGACATCGACATCGCGTTGCTGGGCATTCCGATGGATCTCGGCGTGACCAATCGATCGGGCGCCCGCTTCGGCCCGCGCGCCGTACGAAACGTGGAGCGCGTCGGCACGTACGAGCACTTCCTTCGCATGGCGCCGATGGCGAACCTTTCCGTCGCCGACGTCGGCGACGTCCCCTTAAGCACTCGCTACGACCTGGCGACGTGCCACAAGGACATCGAAGCTTTCGTCGGGTCGCTCGTGTCGGCGGGAATCGCGCCGCTGTCCGTCGGCGGCGATCATTCCGTGACGCTTCCGGTCCTGCGCGCCGTGGGCAAGGATCGGCCGGTGGGCATGATCCACATCGACGCCCACTGCGACACCAGCGGGTCTTTCGAAGGGTGCAAATTCCATCACGGCGGGCCGTTTCGGCAAGCCGTTCTCGACGGCGTGCTCGATCCCGAACGGACCATCCAGATCGGCATCCGCGGCAACGCGGAGTACCTGTGGGAGTTCTCCTACGATTCCGGGATGACCGTCATCCACGCCGAAGAGGTCTTCGCGATGGGACTGCCCGCGATCGTCCGGCGCGCCCGGGAAATCGCGGGAGACGGCCCGACATACGTATCCTTCGATGTCGACAGCCTCGATCCCGCCTTCGCTCCGGGCACCGGAACGCCCGAAGTCGGCGGTCTGAGCTCGGCCGACGCCCTCGCCATCCTCAGGGGTTGCATGGGGCTCGACATCGTCGGCGGCGACGTCGTCGAAGTCGCCCCGCAATATGACCCGACCAGCAATACGGCCCAGGTCGCGGCCCAAGTGCTGTTCGCGATCCTGTGCCTCGCCGGTTCAGCCCTGCAGGCTCGCCGCACCAACGCGACGCCATTTTCGCCGCCGCCAAAATAGGGGTTGCCGATCGCGAGACGGCGCGTCGTGCCGGCGCTCCAAGCCCGGCGCTTCCGCTGTGACACGGTTTTGGGCGCGCGCCGCATCTTTGCGCAGCGCTTCGACGATACCATTCTCGAGCTTTGCTTGGGCGCGGCGCGCGGCTCGCCTCGATCCGATCATCCATAGTCTCGCGCTCGCCCTGGAGGGCCGACCGGCGGCGTGTTTCGCGCGACCGCACGTCCAAATTCGCGTCCCGGCCCCGTAAGCCCCTGGCCCCTGCCCGATCCGCCGTGATCCGGATCCGAGAAATAGCGAAGCCCCGGTCACTTTATGGCCGGGGCTATGTCCGATGCGGCGCCATGCTTCTCTCTGTGCGGATTTCTCGTAGAGCTGAGCTCACATCGCGGCACGAATTGAACGTATACCCTGCTGAAAAAGAATCAAGCGCCCTTATTTCAGATGGTGGATCACTTCGAAATCGACTGCCAAACTGCGTGCTGGAAAACGTCCCGCCATCGGCCCATAGTATTCAGATGGCCGAAAATCACCCGTTCACGATCAGGGTTGAACCCGATCTCTTGCGCGACGGCCGTTTCCGCTGGACGCTATACGAAAACGGACAGCCTCGCAATCGATCCCCCGTCTCTTACGCCACAAAACGCGAGGCCCTTGCCGACGCTACGAAGGCGCTGGACAAGCAGATTGCTGATTGGCGATGGGCCAAATGACTGCAAGGCGTCTTGCGGCGCTACGGTCAGAACGAACTCGTCCGACGAAATCGAAAAGAAGAACTGGAGGAGTTGGGGACGATGTCCGACGCAGCCGCCCGCCGGCCGCCCGCGCCAAGGCCGGACGACTATGCCATCGTGCCGGGCTCGCAAGGGCCGCGCCGCGACTTTCGCATCAGCGTCGGCCTGCGTGAGGGCTGGGACCCGGAAGGCCGCGTCTTCGACGTTTCCGAGGCGGTGCGCACCGCCCGCGCCTGGATGAAGCGCAGGGTTGAAGCAGGTCAGCCGGCGTTGTCCGGAATGTTTACCCGCGCGGAAGTCACCTACGCCTGGCCGCGCCCAGACGGCACGGTCGGTTCGGACCGCGAGCCGGTGGCGCTATTCACCGGTGAAGCGGTTCACGCCTATCTCGGCCAGCTGCCGGACGCGGAGATCGAGGCGATGTTGAACGAGCTCGCGACCGAACTTGGCGCGGCGCTCGGGCAAGAGCGAATCTATGTCGCATTCTCCGACCGGACATGGATTTTGGATGCCGGGGGACGTGAGGCGTAACGGCGACGCCGACCGGCGTGCCGGGTCTCTGACGCAATTGAAGCGACCGGTCTTCCTTTCGGGCCGACTTACGATGCGACGCCCATTGAAGATCGCGCTGCGCGAATCGAAGCGGTTGGGGAGGATCGGCGATTCGCTATCACCGCACCGCCTTCACCCCACCCGCGAGACCTCGCCTCCGTCGGCAAGCTCGGCGAAAACGCCTTCCAAAAACCGCTTCGCCGCCTCGGCGTCCTCGCGGGCGATCTTGCTCATGGCGTAGCGTTGCGCCATCACGGCGACGAAGTCGCCCGGCTCGACCGGCTCCGACAGCGTCATCAGGCTGACGACGAAGCGCTTGCCGTAGACGTCGACGAGCGCCGTTGGCCCGTCGATCGACACCACCTCGGCGGGGACGGCGATGCACATCGCCTTGCGCCTTATTGCAGCCGCCGCTTCGGCGCCTTGCCGAGGCGGGTCAGCTCGTCGACGATCATGACGACCGCAGCGTCGCGCCCGCCGGCGGCGGCGGGCGACAGCTCGAGGCCGAGCTTCAGGTTCTCGGGGACGACGCCGATGACGACGACGCGGCGCGGCGCCTTGCCGATCAGGCGCAGCGCCGCGAGCAGGTCCGAGAGGCCCAATTGATGCGGCGAGAACTTGGTCTCGAACAGCGCGCGGATTTGGTCGTTCTCGAGCCGGATGACGCGGCCGGCCGGCCCGTCGGCGTTGACCGCGTCGGCGACGATCAGGCAGTCGCGGTCGGCGACCAGGTCGAGCAGCTCCATCCCCGAGGTGCCGCCGTCGAGCGACTCGACCTCGTCGGACAACGCGTGCGAGGCGTCCAGCGCTTCGACGATCCTGACCCCGACGCCCTCGTCCGACATCAGAATGTTGCCGAGGCCGAGGACGAGGACGCTGGCTATCGAGGCCTCCATCACATCGCCTTGACTTGGACGATCGGCCGCTTCTCGGCGTCGACCATGTGGACCGCGCAGGCGATGCACGGGTCGAACGAGTGCACCGTGCGCAGCACTTCGAGCGGCAGGTTGGGGTCGGCGACAGGCGTGTCGATCAGCGAAGCCTCGTAGGGCCCCGGCTCGTCGTTCTGGTCGCGCGGCCCGGCGTTCCAGGTCGACGGCACCACCGCCTGATAGTTCTCGATCTTGCCGTCCTTGATGACCACCCAATGCGACAGCACGCCGCGCGGCGCCTCGTGATAGCCGAAGCCGCGGATTTCGCCCTTGGGGAACGTCGGCCGGTTGAAGGTGCGGTCGTCGCCCTTGGCGATATTGTCGACGAGCAGCCGCCACTGGTTCTGCAGCGCCTCGTGCAGCACCGCGCAGCGCACCGCGCGCGCCGCGATGCGCCCGATCGTCGAGTGCAGCGCGGTGAGCGGGATTTGCGAGCCGGCGACCTTGCTCGCGACTTCGATGACCTTGGTAAGGTGCCGCTTGGTCGGCTCGTGGCCGGCCGCGTACATGCCCAGCACGTTGGCGAGCGGGCCCACCTGCGCGCGCTTGTCGAGGAAGGTCGGCGACTTGATCCAGGAGTATTTGCCGTCGTCGTTGAAGTCGTCGTATTTCGGATTGGTCTGGCCGACGTAAGGGTGCAGCGCCGCGGCGTCGCCGGAATACTCGTACCAGGAGTGCTTGACCGCCTCCTTGACGCCGTCGCGGAAGAACGCGTCCTGATAGCTGGTGATCGGCTGGAACTTCGCGAGGTCGCCCGGGATGTAGCCGCCGGGAAGCTCGAACTGCGTGCCTTTGGTGTCGAGCGGCAGATCGGGAACGGTGAGGTAATTGGTGACGCCGGCGCCGATTTGAGTCCAATCCGCATAGAGCGCGCCAACCGCGGCGACGTCGTTCATCATCGCGTTGTGGACGAAGTCGCCGAGCTCGTCGATCCACGCCTTGATCGCATACAGCCGTTCGATCGTCAGGGTCGATTGGCTGTTGGGATTGATCGCGTTCGCGACGCCGCCGACGGCGAGGTTCTGGATGTGCGGCGTCTTCGACCCCAGCACGGTGACGATCTTGTTGGCGAGGCGCTGCACCTCGAGCGCCTGCATATAGTGCGTCGCCGCCAGGAGGTTGACGTCGGGCGGCAGCTTCATCGCCGGATGGCCCCAATAGCCCGACGCGAACACGCCGAGCTGGCCGCTGTCGACGAAGGTCTGCAGCTTGTCGCGCACCGCGCGGATATTGGGAACACTGTTGGCTTTGTAATCGGACAGGCTCGCTCCGAGCTTGGCGGCCCCCTCCGGATCGCCCTTGAGCGCCGAAACGATGTCGACCCAGTCGAGCGCGGCGAGCTGATAGAAGTGCACGATATGGTCGTGGATGCCGTGCGCGGCGACGATCATGTTGCGGATGTATTGGGCGTTGAGCGGCACTTCGAGGCCGAGCGCGTTCTCGACCGCGCGCACCGAGGTGATCGCGTGCACCGTGGTGCAGACGCCGCAGATGCGCTGGGTGAAGATCCAGGCGTCGCGCGGATCGCGGTCCTTGAGGATGAGCTCGATGCCGCGCCACATCTGGCCCGACGACCAAGCCTTGGTCACCTTGCCGTCGTCGACTTCGCAGTCGATGCGCAGGTGCCCCTCGATGCGGGTGATGGGGTCGATCGTGATGCGGGTCAAGGCAACCTCCAATCAGGCATTCGCAGCGTCGCCGTGCAGCACGGGCAAGGTCTTGATGAAGACGAGGTAGAGAAGCAGTTCGAGGGCGATGACGCCGATCGAAACCATCAGCTCGGGAACCGAGGGGAAGTAGTGCCAATTGGCGACCGGCTGATAGCCGATCAGATAGGCGTCGAGCCGGTAGAGCGATCCGCCGACCAGAAGGGCGGCGGCGCCGAGGAACGAAGCGCGTCGGCTCGCGCGCGCCGCCGGAACGAGGAACGCCAGCGCGGCGGCCAGGAACAACGCGTTCTCGAGCCAGAACATCGAGCTCTTGACGCCGCCGACGAACGCCAGCTCCAGCGCGCCGCGGGCGACGAGGTCGCCCCAGCGCAGCGCCAGCCACGCGACCAACAGCCAGCCGACGATCGTCGACAGCTTCGAGATCAACGCATGCTCGGAGGGCAGAGAGAAGGTGTTGGACACCACCGTCGCTTCGACCATCACCGCGCCGTAGCCCATCGCCAGCGCGCTCATCACGAACAACGCCGGCAACCAGACGGTGAACCACAGCGGCGAGAGCTTGTAGCCCATCACCAGCAGGATCGAGCCGAGCGAGGACTGGTGCATCGTCGGCAGCAGCACGCCGAGCGCGATGAACAGGAACATCCAGCGTCCGACGAAGCGCTTGAGCCCGAGGAGGCCAAAGCGTTCGAGGAACGCCGGCGAAAACTCGATCCACAGCACCACCACATAGGTCATGACGCAGAGCGCGACTTCGTACATCACCGAATTCGGCTGGGCGTACCACGGCAGCAGCAGATTGTAGGCCTGCCAGTACCGGCCGAGATCGAAGATCACGGCGAGGCCGCTGAGCGTGTAGCCGAACAACCCGCCGAGCAGCGCCGGCCGCATCAGCGGATGGTACTGGCCGCGATTGAAGATGTAGACCAGCAGCGCCATGGCGAAGCCGCCGCAGCCGAAGGCGGTGCCGATGACGACATCGACGACGACCCAGATGCCCCAGGGGTAGCCGGAGTTGATGTTGGCGACCGCGCCCAGCCCATACATAAAGCGCTGCGCGACGAAATAGGCGCCGATGAGGACGAGGGCGGCGAGCACCAGCGTCGTCGGAGTCAGCAGGTTTCTTCGCAGAGGCGCGGCGGTGTTCACGGTCGACCCCTCTCTCAAGACTTCGGCGCGTCGTCGTCGCCGGCGTGCGGCGCGTTGCGACGGGCGAGAAAAGCGAACCCCGCGAAGGCGACGACCGGCGCGATGAACCAGTGGTAGAGCGTGTGCTGCATGCCTTCGGCGAGCGAAGCGGGAGACTGCGACCCGACCGTCGGCAGCCCGAGCTTGGCGAACGGCACGCCGGCGAGATAGCGCACTTGCGTGCCGCCGACCTCGTGCTCGCCGTAGACTCCCTTGACGTAGGTCGGGATCGTCGACGCGTTGGGCGGGCGGTCCTCGCCGAGCTTGCCGCGCGGGAAGAGGTAGGGAGTCCCGGGCGCCGCGGTGGTCCGCCGCTCGATCTCTTCGCGAAGGTCCTTGACCGTGCCGAACAGCGACGCCCCGGTCGGACACACGTCGCAGCACGCGGGAATCTTGCCGTCCTTCTGCAGTTGGTTACAGAACTGGCACTTGGCGATCTTGCCGAACGGATTGTTGAAGTCGTACTGCGGCACGCCGAACGGGCAGCTGTAGACGCAGTAGCGGCAGCCGATGCAGGCGTCGGCGTTGTAGCTGACGATCCCCGTCGTCGGGTCCTTGCGCATGGCGCCCACCGGGCACACCGAGACGCACGACGGGTCGACGCAATGCAGGCAATGGCGCTTGACGAAGGCGAAGCCGTCGATCTCGCGGTCCTTCTGCTCCATCGCGCCGTTGCGATAGGCCTTGATGACGTTGAGGGTGCGGCCGGACAGATCCTCCGGGGAATCCCAGGTGTTCTCGTTCCAGCCGCGCAGGTCCTCGGGGATGTCGGGCGGCATGCCGTTGGCGCCTTTGCACGCCGCGACGCACGCCTTGCAGCCGATGCAGAGCGTCGAGTCGTAGAGCATCCCGACCGCGTCGGGCGAGATCTGTTTGGGCGCCCGCGCGATCGCCGCCGAAGCCTCGCCCGGCGCCGCCGCCGCAGCGGCGGCGGCAAGACCGGCGCCCCTCAGGAAATTCCTGCGGTCGACCTCGCTCATGGCTAGGCCCCCTTGTTCGGCGCGTCCGGTCCGCTCTTGTCGCCGTCGTTCATCTGCTTGAGCAGCATCGCGCCGGCCCCGACCGCTATGCCGCCGAGCACGCCGACCGCCGCCGCGGCGCCTATGCCGACCCCCTTGCCCTCTTGGGCCCCGACCTGCGGATAGGCGGTCGGCGGCGTCAGCGTCTTGACGGTCGCCAGCGCATGCAGCGGCTTGCGGAATCCGGTCTCCTTCTCGGTGCAGCCGAAGCACGGATGCCCGGTCCCCACCGGCCACGAGCCGAAGCCGACGTCGCCGAAACCGATCGACGGGCAGTTGGCGTAGGTCTCCGGACCCTTGCAACCGATCTTGAAGAGGCAGAACCCCTGACGATGGCCTTCGTCGCCGAACTCGAGCGCGAAGCGCCCGGCGTCGAAATGCGGCCGCCGCTCGCAGTTCTCGTGAACCAACCGCCCATAAGCGAACTTCGGCCGATTCTGCTGGTCGAGCTCGGGCGGCTTGCCGAAGGTCAAGAGATAGAGGACGGTCGACAGGAAATTGTAGGGGTTGGGCGGACAGCCGGGAATGTTGATCACCGTCTTGTCGGGGATGACGGTGTGGGTGCCGACCGCGCCGGTCGGGTTCGGGTCGGCCGAAGGGACGCCGCCCCAAGACGCGCAGGACCCGATGGCGATGATCGCCGCCGCGCCGTCGGCGGCCTGGCGCACGAGGTCGGCTTGCGTCTTGTCGCCGACCTTGCAGTAGATGCCGCCGTCCTTCATCGGCGTAGCGCCCTCGGTGACGAGCACGTACTTGCCTTTGTTCTTCTCCATCATCGCGTGCTTGTAGGCGAGCGCCTGCTGTCCCGCGCCCACGCACAGCGTGTCGTGATAGTCGAGCGAAAGGATGTCGAGGATGAGCGACTCCAGCGTCGGATGGTTGGAGCGCAACAGCGATTCCGTGCAGCCGGTGCATTCCTGCCCGTGCAGCCAGATGACCGGCGGCCTCGCCGGCGTGATCGCGGCCTCGGCCATGCGCACGCCCGCGGCCGTTGACAGCCCCATCGTGGCGGCGACGCTGGCGCAGAACTTCAGCAACTGGCGACGGGTGAAGCCGCCGCGCATCGGTTCGTCGGGGTTGGGCCCTAAGCAGGCCGGGTAATCGATGTCGGGATTGCGGATGGCGTCCACGAGTCGGTCCCCTTGAGGTTCGCACGAGGGGACGCCGTACCAGGGCCGCTGGCGGCCGGGCGATGACGATCGTCAATTTTTCCGAAGACGGCCGAGGACGCGCGGCGTCACGCCGGGACCGGCTGCTCGATTTCCCCCGCCAGCGCCTCGACGCACGGGATCGTCACCTGGCGGCCGGAAAAATGCGCCATGCCGTCGGTCTCGAGGCGCCCGATGATGCGGGAGATCGTTTCGTGGCGCGCGCCGATCATCGAGGCGAGGTCGCGCCGCGACACCGGCAGATCGATGGTTTGCGAGCCGTCCGGGCGTCGCTGGCCGTGTCGTCGCACCAGCGCGAGCAGAAGGTGGACGAGCTGGTGGCGGTTCGACAGCGTCGCTTGACGGAACATCGCGTCGTGCGCGTGCTCGAGCTCGCCGATCGAGCGTTTGAGAAATCGCAGGCCGAGCGCCGGATAGCGGGCGAGCAGCGCCGTGATCGTCGCGCCGTCGATATGGCAGACGAAGCTGGGGCCGAGCGCCTCGGCGCTGGTCTTGTGCCTGCCGCCGGTGAGGAACGCACGATAGCCGATCGTGTCGCCGGGATAGGCGAGCCCGAGCAGCACCGAATTGCCGTTGGCGTCGAGCTTGCGGATTCCGACCGTCCCGCCGGAGACG
>JBEKFO010000041.1:0-16142 GCA_050013275.1 Roseiarcus sp. | reverse complement strand
GGCGATGGGCGACGTCGAACGCCGCCGCGATCATCGATTTCAGCGGCAGATAGGGCTTCAATTCGCTCTCGTCGATGTCATAGAGCGCCTTGCGGCGCTTCTCCGCGTGATAGCGCCAGTCCCACGGCTTGAGCTCGAAATTGCCGCCCTCGGCGACGATCGTCGCTTGCAGCGCCGCGGCCTCGCGCAGCGCCTGCTCGCGCGCCGGCGCCCAGACGCGCTTGAGCAAGCCGAGCGCCGCCTCGGGCGTCTTGGCCATCGTGTCGTCGAGACGGAAGTGGGCGTAGCTCGGGAAACCCATCAGCGCCGCCCGTTCGCCGCGCAGCCGCAACGTCTCGCTCATGATCGCGCCGTTGTCGTGCGCGCCGCCGTTGGCGCCGCGCGCGAGGAAGGCGCGAAACGCCTTCTCGCGCAGTTCGCGCCGCGCCGAGAATTGCAGGAAGGGCTCGACCGAGGAGCGCGAAAGCGTCACCGCGTGCTTGCCAGGATGGCCGCGCTCGGCGGCCGTGCGTGCGGCGGACGCGAGAAAGCTCTCGGGCAGGCCGACGAGATCGTCGGGGCCTTCGAGGATCATCGCGAAGGCCTTTTCGTCGGCGAGCACGTTCTGCCCGAACTCGGCCCCGAGCGTCGCCAGCCGCTCGCCGATCGCGGCGAGCCGTTCCTTCGTCTGCGGCGCGAGCCCGGCTCCGGCGCGCACGAACGCCGTGTGGTGGCGATCGAGCGCGCGCGCCGCTTCCGCTTCGAGCGCGAGCGTCTCCCGGGCCGCGTGGAGCGCTTCGATGCGCGCGAACAGCGCATCATTGAGAAAGACCGCGTTGCGCTCGCGGGCGAGGATCGGCGCCATTTCGCGCTCGATTTGCTCCAGCGCGTCGTTGCTGTCGGCGCTCGCCAGGGTGAAGAACACCCGGCCGACGCGATCGAGCGCCTTGCCGCTGCGCTCCAACGCGCCGATCGTGTTGTCGAACGTCGGCGCCTCGGGGTTGGCGGCGATCGCGTCGATCTCCGCGCGCCTCTCAGCGAGCGCCGCGTCGAAGGCGGGGCGGAAATGCTCTGGCAGAATGCGCGCGAACGGCGGCGCGCCGAACGGTCCGGTCCAGGGTTCGAGGAGAGGATTGCTGGCGTCGGCGGAACGAGGGTCCACGGGTGTTCCTGGGGTGGGGTTTCGAGTCGTGGGGATTGGGAACACTTCGCCCGCGCTGGGTCAACCGCGTCGTCCCCTGGTGAACGACCAGTGGGTCTGCGCGAGCTTCCAAGTCTCGCCGCGGCGGCGGAAGACCTCGGTGCAGTTCCACCGCGCCACGGCCTCGTCTCCGTCATAAGACACGAAGTTGAACGTCAGGACCGCCGCGTCGCCGATGCGCTGGACCTTCGGGTTGAGCATTTCGAATCGCTCCGCGAACACTTTGCCGCGCAGCGGCTCGTAATACGCGGTCAGGGCGGCAAGGCCGTCGAGGCGCCGTTCGAGAAACGGATCGAAGTAGGCGACGTCGTCGTCGCAGATCTCCAAGAACCCCGAGGGGTCGCCGGCGCACCAGCGCTGCAGCGCCGCCTGCTCGATGGCGACGATTTCGGCCTCGGCGTCGTTCATCGCCCCTCCGAGCGCTCGATCAGGATGGCGCGAAAATCGTTGACGTTGGTCAGCGTCGGCCCGGTGACGACGAGATCGCCGAGCGCTTCGAACAGCGAATAGGCGTCGTTGTCGGCGAGCCGGTCCTTCGCCTTGAAGCCGAGCGCCGCCGCACGCGCCAGCGTATCGGGCGCGACATAAGCGCCGGCGTTGTCCTCGCTGCCGTCGACGCCGTCGGTGTCGCCGGCGAGCGCATAGACGCCCGACGCGCCGTTCAGCGCCAGCGCGAGGCCGAGCAGGAATTCGGCGTTGCGCCCGCCCCTGCCCTTGCCGCGCACGGTCACCGTGGTCTCGCCGCCGGAGAGCAGCACGCAGGGGCCGCGCGCGGGCTCGCCGCGCCGCGCCGCGGAGCGCGCGATCCCGGCGAAGACCTTGCCGACTTCGCGCGCCTCGCCCTCGATCGCGTCGCCGAGCAGCACCGGCGTCACGCCGCGAGCGCGCGCCGCTTCGGCCGCGGCCTGAAGCGACATTTGCGGCGTCGCGATCAGCGCGTTGGACACCGCCGCGAAGCGCGGATCGCCGGGCTTGGGCGTCTCGGAGGCGGCGCTCTCGAGATGGGCGAGGACGCGCAGCGGCGCGGCGATTTGATAGCGTCTCAAGATCGCCAGCGCCTCGGCCGAGGTCGAGGGATCGGGAATGGTCGGCCCCGAGGCGATGATCGCGAGATCGTCGCCGGGAACGTCGGAGATCACGAGCGCGACGACGCGCGCGGGCGCCGCGGCCAGCGCGAGCCTTCCGCCCTTGATCGCCGAGAGATGTTTTCTCACGCAGTTCATTTCGGCGATGTCGGCGCCGCTCTTGAGCAGCGCGCGGTTGATCGCGCGCTTGTCGTCGAGGGTCAGGCCCGGCGCCGGCGCGGCGAGTAGCGCCGAGCCGCCGCCGGAAATGAGGCACAGCACGAGATCGTCGGCGGTCAGCGCCTTAACGCGTTCGAGAATGCGCAGCGCCGCCTTCTCGCCCGCGGCGTCCGGCACGGGATGGGAGGCTTCGACGACTTCGATGCGTTTCGTCGGCGCGCCATGGCCGTAGCGGGTGACGACGAGACCTTCGAGCGGCCCTTGCCAAGCCGCTTCGAGCGCGGCGGCCATCGACGCGGCGGCCTTGCCGGCGCCGACGACGATCGTGCGCCCCTTGGGCGGCCCCGGCAGGAAGCGCGCGAGCGTTTTCACCGGGGAGGCGGCGTCGATCGCGGCCCGAAACAGGCCGGTCAGGAATGCGCGGGGTTCGTTCATGCCTTGCCGCCTTTTCCTGAACCATAGGCGCGCAGCCAGCCGAGCCCGTCTTCGGTGCGCCCCTTCGGCTTGTATTCGGCGCCGACCCAGCCGGAATAGCCGAGCGCGTCGAGGCGCTCGAACAGGAAGGAATAGGCGATCTCGCCGGTGTCGGGCTCGTGCCGGCCGGGATTGCCGGCGATCTGGATATGGCCGATGCGCGGCAAGTTCTTCTCGATCGTCGCCGCCAGTTCGCCCTCCATCCGCTGCATGTGATAGACATCATATTGCAGCTCGAGATTGCCGGCGCCAGTCTCGTCGATGACGGCGAGCGCGTGCCCGCTGTGGGCGAGGAAGAAGCCGGGGATGTCGAAGCGGTTGATCGGCTCGACGACCAGCAGCACGCCCGCCTTCTCCAGCTCCGCAGCGGCGAAGCGCAGATTTTCGACCAGCGTGCGATGGGCCTCGGCGATGCTCGATTCGGGCGTCGGAATGCCCGCGAGACAATTGACCGTGACGCAGCCCAGCGCCTCGGCGTATTCGATCGCTTTCGACACGCCTTGGCGAAACTCGGCGACGCGATCGGGGTGACATGCGATGCCGCGTTCGCCCCTGCCCCAGTCGCCCGCCGGCAAGTTGAACAGCGCCTGGGTCAAGCCGTTCGCGCGCAGTCGCGCGGCGATTTCCGCCGCGGGGAATTCGTAGGGCCCGATATATTCGACGCCGCGAAACCCCGCCGCGGCCGCCGCCTCGAAGCGATCGAGAAAGGGATGCTCGGTGAACAGCATCGAGAGATTCGCGGAGAATCTCGGCATAACCTTCTCTCTTTGCAATTGAGCCGCGCGACGAACGCTCGACCATACCACAGCCGTTGGCGCCGCAAGATCGCGATCGCGCATTGCCCAACGCGCCGGCGAAGAGGCAAGATGGAGCGACGCGCGGCGCGCTTCATTCCGCGCGCGACCTCTTGCAAGCGCTTTATAGGGACGAAACGCCGATGACCAACGAACCCCGCGCGACAATCCGGCGCCGCGAAGGCCGGCTCACCGCCAAGACGATCGCCGATCTGACGGCCGCGCTCGCGTCCCGTTTCGGCGACCGCCTCGTCACCTCGCACGCCGTGCGCATGCAGCACGGCCACACCCTCACCTGGCTCGAAAACGCGCCGCCCGATGCGGTGGTGTTCGCCGGAAGTCGGCAGGACGTGATCGACGCGGTGCGCATCTGCGCCGCCCACGACGCGCCGATCGTGCCGTTCGGCGCCGGCACTTCGCTCGAAGGCCACGTCAATGCGCTGCACGGCGGCGTCTCGCTCGACTGCACGCGCATGAACCAGGTCATTGCGGTGCACGCCGAAGACCTCGATTGCGTCGTCGAGCCGGGCGTGACGCGCAAGGCGCTCAACGACTATTTGCGCGACAGCGGGCTGTTCTTCCCGATCGACCCGGGCGCCGACGCCACCATCGGCGGCATGGCGGCGACGCGCGCCTCCGGCACCAACGCGGTCCGCTACGGCACGATGAAGGACAACGTGATCTCGCTCGGCGTCGTCACCGCCGAAGGCAAGTTCCTGCGCACCGCGAGCCGGGCGAAAAAGTCCGCAGCCGGTTACGACCTGACGCGGCTGTTCGTCGGCTCGGAGGGCACGCTCGGCGTCATCGTCGAGGTCACGCTGCGCCTGGCCGGCGTTCCCGAGGCGATCGCCGGCGGGCATTGCTCGTTCCCGAGCGTTCGCGCCGCGTGCGACACGACCATTCAGACCATCCTGTCCGGCCTGCCGATCGCGCGCATCGAGCTTCTCGACGCGCTGCAGGTCAAGGCGTGCAACGCCTATTCGAAGCTCGCGCTGCCCGAGACGCCGATGCTGTTCGTCGAGTTCCACGGCTCGGACGAGGGCGTCGCCGAACAGGCGCGGCGCTTCGGCGAAATCGCCGGCGATCACGGCGGCGGGTCGTTCGTCTGGGCGACCAAGCCGGAGGAGCGCAGCCGTCTGTTGCAGGCGCGGCACGACGCATTCTGGGCGGCGACGGGCTTGCGGCCCGGCGCCCGCGCATTCGCCACCGACGTCTGCGTGCCGATCTCGCGCCTCGCCGATTGCGTCGAGGAGACGCAGCGCGACATCGCCGAACACGGCCTCGTCGCGCCGATCGTCGGCCATGTCGGCGACGGCAATTTCCACGTCAGTCCGCTCATCGACATGAACGATCCCGACGAGATCGCGCGCGCCGAAAGCTTTTCCGCGCGCCTCGCCCGCCGCGCCATCGCGATGGACGGCACCTGCACCGGCGAGCATGGCGTCGGCCAGAAAAAGATCGGCTACGTCGAGGCGGAGCACTCACCCGAGACGCTCGACCTGATGCGCCGCGTCAAGACGGCGTTCGACCCGACGAACCTGTTCAATCCGGGCAAGATTTTCCGGGAGTGAGGGGTGAGCGGCGTCGCAAGCGAAGCGTGGCGATCGAGCACCGTTTCAGCCCATTGTTCGACGAGCGCGACTTGACGAAACTACTGGTAATCAGTATATGAAAGAGGTCGTTTTCGAATGGGACGCTGAGAAAGCCGCCGTCAATTGGCGTGCTCACGGCGTCGCTTTCGATCACGCGATCAAGGCGATAGGCGATGCGTTCGCGGTGGAGTGGATCGACGACCGCGAGGCTTACGGCGAAGAGCGCATCAACTTGCTCGGCATATGCGACGGCGCGCTCTTGCACGTGACGTACACCGAGCGCGGCAAAAGCATTCGGATCATCTCAGCCCGACGAGCGACGCGAAATGAGCAAGACCATTACTTCCGCGAGAATTCGGCCTGACGGCGCCGCTGTGGAAATCCTCGCCGACGGCGGCGAACGTCCGCTGCGACAAGCGCCGATGCGGCCGATGACCGATGAGGAGATCGTGGCGGCGGCCGCCGCCGACCCCGATGCGCGGCCCATGACGGCCGATCAACTGCGATCGGCGCGGCGTGTGCCGCGGGTGAAGACTTTGCGGCGGGCGCTCGGATTGACGCAAGAAGAATTCGCCTCGCGCTACCACATCCCCCTGGGCACGTTGCGCGACTGGGAGCAGGGACGCACCGAACCCGACCAGCCGGCCAGAGCCTATCTCAGAGCGATCGCCGGCGACCCCGCTGCCGTATTCCGCGCGCTGGAAAGCGGACCTCGCTGAGGGCGCGGGCGGCGAGGCCGCTCGTCAGCTCCGCAGACGCCCATATTCCACGAAGGCGAAATCCGCCTCGTCGCGCGGGCCGCGCACGCCTGCTTCGCGCTCGACCTCGCGCCACAGCGCCGGATCGATCGGGGGAAAATGAGCATCGCCTTCCGGGGCGAGAGCGACTTCGGTGATGTAGAGCCGCCCAGCGCGGCCGATCGTCTGCGCGTAGATCTCGCCGCCGCCCGCGACGATGATTTCGTCGACGCCCGCGGCGCGCGCCTTGACCTCGGCGAGGCGCAACGCCGCGTCGATGTCGCGCGCGATTTCGACGCCCTCGGCGGCGAAACCCTCGTCGCGCGTGACTACGATCGTCGCGCGGCCCGGCAGCGCCCGGCCGATCGACTGAAAGGTCTTACGGCCCATGATCAGCGGCTTGCCCATCGTCAGCGCCTTGAAGCGCTTGAGGTCGCTGGAAAGCCGCCACGGCAACGCCTCGCCCGCGCCGATGACGCCGTTGCGCGCCACCGCGGCGATCAGCGCGAGGCGAGGCGCGCTCAAACCGCCACCGGCGCCTTGATCGCCGGCCAGGGATCGTAGCCTTCGAAGGAAATCGCCTCGGCCTTGAGATCGAACAATGCGCCGCGCGGCGAGGGGTCGGCCGGCGCGAGCTTGAGCTTAGGCAGCGGCCGCGGCTCGCGTGAAAGCTGCTCGCGCGCTTGCGCCTCGTGATTGAGATAAAGGTGCGCGTCGCCGAACGTATGCACGAAATCGCCGACCCCGAGCCCGCATTCGCGCGCGACCAAGTGCGTCAGCAGCGCGTAGCTCGCGATATTGAACGGCACGCCGAGAAAAAGATCGGCCGAGCGCTGGTAGAGCTGGCACGAAAGTCGCCCCTCGGCGACATGGAACTGGAACAGGCAATGGCACGGCGGCAGCTTCATCGCGCCGATGTCGGGCACGTTCCAGGCGGAAACGATCAGACGACGCGAGTCGGGATTGCGCTTGATCTCGTTAAGGAGCCACGCGATCTGGTCGAAGGTCCGCCCGTCGGGGCCGGCCCAGGCGCGCCATTGCTTGCCGTAGACGGGGCCGAGATCGCCGTTGGCATCCGCCCATTCGTCCCAGATGGAAACGCCGTTGGCCTTGAGATAGGCGATGTTGGTGTCACCGTTGAGGAACCAGATCAGTTCGTGGACGATCGATTTCAGGTGCAGCCGCTTGGTGGTGGTCAGCGGGAAGCCTTCGGCGAGGTCGAAGCGGATTTGCCGTCCGAATAGCGAGCGTACCCCGGTGCCGGTCCGATCGCCCTTGACGACGCCCTTTTCCAACGCTTCGCGCAGGAGTTCGAGATACGCGCGCATGGGAGCTCCGCTGCCTGACCGAACCCCTCCTTAAACGATTCGGCGCGCTTGGAGCAGTGCGCGCCCGCCGCCCCGCCTCGGGCGGGGCGTACGATCGGCATTGATCAGTGGACGCTCACCGTCTGCAATTCGTTCTGCCAGGCGTTGGCGATGGCCGCGTCCTTGGAATCGGTCAGCATGATCGGCGAGCCGTCGGCGGCGAGCAAAGCGAACAGCTGCAAGCCCGGCCGGATCGCCGGCGCCTGCGGAAACAGCCGCTGGGCGTCTTCGGAACGGATCGTCTTGACGTAGGCGATCGAGCCGTCGCCGAGATGAGCGAATTCGTGCGGCGTTAAGGCGCCGATTCTCTCGTTTGTGTTGGTCATCTTCCACTCCTTTCCAGGCTGCCCGTCACCGGACCCGCCTTCGACGCGCACGCTAACTCAATCGCGCGCCGCTACATTGATCTTCTTCACAATGCGCTCGGGCTGCGGCCGCACGACATCGATCGACAACAACCCGTTAGCAAGTTCCGCGCCGCGCACCTGCATGCCGTCCGCGAGCAGGAAACTGCGTTGGAACTGCCGCGCCGCAATGCCCCGATGGACATAATCGCGCGTCTTGTCCTCCTGCTGGCGGCCGCGGATCGACAATTGATTTTCCTCCTGCGTCACCTCGATCTGGTCCTGGGAAAATCCCGCAACTGCGAGGGTGATCCGTAAAATCTCCGGCGCCTCGTCCTTGGCCGGGATTCGCTCGATATTATAAGGAGGATAGCCGTCAGCTGCGGATTTCGACGCTTTGTCGAGCGCACGCTCGATGCCGTCGAACCCCAGCAGAAACGGGGAGCTCAATGCCGTAACGCGCACCATGATCGAAGCCCCTTTCAGGCGCTCCGCCGAACCGGCCTTCCCTCGAACGACCCGATCGGCTGCGGAACCAATACGCCCGGCCGCCTTTGAACTCGGCGCGCCGCACAGAAAAAATATGGCGTCGCCCGCCTCGCGTTCAAGGGCCATGGCGAATTACCCGGCCTATGCGGACCAAGATCGCCCGTCGCGCCATGCTGGACCTAAAACTTGAATGAATTCTCAACGACTTCGCGGAACCCCAAGGGCATCCGGCCGAGATCCGCGAGCGTCGGCCCGCCGCCGGGACGACACGGGCCGGCGATTTCGGCTAAGAGGGACGCCGAACCCCCGAAGCGTCGGCGAGTCGCTTCCCGGGCGCGCCGCTCGCTCCGCCCCTCAAGAATGCCCATGCGGAACCCCAAGCTCGGAACCAAGCGCCAATGCCAGGCCTGCGGCGCGCGATTTTACGATCTGGCGAAACGGCCGGTGATTTGCGCGCATTGCGGCGCCGAGGTCGATCTCAATCGGCTGGCCAAGCGGCGGGCGCGCGCCGCGAGCCCGTCCACGGACGAGCCGGTGGACGCGCGCGAGCCCCCGCCGCCGCCGCCGGTCCCGGCGCGCCGGCCGCACGCAGCGCCGCCGCAATGGTCGGCCGAGCAATCGGCGGCGCTCGACAAGGTCGGGCGATGGCTCCGAGCCGGCGAGCCGCAAGTGTTCCGGCTGTTCGGTTACGCCGGGGTCGGCAAGACGACGCTGGCGCGCCACGTCGCCGAAGCGGCGCAGGGCGAAGCGGCCTTCGCCGCCTTCACCGGCAAGGCGGCGCTGGTGATGCGCTCGAAGGGTTGCGCCGGCGCCTCGACCATCCACGCGCTGATCTATCGCGCCAGCGAAGGCGAGGAAGGCGCGCCGACCTTCACCCTCAACCACGATGGGCCGGCCTCGCGCGCGGGACTCATCGTCATCGACGAATGCTCGATGGTCGACGCCGAGCTCGGCCGCGACCTGCTCTCCTTCGGCAAGCCGATCTTGGTGCTCGGCGATCCCGCGCAATTGCCGCCGGTCAAGGGCGGCGGCTTCTTCACCGAGGCCGAGCCCGACGTGATGCTGACCGAAATACATCGTCAGGCCGCAAACGATCCGATCATCCGCTTGTCCGAGATCGTTCGCTCCGGCGGCGAAATCGCCTACGGCGAATACGGCGAAAGCCGCGTCATCCGCCGCGACGAGATCGACGCCGCGGCGGTTCTCGCCGCCGACCAGGTGCTGGTCGGCGTCAACCGCACGCGCCGGCTCTACAATCAACGCATTCGCCAATTGCTCGGGCTGAGCGAGGCCCTCCCCGTCGTCGGCGACAAGCTGGTCTGCCTGCGCAACGACCGCGCCAAGGGCCTGATCAACGGCGGCCTTTGGCGCGTCGAGGCGCTGGGCGGCATGCGCAAGGACTTCGTGCGCATGACCGTGCGCGCGGAAGACGACGTGGGCCGCGCGCAGGCGAAAGTCGCGGTGCTCAAGCAGTTCTTCGAGGGCGCCGAGGCCGACCTGCCCTATCCCGTGCGCCGCGAGTCCGACGAATTCGACTACGGCTACGCCCTCACCGTGCACAAGGCGCAGGGCTCGCAATGGGACACGGTCATGCTGTTCGACGAGAGCCGCGCCTTTCGCGAGCACCGCGCGCGTTGGCTCTATACCGGCCTCACGCGCGCCGCGCGCAAGCTGACCCTGGTGCGCTGACTATTTGGGCGTCAAATAGCCCGCATGCAGCGCCAGCCCGAGCACCCCCAGCGCGACGATCACCACCAGCGCCCACAGCGCCCCGGCGATCGCGTTCGCCTTGCTCGGCGCGCCGGCGCCGGCTTGCGGCTTCGGCCCCTGCCCTGCGAGCGTCGAAGCGGCCAGGTGGCGGTAGGTGTTGAGCCGCCGCTCCGTGTTTTCGCCGATGATATAGGCGCGCGACTCCGCTTCGTTCGGCGCGCGGCCCATCGCCTTGATGAAATCGTCGAGCCAAGCGCGCTTGTTCTGCTTATAGAGGGAGTAGGCGACGAGGCCGGTGACGTCCTCGTCGGGCGTCACCAGGGCGTCGAAAATCGGATTGCGCTCGGCCTCGCCGGCATTTTCCGCATTCGCGTCGGCCGCGGCGGGCGCCGCAAGAGGCGCCGCTTCGACCCTCGGCAACGACACTTTCTCGACCCGCGCCGTCCCAGCTTCCGTCTCGCTTGCCGTCTCCATTTCCAGGCTCCTCGCTGCGGAACCGGAAAATATACGTCAACGGCGAGAATTGTCATCTGCCGCGCAACCCGCGCGCGGAGATTTCAACAGGCGCGAGCCGAGCGCAGCGGCCGTTTGCGGCGACGTCGCCCGACGCCTCAAGCCAAGGGATACGCCGCTTCGACGACATAGGGCCCGCCGCCGACAGAATCGCGCGCGGAAAAGAGCACGAAACGCGGGGCTTCGAAGGGCGGCGCTATCAGCCCGCCGCGCGCGCTCAGGTAATCCGCGACGGCGGCCGCCGATACCGAGCGAAGCCGCGCCAGGGTGACGTGCGGGGTGAAATTGCGCACGTCCGGCGCGATGCCGATCCGTCGCAGCCGCCGCTCGTGTTCGCTCTGCAGCTCGATCAGCGGCGCCGTCGGCTTGACCTTGGCGAGGATCGCGCGGGGCTTGTCGGCGCCGAACCAGCTCACCCCCTCGAAGCTGACGCAAACCCGCGGGCGACGGACGTCAGCGAGCGCCTCGGCGACTTCGCGCGCCGCACGCAAATCGATGTCGCCGATGAAGCGCAGGGTGATGTGATAGTCGCTCGGCTCGATCCAACGCGCGCCGTAAACGCCGCCGCGCGCGCTCGCGAGCGCCGCCGCGCACGGCGCCGGAATCTCGAGGCCGGTGAAAAGGCGCGGCATCGCCGGCTCCCGAATCGAGCGCGGCCTTCAGCGCAGGAAATAGCCGAGTCCCAGCCGAAAGCCCTCGCTTTGCCGGGACTGATCGCAGCAGGCGTCGCTGGCCAAATGCGTCGCCGAAGACTGAAGCGTGCGCGCATAGAGATACTCGGCGCGAATGACGATCCTGTCCGACGCCATGATGTCGACTCCCGCGCCGAGCGTTCCCGAGAAGGCGGGAACGGCGTAGCGCGCGTCGCCGGTGTTCGGCTCGCTCTGCTCGCTTTCGCCGAACGCCAGCCCCGCCGCGACGAAGGGCAGGAAGCGACCCCAGGCGTATCCGGCGCGCGCGCGCAAATCGGTTTCGAAATAGTCGTTGTAATCGCTCGAGGCCGCGCCGGGCTGAGCGCCCTTGCCTCTCACCGCGGCGAAAGCGGACGAGCCCTCGATGCCGAGCATCGTCCTGTCGAACATCCAGTTTCGGCCGGAATAGACGCCGGCGAATGCGCCGCTGGCGTCGAAATTCGTCGAGGCGCCGAGACCGGAGGTCGAAACGCGCTGGCGCGCGCCGCCGCCGATGACGCCGACGTAGGCGCCGCTCCAATCTGTCGGCTCGACCGAAGGCGCCGGAGCGCCAGACTCGCCCACGCGCGCGATCAGCGCCAAGCGCACAGTGTGAATGCCGGCGCCGGTGCGCAACGTCGGTCCGTTCAGGTCGAAGCCGCCCTCAGGCAGATTGTCGTACAGATATTCGGCGCGCAGGACCGATGCGCCGAGGATCGGCAATTCGACCTTGGCGTCGACCCCCGCCCCAACCGTCCAGCCGAGGCGATCGCTCGCCGCGCCGTTGAAGTCGAGCGGCTCCTGGCGGTACTGGTTCAGGCGATCGTACGCGAGGCCGGCCGCCGCGAACGGCTCGAACGGGCCGATGTCGTAGCCGATCCGGGCTCGCGCATGGCCGGAGAAAACGCTGTCGATCTCATTGGCGACAAGCCCCGGTCCGCCCGAGATTTTGCCTCGCAGCGCGTTCGAGGCGATGTCGGCCTCGACGCCATAGACCAGGCGGTCGTAGCGCCACGCGTAGCCCGCCAATGCCCCGGTGGTGAAGCCCGGCGCGGTCGCGCTGCCGCTGGAAATTTCGCGGGTCGAAAAAGAGCCGACGGTCGCTCCGGCAAAGGCGCCGGAGTAAAGGCCGGACCACTCCGCGGCGGGAACGGGCGAATAGAGCGCGTCCGCCGGCGGTCTGGACGAAAGATCGGCGGCCAGGGCCGCTTCCGGCGCGAACAACAGGGCGGCGATCCAAGCGCACAGCAATCGCTTACGCAATGAATACCTCCCCTTCGCGCCGCGCGCGTCTCGGCCTGCGCCGATCAGCGCTTCTCGCCGAGCGCCGCGGCGACGCGCAGCTCGATTTCGTCGGCCAACGATCGCGCGATCCGGATTTCCGCGTCGCGCCCGGCCCTGAGATTGGCGAACGTGTCCAATGTGCGGTCGTAGACTGCGGAGGATGTCGCGTCGCCTTTGTAGATGATCGTATTGTCCTCGATTTTCGTCAATGTGAACGTGGCCTTGCCGATGACGGTCGCGGCGTTGGCGGCGTTGATCTGCGACGAGATCGTCGGGGTTTGCGAATTCTGCGCCACCGTGACGGTGAGGCGGTACTTGGCCGCAGGCGTTTCCCCCGAGCCGTTGAGATTCGAGATCAGGTCGTCGCCGAGATAATGGCCGATGCGATCCTTGATCGGCGCGACCTCGACCGCACGCAGATCGTCGACCAGGCCGGGATGCGCCGCCTCGCCATAGAGCGGTTGGAAACATCCGCCCAAGCCCAACGCCATGAGAAGCGCGCCGGCGGCGCGCGCGCGATCAAACGACGACATTGACGATCCTCTGCGGCACGATGATCACTTTTTTGGCCGGCTTATTATCCATCGCCCTGCGCACGGCGTCGAGGGCCAGCGCGGCCGCCTCGACGGTTTTTCCGTCGGCGTCCCGCTCAATCGTGAGGTCGGCGCGCTTGCGGCCGTTGACCTGGACCGGCAGCGTGATGTGTGTGGCGACGATGAGGCTGCGGTCGGCGACCGGCCACGGGCTGCGCGCGATCAGCGTGCGGTGGCCGAGAACCTCCCAGCACTCCTCCGCCAGGTGCGGCATCATCGGCGCGAAACAATGCGTCAGTATGTCGCCGGCCTCGGCGAAGGCGAAGCGCAAATCGTCGGCGATTTCCTCGCTTTCGATCGCGCCGACCGCGCTCGCGAGCGTATTGGCGAGTTCATAAATCGTCGCGATGCAGACGTTGAAGCGCAAACGCTCGATCTCGTCCTCGATTTTCGCCAGCGCGCCGTGGGCGGCCTGACGGATCTTGGTCGCTGCCTGGGAAAAGCTCGCGGGCTTGGCCGGACGTTTGGGCCCGACGATGCGCTCGATCTCGCAGGCCAGCCGCCACAGGCGTTGGGTCTGCTTGTAGGCGCCCTGCACGCCCGCCTCGGTCCAGATCACGTCGCGGTCGGGCGGCGAATCGGAGAGCATGAACCAGCGCGCGGTGTCGGCCCCGTAGCTCGAAATGATTTCGTCGGGATCGACGGTGTTGCGCTTCGATTTCGACATCTTCTCGATCGGGCCGATGTCGATCGGCGCGTCGCCGCGAAGCGCGAAGGCGCGCCGGCCGCTCGCGTCCGCCTCGACGCGCACTTCGGCCGGAGCGACCCAGCGTCCCTCGGCGTCGCGATAGGTCTCGTGCACGACCATCCCTTGCGTGAACAGGCCGGCGAAGGGCTCGTCGAGGTCGAGATGGCCGCATTTGCGCATCGCGCGGGTGAAGAAGCGCGAATAGAGCAGATGCAGGATCGCGTGCTCGACGCCGCCGATGTACTGATCGACGGGGAGCCAATGATCGGCGATCGAAGGCGAAGTCGGCGCTCCGGCGTTCCACGGATCGGTGAAACGCGCGAAATACCACGAGGAATCTACGAAAGTGTCCATCGTGTCGGTCTCGCGCCGCGCCAGCGCGCCGCAAAGCGGACAATCGACCTGCTTCCAGGTGGGATGGCGGTCGAGAGGATTGCCCGGCGCGTCGAACGTCACGTCTTCCGGCAGCAAGACCGGCAAGTCCTTCGCCGGCACCGGCACGACGCCGCAAGCCTCGCAATGGATGACCGGGATCGGACAGCCCCAATAGCGTTGGCGTGAGATTCCCCAGTCGCGCAGCTTGTAGTTGACCTGCCGGCGCCCTTGCGGCCGATTGCCGAGCGTCGCGGCCTCGAGCCGGCGCGCGACTTCCTGCTTGGCCGCCTCGATCGTCAAGCCGTCGAGGAAGCGCGAATTGATCATGACGCCGTCGCCGTCGTAGGCGATCCTGTCGACCGTGAAGGAAGCCGGATCGACGCCGGGCGGACAGACCACCGGAATCGCCCCCAGGCCGTACGCGTTGACGAAATCGAGGTCGCGCTGGTCGTGCGCCGGGCAGCCGAAGATCGCCCCCGTGCCGTAGTCCATCAGGATGAAATTGGCGACGTAGATCGGCAGCCGCCAATCTCCGTCGAACGGATGCGCCACGCGAAGGCCGGTGTCGTACCCCTTCTTTTCCGCCGTTTCGATCGCCGCCACCGAGGTGCCGATGCGTCGGCACTCCTCGATGAAGGCGGCGAGCTTGGGATCGTGACGCGCGGCGGCGCTCGCGAGCGGGTGGTCGGGCGCGATCGCCATGAACTTGGCGCCGAACAACGTGTCCGGCCGCGTGGTATAGATTTCCAGCTCGCGCGCGGCTTCCTCGTCGGCCAACGGGCCGCGCGACTTTGGATCGATGGCGAAGCGCACCAGCATGCCTTCGGAGCGGCCGATCCAGTTGCGCTGCATCAGACGCACCTTGTCCGGCCAGCGATCGAGCCGGTCGAGGCCTTGAAGCAAATCGTCAGAATAGTCGCTTATCTTGAGGAACCATTGTGTCAATTCGCGTTGCTCGACGACAGCGCCGGAGCGCCAGCCGCGGCCGTCGACCACTTGTTCGTTGGCGAGCACGGTGTTGTCGACCGGGTCCCAATTGACCTTCGACTTCTTGCGCGCGACGAGGCCGGCGGCGAGAAAGTCGAGAAACAGCTTCTGCTGATGGCGATAATAGGCGGGGTCGCAGGTGGCGACCTCGCGCGACCAGTCGAGCGACAGGCCCATCGATTTGAGCTGCGCGCGCATCGCGTCGATATTGGCGTATGTCCATTCGGCCGGATGGGTCCTGTTCTGCATCGCCGCGTTTTCGGCGGGCATGCCGAACGCGTCCCAGCCCATGGGATGCAGCACGTTGAAGCCGCGCGCGCGCTTGTAGCGCGCCACCACGTCGCCCATCGCGTAGTTGCGCACATGGCCCATGTGGATCCGTCCGGAAGGGTACGGGAACATTTCGAGCACGTAATACTTGGGACGCGGATCGTCGTTGCGCGTGGCGAAGATCGCCTCGTCGGCCCAGACTTTCTGCCATTTCTGTTCGGATTCGCGGACGTTGTAGCGCTCGGGCCGCATCTCTTGGAGGTCTCGTTTTTCTAGGAATGCTCGACGGACGGCCGCGACAAAACATGATTTGCCCGAAGGGGTCAAATCGACCGGCCGCGCGGGCGCCGTCGCCGCGGGCGCGGCGCCCTTGCCGGCCAACTCGGGAGGGCGGGCGTCTGGAGCCGCCGACGCCGCGCGGCGCCGATCCCTCGGCGCGCCCCCGTTTTGCCGCGCCAATTCATCGAATTGAACCGGTAATTAAGCTGTGTTTCACTCGCACTGGCAAGACTAACTGCATTTTCATACCAGTAGAGAGATTTGCCGTCATGTCCACGCCAGCCTTGTATAATCCCGCCCGCCCGGATTTACTAAAGGTTATGCGCGTTCTTTAGGTAAACAGTAACGGCAGAGTGTTTCAATTATCTTTTGCGGTGATCTCGAAATCGACAACTCAAGCTCTCGTGACGGCGAGAGCTACGCTGGCGTTGCGTAAGGGCCGAGAAGACGAGGGCGCCATGCTGCGAACAGTCAACACCCCGCCACGCTCCGAAACAAAGTTCGAACGGGCGGCGGAACAATTGAGGCGATCATTCCCCGACCGTCGGGAA
>JBEKFO010000040.1:0-16203 GCA_050013275.1 Roseiarcus sp. | reverse complement strand
CTTCTGCCCGGCGGAGAGCGCGCGCACCGGAAAGTCCGCAACGTGGGCGAGGCCGAGGCGGGCGAGCGCGCCGCGCCAGACGCCGCTCGACGAATCACCGCCGAGCGCGCCAGCCCAGAACGCGAGATTCTCGCCGGCCGTCAGCGCGCCCTTCAGCGCGTCGACATGGCCGAGGTAATGCGCCTGTTCGCCGATGCTCGCCTCGCTCGCCCCGCCTTCAAGAGCGAAGGCGCCGGCGGCGAGCGGCAGGAAGCCGGCGATCGCGCGCAACAGCGTCGACTTGCCGGCGCCGTTCGGCCCGGTCAGCACCAGCGCCACGCCCGACAGCGCCTCGAAGGAGAGGCCGGCGAGAATCGAGCGCCCGCCGCGTTCGATGGCGATGTTCTTGGCGCTCAGGCGCATGGCTTCCCCTTGTCGGCGCCTATCCTTTCAGCGCCTCCCGACGATAGTTTGTGTAGCCCGCCGATGGGAATTTATCTATAAGCCCGCGCACGCTTTCCCCTTCCCTTGCATTTTTGGGAGTCGCCCGCCATGGCCAGCCTTGACAGCTTCAAATGTCGCAAGACGCTCGAGGTCGGGGCCAAGAGTTACCAATATTTCTCGCTCAAGGCCGCCGAAAAACACGGTCTCGCCGGCATCGCGCAATTGCCGTTCTCGCTGAAGGTCGTGCTGGAGAACCTGCTGCGCAACGAGGACGGCCGCACCGTCAAGAAGGAAGACATCGAGGCGGTCGCGGCCTGGCTGGTCAACCGCGGCAAGCACCAGCACGAAATCGCCTTCCGCCCGGCGCGCGTGCTGATGCAGGATTTCACCGGCGTTCCGGCGGTCGTCGACCTCGCGGCGATGCGCGACGCGATGGCCAAGCTCGGCGGCGATCCCAACAAGATCAATCCGCTCGTGCCCGTCGATCTCGTCATCGACCATTCCGTCGTCGTCGACCATTTCGGCACCGCCAAGGCCCTCGCGCAGAACGTCAAGCGTGAATACGAGCAGAATCAGGAGCGCTACCGCTTTCTCAAGTGGGGCCAGCAGGCGTTCTCCAATTTCTCGGTCGTTCCCCCCGGCACCGGCATCTGCCATCAGGTCAATCTCGAATATCTCGCCCAAACCGTGTGGGTCTCCAAGGCGAAGCACGACGGCAAGACCGTCGAATTCGCCTATCCCGATACGCTGGTGGGCACCGACAGCCACACCACTATGGTCAACGGCCTGGCCGTGCTCGGCTGGGGTGTCGGGGGCATCGAAGCAGAGGCGGCGATGCTCGGCCAGCCCTTGTCGATGCTGCTGCCCGAAGTGATCGGCTTCAAGCTGACGGGCGAATTGCGCGAAGGGGTCACCGCGACCGACCTCGTGCTCACCGTCA
Organism: Roseiarcus sp.; assembly: GCA_050013275.1. Lineage (GTDB taxonomy): Bacteria > Pseudomonadota > Alphaproteobacteria > Rhizobiales > Beijerinckiaceae > Roseiarcus. Next base: position 14,840 of record JBEKFO010000040.1, on the reverse strand, counting down.
CGCAGATGCTGCGCAAGAAAGGCGTCGTCGGCAAATTCGTCGAATTCTTCGGCCCCGGCCTCAACGCGATGTCGGTCGCCGATCGCGCGACGCTAGCCAACATGGCGCCCGAATACGGCGCGACCTGCGGCCTGTTCCCGATCGACGCGCAGGCGATCGCCTATCTCCAGACCTCGGGACGTAAGAACGCGCGCGTCGCGCTGGTCGAGGCCTACGCCAAGGCGCAAGGGCTCTATCGCACCCGCCTGACGCCGGATCCGCTCTTCACCGATACGATCGAGCTGGAACTGGGCGAAGTCACGCCGTCGCTCGCCGGCCCCAAGCGTCCGCAGGACCGCGTCGTCCTCGCCGAGGCCAAGACCGGCTTCGCCGGCGCGATGACCTCGGAGTTCAAGCAGGGCGGGGCGATCGCCGTGCGCTATCCGGTGGAAGGCGCGAACTTCGACCTCGGCCACGGCGACGTCGTCATCGCCGCGATCACCTCGTGCACCAACACCTCCAATCCCAGCGTGATGATGGCGGCAGGGCTCGTCGCGCGCAACGCCGTCGCCCGGGGGCTTACCGTCAAACCCTGGGTGAAGACCTCGCTCGCTCCGGGCAGCCAGGTCGTCGCCGACTACCTCGAGGCCGCCGAGTTGCAGAAGCCGCTCGACAAGCTCGGCTTCAACATTGTCGGCTATGGCTGCACGACTTGCATCGGCAATTCGGGCCCGCTGGCCCCTGAGATTTCGGCGACGATTTCCAAGCACGATCTCGTCGCCGCGGCGGTGCTCTCCGGCAACCGTAATTTCGAGGGCCGCGTCAATCCGGACGTGCGCGCCAATTATCTCGCTTCGCCGCCGCTGGTCGTCGCCTACGCGCTCGCCGGCTCGATGCAGATCGATCTGACCCGCGAGCCGCTCGGCCACGACAAGAAGGGCGCGCCGGTGTTTCTCGCCGACATCTGGCCCTCGACTCAAGAGGTCCACGATCTCGTCGAGCACACCATCACGGCGAAGATGTTCAAGAGCAAATACGCCGAAGTGTTCGACGGCGACGCCAATTGGCGCAAGGTCAAGGCTCCGGCGGGACTCACCTACGCCTGGGACATGGGCTCGACCTACGTGCAGAACCCGCCCTATTTCGAGGGCATGACGATGGAGCCCAAGCCCGTCACGGACGTCGAGAACGCGCGCATCCTCGGGCTGTTCCTCGATTCGATCACCACCGACCACATCTCGCCGGCCGGCTCCATTCGCCAATCGAGCCCGGCGGGGAATTATCTCGTCGAGCATCAGGTGCGCCCGGCCGATTTCAACCAATACGGGACACGCCGCGGCAATCACGAAGTGATGATGCGCGGCACTTTCGCCAATATCCGCATCAAGAACCAGATGGTGAAGGACGCGTCGGGCGCAGTGGTCGAGGGCGGCTACACCATTCATCACCCCTCGGGCGAGCGGATGGCGATTTATGACGCCGCGATGCGCTACCAGACCGAGGACGCGCCGCTGGTCGTCTTCGCCGGACGCGAATACGGCACCGGTTCGTCGCGCGACTGGGCGGCCAAGGGCACCAAGCTGCTGGGCGTGCGCGCGGTGATTGCGCAGAGCTTCGAGCGCATCCATCGCTCCAACCTCGTCGGCATGGGCGTGCTGCCGCTCGTCTTCGAGGAGGGGACGAGCTGGGTCTCGCTCGGCCTCAAGGGCGACGAGACCGTCTCGATCCGCGGCCTCGGCGCCGACCTCAAGCCGCGGCAGAAGCTGGAGGCGGAAATCAAGTCCGCCGACGGCGCAATTGTCCGCGCGCCGCTGATCTGCCGCATCGATACGCTCGACGAACTGGAGTATTTCCGCGCCGGCGGCATCTTGGCTTACGTGCTGCGGCAGTTGGCGGCCTGAGGAGCGCGCTCGGCGACTGCAACCCGGATCAGGATGCGATCAGCCGAGTCCGCGCGGCGACGAAGCGCTCAAGCTCTTCGCTAGGCATCGGTTTGGCGAAGGCATATCCTTGCAGGATGTCGCAACCGAGCTCGCGAAGCAGCCGCGCGTGCTCCATCGATTCGACGCCCTCGGCGACGATTTCGATGTCGAGCGATCGGCCGATTTCGACGATCGAGCGAACGAGGCGCCGCTGCGCTTCCGACCGCACGATCGGCGTGACGAGCTGCCGATCAATCTTCAGGCGGCGGGGCTTGAGCTTGGTCAGGCTGACGATCGAGGCGTAGCCGGTGCCGAAGTCGTCGATTTCGATGTCGATCCCGAGCGCCTTGATCTGATCGATGGTGCGCGAGAAGCTGTCGTCGCGTTCGTCGAGATAGATCGTTTCGACCAATTCAAAGGACAGCGCTCCCGGTTCGATGTGCAAGTCGCGCAGGCCCTGAAGAAGGCCTTCGTCGTGAAGCCGCCGCAGCGAAACGTTGACGGAGAACCGCGGCACGCGAACGCCGAGGCTCCGCCAGCGGCGGAACTGCTCCAACGCCTGTTCGAGGATCGTCCGGTCGATAGCGCCGATGACCGTCAACTCTTCCGCCATCATGATGAATTCGATCGGGGCGACGACGCCGCGGGTCGGGTGACGCCAGCGGGCGAGCGCCTCCACGCCCACCAGTTCGTAGGTTCGCGCGTCGAACTGCGGCTGGTAATAGGGGATGAATTCGCCGCGCTCCAGCCCGCCGATGATGCTGTCCGCGGTCTGCTTGGAGTTCAGAATCTCGGCCTGCAGCTCGGCGGTATAGAATTCGAATCGATTTCGGCCCAGAGTCTTGGCGCGGTAAAGCGCGAGATCGGCGTTGACGAGCAGACGCTGCCGATCGACCGCGGCGCCGAAGGCGCCGGCGATGCCGATGCTCATACCGAGACGGCACTCGTGACCCTCGAAGAGCGCCGGCTTGCGGGCGTCCTCGATGATCTTACGGGCGAGATCGTCGAATCCGTTCATGCCCGCGTCCGCGTTGCAGACGACGACGAATTCGTCGCCGCCCGTTCTGGCGACGAAGTCGTCGCCGCGCAGGGCGCTGCGGATCGTTTCGGCCGTGTGGATCAGCATCGCGTCTCCGGCCGAATGGCCGAGCGTGTCGTTGATCTGCTTGAAACCGTCGAGGTCGACGTGAAGGAGCACGACGCCGCCGCCGGTCGCCGCGCAGCGCGCCGCGTGCTCCTCCAGCGCGCGCTCCAGGTACATCCGGTTGGGCAGCCGCGTCAGGAAGTCGTGCAGGGAATTGTATTCGATGCGCGCCCGCGCCGCTTCGAGCTCGGCGTTGCGCGCCTCCGTCAGCGCTTTGGAGCGCTTCAGATCCGCGGTCAGCGCGACATCGGAGGTGACGTCCCAATTGACGCCGACGATTTTCGACGACAGGTCGGGCGAGACGTAAACCTTGCCGATCGCGCGTATGACTCGCGCTCGCCCGTCGCCCAAGTTGAGCTTGTATTGGGATTCGTAACGGCCCTGCGTCCGCATCGCAGTTTCGAAATCCTCGATCGCCCGCTGGGCGTCCGATTCGTCGAGCCGATCGCGCCAATGCTTGTATTTGCGCGCGCCGCCGTCGAGCGGATAATTGTAGAGTTCGTTCATGCGGTCGTCCCAGACGAGCTCGCCCGTATCGATATTGAAGTCCCACACGCCGACCTTCGAGGCATCGAGAGCGAGTTCTAGACGCTGCGACAGGCGTTCGAGTTCACCTTCGCGATCGCGCAAGTTCGTAAAGTGATCGCGCCGCTCCTCCATCAATCGGCCGATGAACCAGATCGGAACGACGATCAGGAGGCCGGCCGCGAGCATTCCCAGCCTGACGATCCAGCGATTCGACGGCGCCGCGTCCCAGCCGCCTTTGGGCGTTGCGGAAATCTGCCACGTTCCCGAGGGAACGCTGACATCGGTGACCACCGGACGGTTGCTCGCGACGCCCAGCGCCCCGAAAAAGCGCGCGCCTTCTTTGCCCAGCGCGTCTTTGCCGGAAATGGCGACGTCGATCGGCAGATCGCGACCGACGAGGCCGGCGTCGCGGTACAGCTTGTCGATGTCGATGACCGCCGAAACGATGCCCCAGAATGTCTTTGCGCCGCCGGCTCCGTTGATGAACACGGGAAAACGGGCGATGAAGGCTCTGCCGCCCTGAACCAAGTCGAGCGGGCCCGCCATGACGACGTCGCCGCTGTCGCGCGCGCGCAACGCCGTTTCGCGCTGCTGTTCGTTCTTGCGGTAGTCGAGCCCGATCGCCGCTTCGTTTCCTTTCAGGGGATATTCGAGGGACACCACGAGATCGGGAGCGGCGGCGATGTTCCGGATCCGCGAGCGGCTTTGCAGCAGGTTCGCGCAAAACTCGGCGAAACGCGCTTCGGTCATGTCCGGTTCGGTGGCGATGTCGCTGACGAGCCCGCGAATGAGCTGGATGTCGCCGTTGATGTCGCCTTCGAGCTTGGCCCGAATCAGGCCGACCTGCGAGAGAACCTCGGCGCGCGATCGTTCGTCGGAAAGCTGGCTGTTTTGATGGTCGACGAGCACGCCGCAGACGATCGCGACCAGTGCGGCGATCGCCGCCGGGATGAGCGTCGGGCGAAATCGTCTTCGCAATGTTCTGCCCAAAGCCACGGCGAAATCCGCTGCAAGAGGTTAACGTTGTTGGTTTGGCCGGAGCCAGACACGGCCGGATAGTGAACACGGGCCGTTAAGCCATCGCTTAAAGCTTTGGGGGTATCGCCGACGAATTGACGGCGCGACTAACGGAGGGTTAATCCGCTTGCCATGGGCGGATTGCCGCGGTTTGACGACGCCTTCGCCGCGAGCGACGGAAACACTTGGAAAGTCTTGGTTTTTCTTCGTCCGGTGCGAGGGCTGGCGGCGTGCGTCCTCGGCGCGGCCTTTCCCCGCCTCGTTCGCGCGATTTGGCTTGGCGCGCGCGGCCGGTCTATGGTGCGCGCGTTTTTGGAGACGCTTGATGTCGACCGCCGCCCCCAACACGCATTTCGGCGAACGAACGGTTCGCCTCGACGAGAAGCAGGGCCTTGTCGACGACGTCTTTCGCAAGGTCGCGGACCGCTACGATCTCATGAACGATCTGATGTCCTTCGGACTGCATCGCATCTGGAAGGACATTTTCGTCGCCAAGCTGCGCCCGCCGCGCCATCGCCCGTTCCTGCATCTGGATGTGGCGGGCGGCACCGGCGACATCGCGTTCCGCGTCGCGGCGGCGGGGGGCGAAGCGACCGAGGTGACGGTCGTCGACGTCAACCCCGATATGCTGCGCGTCGGCGCGCAACGCGCGCATAAGCGAAGGGAAGGCGCGCGGATCCGCTTCGTCGAGGGCAACGCCGAGGCGCTGCCGCTGCCCGATTCGACCTTCGACGCCTATACGATCGCTTTCGGCATCCGCAACGTTCCGCGCATGGAGCGCGCGCTCGCCGAGGCCTATCGCGTCCTCAAGCGCGGCGGGCGATTTTTGTGCCTTGAATTCTCGCGCGTCGACGTGCCGGTGCTCGATCGGGTCTACGAGGCCTATTCCGACGCGGCCATCCCAGCGCTCGGCAAAGTGGTGGCCGGCGACGGCCCGGCGTATCGCTACCTCGTCGAATCGATCCGCAAATTCCCGCCGCCCGACCGCTTCGCCGACATGATCGGCGACGCCGGCTTTTCGCGCGTCGAATACACACGGCTGACGGCTGGCGTCGTCGCAATCCATTCGGGCTGGAAACTCTGAACTTGTGGAGTTTGGCCGCCATCGGACACGCTTCGCGCTTGGCGCGCGCCGGCTTCGTGCTGGCGCGCGAGGGCGCCTTCGTCGGCGTCGATCCGCAGACGCTGCCCCCGCTCGCCCGGGCGCCGCTGGCGCTCGCCAATCTGCTTTCGCGGCGCGGCGCGCACGGCCTCAGCGGCCTCGCCGCGGCGATCGATCGGCTCGGCCCCTCCTATGTCAAGCTCGGGCAGTTCCTCGCCACGCGCCCCGACATCGTCGGACCGAAGGTGGTGGCGGAGCTCGAAAAGCTGCAGGACCGCATGGCGCCGGCCGACCGCGCCGTCGCGGTGGCGACGGTCGAAGCGGCTTTCGGCGCCAAGATCGACACGGTGTTCGTCGAATTCGGCGAGGCGGTCGCCGCCGCTTCGATCGCGCAAGTTCATCGCGCGCGCGTGCGCACCAGCGCAGGCGAGCGGGACGTCGCGGTCAAGATATTGCGGCCAGGCGTCGAGCGGCGCTTCGCGCGCGACCTTTCCGACATGTTTTTCGCGGCCCGCAGAGCCGAGAGCTTCGAGCCGAGCCTGCGGCGCCTGCGTCTGGTGGAGGTCGTCGAGACGCTGGCGCGAAGCGTGCGCATGGAGATGGACTTTCGCCTTGAAGCCGCGGCGGCCTCCGAGTTCGCGGAAAATCTGGTCCGAGATCCAGAATTCCGCGCTCCCGAGATCGATTGGGACCACACGACGCGCGAAGTCCTGACCATGGAATGGATCGACGGGACGCCGCTGAGCGACACGGCGCGCTTGACCGAGCGCGGCCTCGACGCGCCCAAGCTCGGGCGGACGCTGATCAAGTCGTTCTTGCGCCACGCCTTGCACGAAGGCTTCTTTCACGCCGACATGCACCAGGGCAATTTCTTCGTCGACGAGCAGGGGCGCATCGTCGCCGTCGATTTCGGCATCATGGGCCGCCTTGGCCGCAAGGAGCGCCGGTTCCTGGCGGAGATTCTCTACGGCTTCATCCGGCGCGACTACCTTCGCGTCGCCGAAGTGCATTTCGAGGCGGGCTATGTGCCGCCGATTCACCGCGTCGAAGATTTTGCCCAGGCCATTCGCGCGGTCGGCGAGCCGATCCATTCGCGCACCGCAGACCAGATCTCGATGGCCAAGCTGTTGTCGCTGTTGTTCGAGGTCACCGCGCTGTTCGACATGTCGACGCGCATCGAACTCGTGATGCTGCAAAAGACCATGGTCGTGGTCGAAGGCGTCGCGCGCAAGCTCGACCCGCATCTCGACATGTGGGCGACGGCGGAGCCGGTGGTCGGCGGCTGGATCGCCGAAAACCTGGGCCCGCGCGGGCGGATCGAAGACCTCGGCCGCAGCGTTTCGCAACTCGCCAAACTCTTCGCCGACGCGCCGCCTCGCCTGGAGCGTCTCTCCCGTCTGATCGAGCGCGAAGCCGAAGCGGAGCCCGCCGAGCGGTCGAGCGCGCCTACCGTTTGGAGATGGCCGTGGACGCTCGGCGCATCGCTCTGGGTGATCGCGGCGACGCTCGTTTGGATAGCGTTCCATTTGCGATGAATCGGCGGCGCGCAAAAAAATATATGCGGACGAACGCCATTGAGAGAAGGCCGGACATTGCAGGTCCGCCGTCGCTGACCTTATGTTGCGACTTTCGGCGCGCGCGAGCCCGAGCGAGTGATCGGCGCTCGGCGCTAACACGACGTAAGCGATCATGACCGCGAAACCTTTTGCCGACGCCCGCATCCTCCTGATCGTCGGGGGCGGCGTTGCGGCCTATAAGTCGCTCGAGCTGATCCGCCGCTTGCGCGAGCGCGGCGCGAGCGTGCGCGTCGTCATGACCGAGGCGGCCAAGCAGTTCGTCACACCGTTGTCGGCCGCCGCGCTGAGCGGCCACGCGGTTCGCTTCGATCAATTCAGTCTGATCGACGAAGCCCAGATGGGCCACATCGAATTGTCGCGCGAAGCCGACCTCGTCGTGGTCGCGCCGGCGACGGCGGATCTGCTGGCGCGAATGGCGCACGGCCTCGCCAACGATCTCGCCACCACCACGCTTCTGGCCACCGACAAACGCGTGCTCGCCGCGCCGGCGATGAACGTGCGCATGTGGCTGCATCCGGCGACCCGGCGCAATGTCGCAACGCTCAGCGGCGACGGCGTGGCGTTCATCGGCCCCGACGACGGCGAGATGGCGTGCGGCGAATTCGGTCCCGGCCGCATGGCCGAGCCCTTGGCGATCGTAGCGGCGATCGAGCGTGCGCTTGAACAGCCGACGGCAATTCCCCTGGGCTCCGACGTCGGCGCGCGCCGCGACGGCGCCCTCGCCGGCAAGCGCGTCGTGGTGACCTCCGGTCCGACCTACGAGCCGATCGATCCGGTGCGCTTTCTCGGCAATCGCTCTTCAGGACTGCAAGGGCATGCAATCGCCGAGGCCGCGCACGGCGCCGGCGCAGACGTGACGCTGATCAGCGGCCCCGTCGGCCTCGCCGATCCTCTCGGCGTAAAGGTCGTCCACGTCGAAACGGCGCGGCAGATGCATGCGGCCACCCTGGCCGCTTTGCCCGCAGACGTGTTCGTCGCGGCGGCGGCCGTCGCGGATTGGCGCGTCGGCGCCGTCGGCGCCCACAAATTGAAAAAAGGCGTCGGCGGCGCGCCGGTCCTGTCGTTGATCGAGAACCCCGACATCCTCGCCGACATCGCGAAGAAGCGCGCCGGCCGTCCGGCGCTCGTGGTCGGATTCGCGGCGGAAACCGAGCGCCTCGTCGAGAACGCGCGCGACAAGCTGAAGCGCAAGGGTTGCGATCTGATGGTCGCCAACAGCGTCGCCAAGGGCGAAGGGACTTTCGGCGGTCCCGACAATCAAGTCGCGATCGTCAGCGCCGCAGGCGTCGAGCGTTGGCCGCGCATGAGCAAGCAGGAGGTCGCGCGCGCATTGATCGAACTCGTCTCCCGCACGTTGAAAGACCAGAAATGATTCGGGTTTGTTTTCAGCAATTTCCACATTCGCAGGACTTGCAATTACCCCGGTATCAGAGCGATGATGCAGCGGGGATGGATCTCGTCGCGGCGGTTCCGGAAGGACATGACGTGATTCTGAATCCCGGCGAGAGGGCGTTGATACCGACTGGTTTGGCCATCGAATTGCCGAGAGGTTACGAAGCGCAAATTCGGCCTCGCTCGGGACTTGCGCTGAAGGACGGGGTGACCGTTCTCAACAGCCCCGGCACGATAGACGCGGACTATCGCGGCGAAATCGGCGTCATACTTATTAATTTTGGACAAAGTCCTTTTTCCATCCGGCGAGGAGCGCGAATCGCGCAACTCGTCGTTGGTTCCGTCGAGCGCGTTGCTTTCATTAAAAGTGAGCGGCTCACAGCGAGCGAGCGCGGTCGAAGAGGCTTTGGTTCGACCGGACGCTCAGACGAGGAGAAATAACATGAACCTGCTGTCGCGACGCAGCCTGCTCGCTATCGCCGCCGTTGTCGACATCGCCTTGCATTCGCGACCCTCGCCGGTTGCGGCCAAGGCGCTCGCGGCGCGGCACAAATTGCCGCCTCGGCACCTGGAGACCCTGTTGCAGGGGCTCGTTCACGCCAAGATCCTCAAGGGCGTGCGCGGACCGCGCGGCGGATATGAACTGGCGCGCGAGCGGCGCCGGATCTCCGTCGGCGAAATCGTGCGCACTTCGGTCAGCCTGAGCACCGCCGATCCCGAGGATATCGGTTCGCGATCCAAGCTGTTGGAGAAGGTCATCGAACCGAGCGTGCGCAAGGCCGGCGAGTCGTTCCTGGCCAATCTGGACGGCATCACCGTCGAGCAGCTCTGCGAGGAGGCCGAGAAGGCGCAGATCCTGGCGGAGGAGAAGGTCGGCGGGGATTTCGCTATCTAGGACGGTGCATTAAAATATTTCATATGATTGCGCCGTCAAAAAATGTAACTTAAGGGAGGAGCGCGCCGCGTCTGGCGGCGGCGGCGGCTCGGAGTGAGATTCATGGCTGCAACCGGTAAGGACTCGACGCACGGCGATTCGCGCCCGCGCGGCCGAGGGCGAGTTTACGCGTCGATCACCGAAACGATCGGCGACACGCCATTGGTGCGCATCGATCGCATCGCCAGGGAAAAGGGCGTGCGCGCCAACCTGCTCGCCAAACTCGAATTCTTCAATCCGATATCGAGCGTCAAGGACCGCATCGGGGTCGCCATGATCGACGCGCTGGAGGCGCAGGGCCGCATCGCGCCGGGTCGTGGCGTGCTCGTCGAGCCGACCTCGGGAAACACCGGCATCGCGCTGGCGTTCGTCGCCGCGGCGCGCGGCTACAAGCTCATGCTGGTGATGCCCGAATCGTTTTCGATCGAGCGCCGCAAGATGCTCGCCCTGCTCGGCGCCGAGCTGGTCTTGACGCCCGCTTCGCTCGGCATGAAGGGCGCCATCGCCAAGGCCAACGACATCGTCGCCTCGACACCCGGCGCGATCATGCCGCAGCAGTTCGAGAACCCCGCCAATCCCGAAATCCATCGGCGCACCACCGCCGAGGAGATTTGGAACGACACCGACGGCGCCGTCGACATCGTCGTTTGCGGCGTCGGCACCGGCGGCACGCTCACCGGCGTCGGCCAAGTGCTCAAGGCGCGCAAGCCTAGCGTCAAGATGGTCGCAGTCGAGCCGGAAGATTCGGCGGTGCTGTCGGGCGGCGCGCCTGGGCCGCACAAGATTCAGGGCATCGGCGCCGGCTTTGCTCCGGCGATCCTCGATCGCAGCCTGATCGACGAGGTGGTCGCCGTCGGCAACCAGACGGCGTTCGACACGGCCAGACTGGTGGCGCGGCTCGAAGGCATTCCGGTCGGCATATCCTCCGGCGCCGCCATCGCGGCGGCGATCGACGTCGCCCGCCGGCCGGAGAACGACGGCAAGACGATCGTCGCCATCGTGCCGTCCTTCGCCGAGCGCTATCTTTCGACCGCGCTGTTCGAAGGTCTGTAGCTCTTACGCGCCGCCGCCTCCCGGCGCGCGCAAGATGCCGCGCGTCAGCGAGCCGTTGGTCGGATAGAGCGGGATGAGGCACGCCTGCAGGGCGTGATAGAGGTCGGGCTTGCCGACGAAATAGCCTTCGATCGGAAGCAGCGTATCGTCGAGTTGGCAACGCCAGCCGCCATGGCGGCGATCGATGAAATGACGCGCCGTGAAGCCCCAGATGCGGCGATACCACTCCTCGTGGAAGGCATCGCCGTCGAGCGCGCCGAGAAATGTCGCCGCACCGACGCCCTCGCAACACGGCCACCACAACCGATCGCGCACGCGCGGCGCGCCGCTCCAATCGAGCGTGTAGTAAAAGCCGCCGCATGGCGCGTCCCAGCCCTCGCGGACCGCCCGCGCAAACAGCCCACACGCCGCGTCGGGGAGCCAAGCCAGCTTTCGCCCGCCGAGCTCCCAGAGCTGCAGCGCCAAGCGCGCCCATTCCAGCGAGTGCCCCGGTGTGACGCCATAGGGACGGAACATGTCCGAACCCTTGTATTCGCGGTCGAGCGTCCAATCGGCCGTATAATGTTCGGGCACGCGCCACTCCTGGGCGGCGGCGTTGCGGCGCAAAATGAGGTCGGCGACGCTTTCGGCCTTGTCGAGAAAGCCGCGCTCGGCGGTAGCCTCGAACGCCGCCATCAACGCCTCGGTCAAATGCATGTTGGCGTTCTGGCCGCGATAGGCGCTGAGCGGCGACCAGTCCTCGGCGAATTCTTCCGCGCTGGCGCCGTATTTCGGTTCCCAGAACCGCGTTTCGAGAACCTCGGCGATGTCGGCCAGCAGCGCATCGGCTTGCGGATGGCCGGCGCATTTGGCGCTTGCCGCGGCGAGCAACACGAAGGCGTGGCCGTAGGCGAGTTTCTCGCGCTCGCGCGGCCCCTCGTCGTCGAACGACCAGAAATAGCCGCCGTGACGCGGATCGCGGTGGCGCGTCTCGAGCGCATGCATGCCGTGATCGACGATGTCGGCGGCGCCGGGGCGGCCAAGGAGATGCGCGATGGCGAAGCAGTGCACCATGCGCGTCGTCACGTGCAGCGGGCGGACGGTCTCGGACGCCATCGCCCGCCCGCTATCGTCGAGCGTCGCGAAACCGCCGGCGGGATGGATCAGATCGACTTCGTAAAAGGCCAACAGCGCGTCCGCCTCGGCGGCGAGCCAACGCCGGTGGCCGTTCGTTTCCCGCCAAACGGATTTCACCTCAAAGGATTCGGGCATGGCGCGAAGTTCTCCTCCCCCGGAGCCGAGGCTCCGCGCCGAGCTTAGCAAAGAATCTGGCGCCGCGCCCGGCAAGCTGGCATAAAGCGGCGATGAAGACGATTGAGACCCTTGCGCGCTCCCAGGTCGGCGCGCCGCGCCGCGCCGACGACGCCGATCCCGGCTTCGGCGTTTACGTGCATTGGCCGTTCTGCCTGGCCAAGTGCCCGTATTGCGACTTCAACTCCCACGTGCGCGCGACGCCGATCGACGAAGGGCGTTTCGTTTCCGCGCTGCGCGCCGAACTCGCCCATCGCGCGGCGGCGACGCGCGGCCGCACCGTGCGCTCGATCTTCTTCGGCGGCGGCACGCCCTCGCTGATGCGTCCGCAGACGGTGCAGAGCGTCATCGACGCGATCGGCGCCAACTGGAGCGTCGAGGCCGACGCCGAGATCACGCTGGAGGCCAATCCGACCAGCGTCGAGACCGGGCGCTTCCGCGGCTATCGCGCAGCGGGGGTCAATCGCCTGTCGATCGGCGTCCAGGCGCTCGACGACGCCGACCTGAAGGCGCTCGGGCGGCGCCATAACGTCGCCGAGGCGGTCGAGGCGGTCAGGATCGCCGCATCGATCTTCCCGCGCTATTCCTTCGATTTGATCTATGCGCGGCCCGGCCAGACCGAGAAGGCCTGGCGCGCCGAATTGCGCGAGGCGATGAAGCTCGCGGGCGAGCATCTCTCGCTCTACCAGCTCACCATCGAGCCGGACACGATCTTCGAGCGGCTGCGGCGGGCGGGCAAGCTGACGATTCCCGACGACGAACTGGCGCGCGTCCTGTTCGACGCAACCCAGGAGATCGCCGAAAGCGGCGGCCTTCCCGCCTACGAAGTCTCCAACCACGCCCGGCTTGGCGCCGAGAGCCGGCACAACCTGATCTATTGGCGCTACGGCGAATACGCCGGGGTCGGCCCCGGCGCGCATGGCCGCCTCGTCACGCCCGAGGGTCGCCGCGCCCTGGCGACGGAGAAACATCCTGAGATGTGGCTCACCCAGGTCGAAAGCGAAGGCCACGGGCTGGTCGAGAACGCGCCGCTGAGCGCCGAGGAGCAGGGCGACGAATTCCTGCTGATGGGCCTGCGGCTGCGCGAAGGCGTCGACCGCGCGCGCTTCGAGGCGTTGAGCGGGCGCCGGCTCAAGCAGCGGCAGATCGACGATCTGGCCGCCGAGGGGTTCATCGAAGAGGACGAGAAAGGGCGGATCCGGGTGACGAACGTGGGAATGCCGCTGCTCGATTCGATCGTCGCGGACCTCGCGGCCTGAGCGGCGGGGCGGGGCGACGCTCGTGGCGGCAGGGGGCGGCCGAACCGCCCGAGGCCGGCGCCGCTTTCGGGCGCGATGGCTTGTTTTCAAGGGCTTGCGTGACGGTTTTCCGCCGCCTCGCCTCGCCACGAAGGTTCCGCGCGCCAGCCGGCGCCGGCTCTCGGAGGGGTTGAGTAAACTGCTACCGTAATCCGTAATCCGCGTAATCCGCTGCCGTAATCCTACCGTAATCCCGCCTGGGTCGCGGCGGCGCCCGGGCCGCGGACGTGCGTCTCCACGTAGGCGAGCGCCATCTCGAAGGCGAGTTCGAGCGGCCGGTTGGACTTCGCGCTCCTCGACAGCAGCAAGCCGCCCTGCACCGCGCTCAGCACCGCGAGCGCGACGTCGGCGGGATCGGCCTCGGGCGCCAGTTCGCCACGATCGCGCATTCTCGTCAGCCCGTCTTCGATTCGCCGGCGCCATGTCTCGAATCCGTCCGCGACCGCCGTTCTGGCGCGCTTGGCGCTCGGCGGCAACTGGTAGGCGAGCGCGCCGAGCGGGCAGCCCAAGCGCCCATTCAGCGCCAACACCGCATCGCGCCATCGGCGCATCGCGTCGAGCGAATCGAGCGCCTCGAGCAGCGGCCGGTGCACGCCGAGCACGCGAGAAGCCTGCAGCGTCGCGGCGGCGCGCAGCAATTCATCCTTGTCGGCGAAGTAGTGGTAGAGCTGCGATTTGCTCGTCCCGCTCGCCGCCATGACGTCGTCGAGGCTCGTCTCGCCGACGCCGCACCGCCACGCGAGGTCCGCCGCCGCCGCGACGATGCGCGCGCGGGTCGCAGCGCCGCGCGCCGTCAGCCGCCTCGCGTCTTTTCCGATCGCGCTCATGGCGAGAGGCGTACACGAACTGGACTTGACAGTCCAGTTTTCGATTGCGAGCCATAGACCATCGAGTCCAACCCAACGGAGTTTCAAATGCCCCTTCTTCGCAATGGCGACGTGTTTCCGCGGCTCACGATCCGAAAGGTCGGCGGCGGAACGATCGATCTGCCCGCAGACCTCAAGGGATCGTTCGGCGTCGTCCTCGTCTATCGCGGCGCCTGGTGCCCCTATTGCAACGCCCAGCTCGCGGGGTTTGAGCGCGCGAGCGGCAAGCTCGGCGAGCTCGGCGTCAAGGTCGTCGCGTTTTCCGTCGACGACGAGGCGAAGGCGGCGGAGATCGTCGCCAAGCACAAGATCGGCTTCCCCGTCGGTTTCGGCGCCGACGCCAAGGCGGTCGCGGCGACGATCGGCTGCTACGTCAACGAAGATCCGCTCTATCTGCAAACGACCGGGTTCGTGCTCGCCCCCGACGGCGCGGTCGTCAACGCGGTCTATTCGTCCAGCGCGATCGGGCGGCTGGTGGCCGACGACGTCGCGGGCCTCGTCTCCTACATCAAGTCCAAGATGTAGCGGGCGGCCCCGCGCGCCGACGAAGGAAGGCGTTCCCGGCGCGGAGCCGAGGACGCCGATCTCCCCCGCCGGGCGCTCTCGGCGATGGGCGCGCGGCTCGCGTTCCAACGATTGACTTATCCCCGCATTCCATGGACAATCCGCGGCTCGATTCACTCGCCGAGCACGACGCCGGGCGAGGGGTCGCGTTGTTTTTTTCAAGCCTGTCGTTGC
>JBEKFO010000039.1:0-16620 GCA_050013275.1 Roseiarcus sp. | reverse complement strand
CCCCCCCCAGAGGCCGGGAAGAGACTGCGAATGGCCGAACGTCGAGACGATCGATGCGCTCGGCGGAAGCAAGGAACGCAATTCCGCGATGCGGGCGAGGCGGTCGGCGTGACCCCTAAATTCACACTCCCGACCAAAATTGTATTTGTCTGACGAGCGGGCGTCAGACCACCTAAGGAAAGGATCGAATCATGCTCAAGACGCTTGCGCTGACGGCCGTTCTCGCCTCAGCATTCTCATCCGGCGCTGTCGCGGCGATGCTGCCCGCGCCTGTGAACACGGAGAATCCGGCGATCGTCAAGGTCGCCGGCCTTTGCGGAATCGGCTGGTATCGCGCGGCGAACGGCCATTGCTATCCCAAGTATTATCACCACCACCACCACTATCATTGCTGGTGGCACGCCGGGGTGCGGCACTGCAGTTACTATTGAGCCGACCGCATCGCAAACCAGCCGGTGCTGACGACCGTTCATTTCGGCGCGCGCCGAGCGCGAAGTTTGTCGTCGTCGCGCGGACCAAAACCGTCAGGGGATATCCACAATGGCCAACGCACCAAAGAAGGCCCACACAGCGGCGCTGAACTGGAAAGAGGTGTGGTACACGAACTGTCCCCTCGTGTCCGCCAGCAACATCGATCAGGAACTGGGTTGGACCCGAGAGGAATATAAAAAGATCGGCGTGAAGTACGACTTCTTCCGAAACACCCGTGAGAACGACTTCTACCCGCACTACATCCACAACCTCGACAATCTCATCCGCTTCGGGGGTCTGTTTCCGCCGATCCACGTTCACGCCGACCTTCGCAGGACCAGGCTGCTTGGGTTGACGCATGTGCCCTACGAAGGCGGCGCGATGATGGTGCGCGCCAGGGACAAAATCTTCCGGATGAAGGACCTGAAGGGCAAGAAGATTGGCCTCTCGAAGAGCCTGAACACGATCAAGAACGACTGGTGGCGCATCCAGGAGGAACAGGGCATCGAGTTGATGCTCATGATGAACGACATGACTCGGGCAGATGTGCAGATCGTGGAATTTCCGTACCCGGACGACTGGTACGACAATCCCAAGATGCTGGAGCCTTTGTACAACCCGTCCGATTTGTGGCTTCAGCGCGATCACAAGCATGATCTCGCTTTCCGTCCGCTGGAGACGGCGCTGGAAAAGGGAACCGTCGACGCGATCTACACCCAAAGCAAGGTCTTCCAGCATCTCCAGGAGGCGACGGGCAAGTTCAAGGCGATCGAGGACCTGTCCAGATATCCGGATTGGACCCTGCAGGTCGCCAACATCCCCGCCGCCATCACCTGCTCCGACGTGATGGCCGAGCAGCACCCCGAACTCGCCGTTGCGTTCCTGAAAGGCATGATCCGCGTCGGGCGCTGGGGCAACGAGCACAAGCACGCCGCGGCGGTGATCCTCGACAAACAGACCTACTACCTGGACGTCGAGGACACCTATCGGGGCATCAAGGACGTCGATTTGGTGCCCAACCTGTCGCCGCAAAACCTGGTCGCCGTCGAGATCGGCAAGGACTACATGCTGAGCCACGGCTACATCAAGAACGACTTCGACGTGCACAAGTGGGCCGCGCCGGAATTCCTCGAGCAGGCGGCGAAAGAACTGGTCAACGAACGTTGGAAGAAGGTGACCGGCGAAAAGCTTCCCGAGGGGTCGTCGCTACGGCTCGGGTAGACCGGACGGGGCTCCGCTCCGCGGTTGGACCGTGAGGAGGAGGAATCACGATGGAACGGCTATGGCGACATTTCTTCTCCTCACGTCGCCCGCGTAGCATTGGGGCGCGCCATTGGAAGAGAGAGTTGGCCTCAATTCTTGCTTCCGAACTTTCGTTGGTCGTCGATGCTGTCGCGCTACCAGCTGATTGCGTTTAATCTAGATCGAATCGTCAACGACTCACGTTTAGGCAGCGTGACATAAAGAGGGTTTAGCTATGACTACAGCGGAAAAGAATTCGGGCACCGTGCCGTTGAACTGGAAAGAGGTATATTATACAAACTGTCCGCTTGTTTCGGCGAGCAACGTCGATCAGGAACTGGGTTGGACTCGCGAGGAGTACAAGAAGATCGGCGTCCACTACTCCTTCCTTCGTTCTCGCCGCGAGAACAATTGGTATCCGCACTACATCCACAACATGGACAACCTGATCCGCTTCGGCGGCCTGTTCCCTCCCGTTCAGGTCAACGCGGACATCCGCCGGACTCGACTCCTGGGAGTGACACACGTTCCGTGGGAAGGCGGCGTCATGATGGTGCGCGCCCGGGACGACATCTATCGAATGGTCGATTTGAAGGGCAAGAAGATCGGCCTTACGAAGAGCCTCAACACGATCAAGAATGACTGGTGGCGTATCCAGGAGGAGCAGGGCATCGAGTTGATGCTGCGGGTCAACGGCATGACGCGCAAGGACGTGCAGATCGTCGAATTCCCCTATCCGGACGACTGGTACGATAAACCCGAGATGCTCGATCCGATGGAGAACCCGTCAGAAACCTGGCTCAAGCGCGATCACAAGCACGATTTGGCCTTCCGGCCGCTTGAGACCGCGCTGTTAAATGGGGTCGTCGACGCGCTCTACACGCAGGGCAAGGTGACGCAGCATTTGATGGAAGCGACGGGCAATCTCAAGGCCATCGAGGACTTGTCGCGTTACCCGGACTGGACGTTGCAGGTCGCCAACATTCCCGCCGTCATCACCTGCTCCGACGTGATGGCGGAGAAGCACCCCGAGCTTGCCGTCGCCTTCCTGAAAGGCATGATCAAGGTGGGGCGC
The DNA here is from genome assembly GCA_050013275.1 of Roseiarcus sp. Classification (GTDB taxonomy): domain Bacteria; phylum Pseudomonadota; class Alphaproteobacteria; order Rhizobiales; family Beijerinckiaceae; genus Roseiarcus. The sequence continues at coordinate 13,832 of JBEKFO010000039.1, read as the reverse complement.
TGGGCCAACGAACACAAGCACGCCGCGGCGGCGATCCTCGACAAGCAGACCTTCTATCTGGACGTCGAGGACACGTATCGCGGCATCAAGGACGTCGACATGGTGCCCAACCTGTCGCCGCAGAATCTGGCGTGTGTCGAGATCGGCAAGGATTTCATGCGCAGCCACGGCTATATCAAGAACGACTTCGACGTGCGCAAGTGGGCCGCGCCGGAGTTCCTCGAGCAGGCGGCTAAGGAATTGGTCGACGAGCGCTGGAAGAAAGTGACCGGCGACAAGCTTCCCGAAGCGTCGGCGATGCGGCTCGGGTAATCCGCAAGAACGCGGGCGAGGGCCGGCGCATCGTCCGCCCTCGCCAGGCCTCGCGGCAAGCGCTGACGGCGGGTTGAGGAAAGACGGCTTTCCCTCGCCTCTCGCGTTGCCTCGAGCCCACAAAGAGCCGGTGGCGGCGATTCCAACGGCGCACGCCGTCCGCCGGCAACCGCGAAAGGAACGGTTTCGTGACACAGGCCCAAGACGCACCGAATTCGAGCCCGGCGTTGCCCAAAGCTAAGCAAACCTCTCTCGGCCTTTACCTGACGGCCCGGCAAGCTTACGAAAAATGGAAGGCGGATCCCGATCGGGTGAAGATCATCGACGTTCGCACGCCGGAAGAATACGTCTACGTCGGCCACGCGGAAATGGCGTGGAATATCCCGGTCGCCGTTGCAACCTACCAGTGGGACAACAGCGGACGCGATCTGCAGCCGATCCCGAACCCAGATTTCCTGCCTCGGGTGAAGGCGCTCTTCAAGCCTGCCGACACGTTGTTGGTGATGTGCCGATCCGGCGGACGCAGCGCCCTATCGGTCAACCTGCTCGCACAGGCCGGTTTCACCCAAGTTCACAACATCGTCGATGGCATGGAAGGCGACTTGGTCAAGGATCCGGAAAGCCTCTACCACGGCAAGAGACTGAAGAACGGTTGGAAGAATTCCAACCTCCCCTGGACCTACGACATCGACCCCAAGAAGATGTGCCTGCCGTCGATTTCCGTCGAGACGCGCGCCAGCCAATAGCCCGAGGCGCGCGGCGGTGTGACGACGCTGCTCTTCGCGCTTCGTCGCGCCGCCGACGCCAGTCCTCCGCGACTGACGCCACCGCGTCGGCCGCGGATCGACCGATCGAGCTTACCCGCCCACCAGCTTTTGCAGGAACTTCGCCGCCAGTTCGGCCGCTGGGTATTTGAGCAGCAGCAACGGCGCCATGGGCAAGATTGCCGCGGTCAGAAAGCGAAGCAGCAGGCCGTTGCCCACCGGAACGAGACGCATGTTGCGCACGACGTTCACGCTGTTGGACAGGTCGGCGAGAGACTGCAGATCGGCGGACCCGAGCAGATCGCGATCCGCGCTCGGGTCGGCGCCGATCCACTTCGCTTCGAAACTGTTTACGTAGCGTGAGCCGAGCAGCGCATAGTCGCTCAACCCCTTCGCTTTGCACTCGTAGAGCTTAACGACGAATACGCACAGCGGACCGAGAAACAACGCCGCGTCGACAACCAGCGTCAGAGCGAGATCGGGAAATATGCCCTCAAAGGTGATCTGGCCCGAGGACACGCCTTCGGCGAACGACGCCGCCTGAATGGTCGACACGCCCACGATCAAAGGGATGAAACTCGCGTGCACGGCTTCCAGATAGCCGAGCCCGCCGGCCCCGTCGGGGTGACTGGGCACGAGATGGAGTTCAAATCGAGCCAGGCGCCACAAAAGCCAGGACCACTGCGCCAGACGCAAGAGCCAGCGGAAAATCAGGAAGCGAAACAAGGTCAGGCAGACCAGCCAATACCACGCGCCTGTCATGACCCACGCGCTGACAGCCGGCGCCGCGTCGCGCGCCGCCGTCTGTCCGTAGAGATGAATCTGCGGCGCGACAAACGCGAACAGCGCGGCGGCGATGAAGGACAACGCGTCCGGCGCCCACGAGTCCTTCCATCGGCGCTGACGCGCAATTTCCGAAGCCAGCGCCGGCAGCGCCTTCTCGGACACGACGCCCGTGCGTTCAATGAGGCGAACAAAAGCTCGCGAGCGGTCGTCCACCCAGCGCTCGCTGACAAAGAACAGCGGAGTCACGACGAGCAGCCGCATATGGGCGCCGATCGTCGAAAGCGAAAACAGCTGCGAGTTCGCTCCTTCAAGCAGCCACAAAATCACCAGAACCACCCACGGCGCGACGCCGAACGCCAGCGCGAGCGCGACGGCGTCCGTCGTCCCGGTCGCCTGAGCCAAACGTCGGCCCGCCCGATGGATCGGGCCGCCGACAAGGGAGAAGTCCTCAATTGTTTCGACTTGCGGCGCCATCGGTGTCACCCAGTCTTGCGGACGCGCGCCGGCGTCGCCCCGGCCCGCATCCTGCGACATTCGCGACGAACTCACTTCGCTCGCGGTACGTCGCCGCGGTCCTCGTCTCTGATCTTGCGCGCTTCGATGATGTCGCGCTCGAGAAAGAAGTTGAGGAAGGTTCGAATGGCCGCGATGGCGGCCAAGCGTCCGATGTCCTCCCAAGTGGGGGCGATCGCCGTCTCGACGATATCGGCGGCAAGCAGGAACGTAAGACCGGCGATCAACCAGCGCGCGTAGTCCAGATATCCGTCGCGAAGCCCCGCGCCCAACTCCGAGCCCAAGGCGAGCGCGCGCAGGCATTGGACGAACATTCGGATCGTCCCGTAGGCGATGACCAGCAGCGCCATCGTCACGCCGACCTGAACCGCGCTCTCGGCGACGATGTCGAGCCATTCTTTCATGAGACTCTCCGAGTCCGAGTGCGGGGATCACGCTGGAGGCGGCGCCGAAGCCACGGGGCTTCGTGCGCTCCGGCAGAGATGTGGGCCGAAACGGATGGTCTTCGCTCGCGGTCGAACTCCGCGGACTGCGACGCAAGCACACAAATTGACGCCATCTCAAGAACACAACAGGGCCGCGGTCCGCCAATTGATGCGCATCAAGCGAAACGCCTGGTCCCAGCGTAATTGTTCACGCAAAGGCGATTTGGCGTCGCAAGAAGCAACACTTCGGCCTTGAGCGAAGTCGGCCTGGGCGACAGGCTGCGACGAGTTCCCTGAAGTGAAACCGCCGACGATCATGGCGCAACGGAGTGGGGCCGAGTTTCGTTTTCCGCGCGTTCGCAAATCCAGCAGGGTAGGCGTTCGGAAACGGCGGGGAGGCGCGGGGTCGTCGCGCGTGGTGCAATTCAACGTCCGAAAGGAGAAGCCGCAATGAAATCTGTGATCGCCGTCCTGGCCGCTTTGGCCTGCGCTGTAGCCTTCATGCCGACCGACGCGGGAGCGGCGGTGCGTCGTGGCGGGGGGACGACCGTGGTTCGCCACCACCGGCCCGCGCACCACCCAGTTCACCGACCTGGCGTCGGTGTCGGCAGACCGGGTGTCGGGGTCAGACCCGGCGTCGGCGTCGGCGCACCGGGGGTCGGGGTCAGGCCTGGCGTTGGCGTAGGCGTGCGCAGAACCGTGGTCATCGGCGCGGGATATCGACCTTTGCATCCATGGTGGCGGCCGGGCGGGGCGATCGCCGCCGGCGCCGCAATCGGTTACCTGACCGCTGCGTCGGTCACTTGGGCCGGCCCGCCGCCAGGCCCGACCTATTGCTGGTTCTACACCGACCAGACGAGGACCAAGGGCTTCTGGGACATCTGCCCGTACTAACCCTTCGGCGCCGACGCCGAGGAGCCGCAAGGCTCCTCGGCATGAGTTCTTGATCGTTTCGTGCGTCGCGGCGGGATCGCGATCCGGAACGAGCTTCGTTTCGATAGTCGGCGCGTGCGCCAAGTCGTCGAGCGGAGCGTTGCTCGCCTGAAGGAGTGTCGGCGATGGATTCGTCGTTCGGCCCGTTTGACGCATTTGCATTCGTCGTCATGGGCGCCCTCGTCCTCACCTTCGTCGTCGTCGTCGTCAATTTGGGACGATTGCCGGGGCTGCTCGCGCGAAAATGGGCGCATCCGCAGGCTTCCGCCATAAACGCCATGAGCTGGATCGGGATTGCGACGGGCGGGTTGCTCTGGCCGATCGCCTTCGTCTGGGCGTTTACAGTTCCGATGCGGGGTGAGTCCGCGGCAATCAAGGACGCCCGCGAACTGCATGGCGGCGATCGAGCCGACGGCGTCGCAACGCCGACGCCCGCTTTACGCTTAACCTCCGGCGACGAGGAGCCGCAATCATGATCGCGTTTCTCGCCGTCGTTTATGCCGCGGTCATCACGTGGGTGTTCAAGATCATGCGCATCGCGCCGACCGCCTATCTCGTGGCGACCGCGATTCTTGCGGGCGTCGTCATCGTCGGCGGTGTCGCGGCGGTGTGGACGCAGGGAGCGCCGCTTTCGGACAAGATCGTGACGACCCAGTACGTGATCGAAATCGTCCCGCACGTGAAAGGGCGCGTCACCGCGGTGGACGCGCTGCCGCACCAGCTGTTGAAGAAGGGCGATCCGCTGCTGGAGATCGACCCGACGCAGTACCAATACAAAGTCGCCCAACTGGAAGCCCAGTTGAAGGCGTCGCAGGCGACAGTGAAGCAGGCCGAGGCGGGTTTGCAGGTGGCGAACGCCGCCATCGACAGCGCGCAGGCCGGCGCTGACAAAGCGAAGGCGGCGGACGATCTGGCCAAAACGCAGGAGCAGATGTCCCTGGGCATTCAACGCGCGAACCCAGGGGCGATCAGTCTGCTCAAGGTCACCGAGTCAACGCAGGGTCGTGAGAGCGCCGACGCCGCCCTCAAACAGGCCCAAGCCGGCATCGCCCAGGCGCAGGCCGCTGCGCTCCAGGCCGGCGTCGCGGTGGAAGTCGCGCGCAGCAACGTGCCGGCCGTCGAGGCGCAACTGAACGACGCGCGCTTCGACCTCGCGCAATGCAAGATGACGGCCCCCGACGACGGCTATGTGGTGAACTGGCAAGTTCAGGTTGGAACCATGCTGACGCCCGGCCCGGCCGCCGGAACTTTTGTCAAGACGTCGGACATCGCGGTGGCGGCGGTCTATCCGCAGAACTGGCTCGCCAACGTTCGGCCTGGAGACGACGTGGAGATGGTGCTGAATCCGTACCCGGGCAGCGTGTTCAAGGGAAAGGTCGACTACGTTGTGCCCGCTACGGGCGGCGGCCAACTGACCACGAGCGGAAAGATTCCCAACGCGGCCGATATCGGATCGACGGGTCTCAGCGTCGTCAGGATCAATTTCAGCGACGAGGCCGTGGCCGGCGCGCTGTCGATCGGTTCGGGCGGATCGGCGGTCATCTTCACGCACGCGGGCAAGTCCACGCACATGATCTCGAAGGTCGTAATCCGGATGAAGAAGTGGCTCCTGTATGTTTTGCCGTCTGCGTGAGCCGCGCAGAGATGGCCTCGTCGAGATGTCGACGTCGATTGAATTCAAGGGGCAACGCGCATCAGGAAATCGAGAGCGGATTGATCCATGTCAGCCTGGTCTGAGGGCGCGAGGCGCCTGGTGTCAGTGGCCCACAACATGGAGGGAATGTCATGAGCGTCGAGGCCAACAAACATCGTTCGCATTTGCCGATGCCGAATACGCAGCGACCGAGATTCGTCGCGTACGACGCCAAGGACCCCGACAGTAAATTCCCGCCGATCGAACAGCTTCGCCCGCCGAAGGGCGCGCCCAACGTCTTGATCGTTCTCATCGACGACGCCGGCTTCGGATCGAGCAGCGCCTTCGGCGGTCCCTGCCAGACGCCGAATGCGGAAAAGCTCGCGGCGGGCGGCCTCAAGTTCAATCGCTTCCACACCACAGCGCTCTGCTCGCCGACGCGGCAGGCGTTGTTGACGGGGCGCAACCACCACTCCGCCGGCATGGGCGGCATCACGGAAATCGCTACCGGCGCGCCCGGCTATTGCTCGGTGCTGCCCAATTCGATGTCGCCGCTCGCGCGGACGCTGAAGCTCAACGGCTATTCGACGGCGCAGTTCGGCAAGTGCCATGAGGTGCCGGTCTGGCAGACCAGCCCAGCCGGACCGTTCGACGCCTGGCCGACCGGCGGCGGCGGGTTCGAATACTTCTATGGCTTCATCGGCGGCGAAGCCAACCAGTGGTATCCGACGCTCTATGAGGGAACCACGCCGGTCGAGCCGAAGAAGACGCCCGAGGAGGGGTACCACCTCGTCGAGGACATGACGGACAAGGCGCTCAACTGGATCGCGCAGCAGAAGGCCCTGACTCCCGACAAGCCCTTCTTCGTTTATTTTGCGCCGGGCGCGACCCACGCTCCGCATCATGTGCCGAAGGAATGGGCCGACAAATACAAAGGCAAGTTCGACCTGGGCTGGGACAAGCTGCGCGAGGAGACGATCGCTCGCCAGAAGAAGCTCGGCGTCATTCCTGCCGACTGCAAGCTCACCGCGCGCCACGGCGAGATCCCGGCGTGGAACGAGATGCCCGCCGCGTTCAAACCGGTGCTCAGCCGCGAAATGGAAGTCTACGCCGGCTTCATGGAATACACCGACCACCACGTCGGTCGTCTCTTTGAAGCCCTGGACAAGCTCGGCATCGCCGACGATACGCTGGTCTATTACATCGTCGGCGACAACGGCGCGTCGGCCGAGGGTTCACTCAACGGCTGCTTCAACGAGATGAGCTACTTCAACGGTCTGCAGGCGTTGGAGACGCCGGAATATCTGGCGGATCGGCTCGACAAACTCGGCGGGCCGGAATCGTACAACCACTACGCGGTGGGTTGGGCCCATGCAATGAACGCCCCCTACCAGTGGACCAAGCAAGTGGCCTCGCATTGGGGCGGCACGCGCAACGGAACCATCGTCCGCTGGCCGAAGGGCATCAAGGCGAAGGGCGAGGTCCGCTCGCAGTTTGCGCATGTCATCGACGTTGCGCCGACCGTGCTCGAGGCGGCGGGGCTGCCGGAACCGGTTTCGGTGAACGGCGTGGCGCAATCGCCGATCGAGGGCGTCAGCATGCTCTACGCCTTCAACGACGCGAACGCGCCGGAGCGGCACGAAACCCAGTACTTCGAGATGTTCGGCAACCGCGGCATCTATCACAAGGGTTGGACCGCGGTGACGAAGCACAGAACGCCTTGGGCGCCGATGACCGCCAAGCCGCCCGCCCTCGACGACGACGTGTGGGAGCTCTACGACACCACCAAGGATTGGAGCCAGGCGAACGATTTGTCCAAGCAGATGCCCGGCAAGCTGCACGAGCTTCAGCGGCTGTGGATCATCGAGGCGACGCGTTACAACGTGCTGCCGATCGACGACCGCATGATCGAGAAGTTGAACCCGGACACGGCCGGCCGGCCGGTGCTGATCAAAGGCAAGACTCAGCTCCTGTTCGGCGGCATGGGGCGCCTGTCGGAGAACTGCGTCCTCAACCTCAAGAACAAGTCCCACTCCGTCACCGCCGAGATCGTCGTGCCGAAGGAGGGCGCCGAAGGCGTCATCATCTCGCAAGGGGCAAACATCGGCGGCTGGAGCCTCTACGCCAAGAACGGCAAGCTCAAGTACTGCTACAACTGGGGCGGCTTCAAGCAGTTCTTCGTCGAGGCGGACAGCAAGATCCCAGCGGGCGAGCACCAGGTGCGCATGGAGTTCGCCTACGCGGGCGGCGGCCCTGGCAAAGGCGGCAAGGTGACCCTGTTCACCGACGGCAAGAAGGTCGGCGAAGGAACGATCGACGCGACGCTGGGGATGATCTTCTCGGCTGACGACGGTCTCGACGTCGGCGAGGATTCCGGGGCCCCGGTGTCGCCGGACTACGGCTCGCGCGGCAACGCGTTCAACGGCAGTGTGAAGGGCGTGCAGCTCGCCATCAGCGATGAAGCCGAGAGTTCGAGCCACTTGGTCTCGCCGGAGGTCGCGATCCAGCTCGCGATGGCGCGTCAGTAAGCCGGCCGGCGACGGAGCCGCTAACGGAGGCGGCCGCCTGTTGGCGGCCGCCTCCGTGGCGAACGTTCACGAATTGCGCCATCATACGTCAAGCAAGCGCTTGTGCGCCGGTCGGCGTCAGAGTCTGTTTGAGGGTTTGGCTCCGCGGACGTGGAGAGTGGCGGCGTCCATTGCGCTGGCGCTCAGCCTTGAGCAGGGAGAGGCGCGGCTCGCCATCGAGCCGCGCGAAGCTGTCGGATGAAAGGCCCCCCGAAGATGAACCGACAGCCGATGAACTTTCATCTTCTCGCCAAGCCGGCCGGCGCGGCGTGCAACCTGGGCTGCCAGTACTGCTTCTTCCTTTCCAAGGAGCAGCTCTATCCCAACGATACCTACCTGATGGACGAGGCCATGCTGGCGACTTACATCCGCCAGCTGATGGAGTCGTCGCCCGATCCGCAGGTCGAGGTCGCCTGGCAAGGGGGCGAGCCGCTGCTACGCGGACTGGATTTCTTCAAGCGCTCGGTCGAGCAGGCCAACTTCTACCGCAAGCCTCATCACCAAAGAATCCTCCACACCATTCAGACCAACGGCACGCTGATCGACGACGACTGGGCGGCCTTCTTCAAGCGCAACAACTACCTGGTCGGCGTCAGCATCGACGGTCCGCGCGATCTGCACGACGCCTACCGGGTGACGAAAAAGGGCGAAGGCAGTTTTGACGAGGTGATCCGCGGGTGGACCATCCTGCGCAAACACGGGGTCGACGCGAACGTCCTCTGCGCCATTCATGCGGCGAACGCCGATCGTCCGCTCGATGTCTACCGCTTCTTCCGCGACCAACTCGGCGCCGAATATATCCAGCTCATTCCGATCGTCGAGCGCGCGACGCCCGAAACGATCGCCGCCGCGAATGCCGGCTGGGGCGGCCAACGCGGCAAAGACCGTCCGCTCTACCGGCAGCAGGGCAACCTCGTCACCAGGCGGACCGTCACGGCTGAAAAATTCGGCGCATTCCTGATCGCGATCTTCGACGATTGGGTGAAGCGCGACGTCGGCCGCGTCTACGTGACCACGTTCGACGTCGCTCTCGGCAGCTGGCTCGGTCAGCACAACGCCTGCATCGTCGCGCCGACGTGCGGCGGCGCGCTGGCCATGGAGCACAATGGCGACGTCTACTCGTGCGACCATTTCGTGGAGCCGGATTACCGCCTTGGCAACATCAAGGAAACGCCGTTGCGGGCGCTGGTCTCGTCGGAGAAGCAGCGCCGCTTCGGCGACGCCAAATACGAGACGCTGCCCAAATACTGCAAGGAGTGCCCGGTTCTCTTCGCTTGCCATGGGGAATGCCCGAGGAACCGTTTTATCCGGACCCCCGACGGCAAAGAGGGCCTCAACTGGCTCTGCGCCGGATACAAGGCGTTCTTCACCCATATCGACAGGCCGATGAAGACGATGGCCGCGCTGATGCGCCAGGGACGCTTCGCAGATGAGATCATGCTACCGCCATGAGAGCGGTTGAAGTCGCCAGTGATGCTGCGCCCCGGTGCACGTGAAACGCGGATGCATATCCAACGCCACCGAAACGCGTCGCGCACTCCGGGCGGCAGACGTCAAAATTCGGTCTGACGGCTTGGATCAGCCGTGACGTCTCGATGCGCGCCATTGCGCCGGCGCTGCGCCGGTCCAGCGGCGGAAAGCGCGTGTGAACGCGCTCGGGTTCGCGTAGCCGAGATAGTCGCCGATCTCGTTGGCCGGCACGTGGGTCTGTTCGAGAAGGTGATAGGCGAGGCTTTGGCGCGCTTCATCGCGCATTAGCGTGAAGCTGGTCCCCTCCTCGGCAAGGCGACGGCTCAACGTTCGTAGGCCAAAGCCGAGACGTTTCGCCGCCACGGCAATCGACGCTTTGCGCGATGCGACCAGAATTGGGAGCATTCGACGCAACTCGCCGACCAGGTTTTCCTCGAAGCGTCCTTCGATCTCTCCCACAAGTTGCGCCATCATCATGTTCAACAGCGGATCGGCGCCCTGAGGCGCGCCGTCCAGCCAAAGCGCTTCAAAGAACAGCTCCGTCTCCTCCGCATCGAAGCGGAGCGCAGAGCGGAAGAATTTCCGGAATCGCGCGCCGTCCGGCGGCGCGGCATGGGCGAACCGCACCTCGGTGGGATACCAACGATTGCCGCACAGAGCTCGCATCAAGTTTGACGCAACCGCCATCGCGCCGTCGAGGATGTGCTCGCGACCCTCGACGTCCGCTTTCAGCAAGGTGAAGCGGAGGGCGGCGTAGGAACGCTCCTCGACGAGGCTGACCGTCGCGTTCGGATTGTGCACCGCATAATGCCGGGAGAAGTTCTGGAGCGCGGTGCGGACGTCGGGAGAACTTTGCAAGAGAAACCCGACGGCGCCGAAGGAGGAGGCCGTCACACGCTCGCCCAACAGCAGCCCGAAATACGGACAGCGCGTGAGTTGGGCGCATCGCTCAAGCAGTCGGCCCATGGTTTTGAATTCGATGGTATTGTCGGGGTTCACGAAGTCTTCGAGAACAAGACCAAATTCCCCCAGCGCGGGCTCCGGCGCGACGCCGAACTCCCGCAATATCGCTGGAACCGGGATCAGCGCCCCAATGCGAACCCTGCCCTCTCTGACGACCCTGTCGACGGCCGGCGCCAACGGAAGCAAATGCAAGTCATTGATCTCCCGCCCGCGCGGTCAAAGGCGCGCGATCTGTCGTCCTCAAATGATAAGTCCGTGACGGCGAAAGGCAAGCCGCCCCATTCCAAATTTGCCACTTTGAATGTCGCGCTTCGCAATCGGCAAGCGCGGCGAGTCGTTCGACGCACTGGCGCGAGACGCGCGAACGCCAGCAGAGGGGCAAACGGTATGAGAAGATATCTGATCGCGGCCGTTGCGGCTGCCTTGGTTTCGAGCAGCGCATTCGCGCAGGTCGAATTGAAGACGTATGAGGACGCGAACGGCGGCATCGACGTCCAGAAGCTGACGTGCGCGCAATTGGCGGGCACATTCCAGGAGGACGCGGACTTCTTGGCCGTATGGTACAGCGGCTGGTATAATGGTCTCGCGCAGAAGCACGTCATCTATGTCGACCGAGCAAAAGACGCCGAGCACCGCCTCATCGTTTTCTGCAAGGCGAACCCAGACAAGACGGTGATCAAGGCGATTGACATCGTCTTCACCCAAATGCGCAAAGAGATGGGGATCAAACTCAAGTAGTCAATTGCGACGCTGGCGGCGCCAAGGTCGCGCAACGCAATCGACTTTGACGCCGCCGTAGCTCGCCCAAACGCCCGCAGGCGCATCGGCGCTGTCGTAAGAGCCGCGCGCTGGAGGGGCGCGTAGAGCCCGGCGGTTCAGGAGACAATCATGAAAGTCGTCGTCATTGGCGGAGTGGCCGGCGGAGCATCGTGTGCGGCGCGCCTGCGCAGGCTGGACGAAAAGGCCGAGATTCTCATGGTGGAGCGCGGACCTTACGTCTCCTATGCGAACTGCGGGCTGCCCTACCATGTCGGCGGCGTGATCGAGAAAGAAGCAAGCCTCCTGGTCGCCACCGCACAGCTGTTCCGCCAGCAGTTTGCAATCGAGGCGCGCACCGAGTGCGAGGCGATCGAGATTTTGCGGAAAGATAAACAGATCAAGCTGCGAGACGTGAAGAGCGGCGAGACTGCCGCATACTCCTACGACAAGCTGGTGTTGTCCCCCGGGGCTGTCTCGGTCCGTCCGCCGTTGCCCGGGATCGACCTGCCCGGGATCTTTCATGTGAGGACGGTTCCGGACGCCCGGGAAATCAGGCAATGGATCGAACGCGGCAGCGCCTTTCTAGCCGGTATGCACCGCTATTCAGGATTCCAGACCGCGATGCCGAAGAGGCGCGCGGTCGTCGTCGGCGGCGGCTTCATCGGCCTGGAAATGGTCGAGAATCTTGTCCATCGCGGCTTCGACGTCACGCTCGTGGAGATGCTCGATCAGGTCCTTCCTCCCGTCGATGTGGAACACGCGCGCGTCGTCGAGGGTCATCTGAAGAAGCACGGCGTCCACTTGGCGCTCGGCGACGGCGTAGCGGCCTTCAAACAGGCTGCGAACGGCTCGATCGATGTCGAGACGAAGTCCGGAAAGAGCTACCCGGCCGACATCGTAATCCTCGCGCTCGGCGTGCGGCCGGACACCGCGTTGGCCAAAGCGGCCGGACTGAAGATCGGCGAACGCGGCGGCATCCGTGTCGACGAGCAGATGCGAACCAGCGATCCTGACATCTTCGCGGTCGGAGACGCCGTGGAAGTCAAGGATTTCGTTACCGGAGAATGGAGCCTCGTGGCGTTGGCCGGGCCCGCGAACCGGCAGGGCCGGATCGCAGCCGATGTGATCGCGGGGCGCCAATCGCGCTTCCGCGGCACGCAAGGCACGGCCATCGTCGGGTTGTTCGGAGCGACGATCGCGTGGACCGGCGTCAGCGAGAAAGCGCTGAAGCGGCAAGGAAACAAGGACTACGAGACGGTCTACCTCTATCCGAATTCGCACGCGGGATATTACCCGGGCGCGAAGCCCATCGCCATGAAAGTCATCTTCCGCAAATCCAACGGGCTGCTTCTGGGAGCGCAGGCGCTTGGCGTTGACGGCGTGGAAAAGCGTATCGACGCTATCGCCGCCATGCTGCAAATGGGGGCGACGGTATACGATCTCGAAGAGGCCGAACTCTGCTATGCGCCCGCGTTTGGCAGCGCAAAGGATGCGGTGAACTTCGCGGGCATGGTGGCTGCCGACGTGCTGCGGGGCGATATGCCGGTCAGTCACTGGGATTCGGCCAAGAGCGGGTTCGTGCTGGACGTGCGCGAGCCGATCGAACTCGCGGTGGAGAGTGTTCCCGGAGCCGTCAACATACCGCTCGGACAGTTGCGGACGCGCCTCGACGAGCTGCCCCGCGATCGTGAGATCAATGTCGTCTGCCGCTCTGGTCAGCGCGCCTACTACGCGACTCGAGTCCTACTGCAGAATGGGTTCAAGGCGAGGACCGTGACCGGGGGAATGTTGTCGCTCGCGCACAACGCGCTGCTCGAGTCGAGCGAGGGAGGGATTTAGACCGCGATCGCTTCCGCGGTCCGAACTCGTAATCCACCCGGAAAGGTGACTGAAATGCCCGCCGCCAGTGAGACTCCGGCTCCGCGACCCGCGACAGCGGCCTTCGGCAAGCACGACCGCCGAATCCTGGTGCTCCAGGGCGGCGGAGCCTTAGGGGCCTATCAGGCCGGCGTCTATGAAGGTCTCGCCGCGTCGGGGTTCGCGCCTAACTGGGTCGCCGGCGTGTCGATCGGCGCGATCAACTCCGCCTTGATCGCTGGCAACCCCCCGGACCGCCGGATCGAGAGACTACGTGAATTCTGGGATCGCGTCTCGGCGCGCTCCCCGTTCGCCTTGCCCGCGGGCATGGATTTTGCGCGTCCGCTCATGAACCGGATGAGCGCTGCGGTGGTGGCGACGCTCGGCGTTCCCGGATTCTTTGGGCCGCGGATTGTGCCGCCCTATTTCGCTTCCGACGGAAGCTTATCGGCCCTGAGCTATTACGACACGGAGCCGCTGCGCCACACGCTCGAGGCTCTCGTCGATTTCGACCGGATCAATAAAGGCGACGTCAGGGTTTCGCTCGGCGCCGTCAACGTGCGCACCGGCGAGTCGGTCTATTTCGACAACACGAAGGAAAAGATCGCGGCCGACCACGTCATGGCCAGCGGCTCACTGCCGCCCGGCTTCCCGCCGGTCGTGATCGACGGCGAATACTATTGGGACGGTGGCATCATGTCCAACACGCCGCTGCAATACGTATGCGAGGATATTCGCATCAGCGCGCTTGTCGTGACGGTCGACTTGTTCAGCGGCAAAGGCGAACTGCCGCAGAATCTCGACCAGGTTCAGGAACGTGCAAAGGACATCCAGTACCAAAGCAAGCAAC
>JBEKFO010000038.1:0-17018 GCA_050013275.1 Roseiarcus sp. | reverse complement strand
CAGCGGCGGCACTTCGGACGCGCGCTTCATCAAGGACGCCTGCCCGGTCGTCGAAATCGGGCTCGTCGGCAAGACCATGCACGGCGTCGACGAACGCGTCCCACTCGACGAGCTCGAAGCGCTTTCGCGCGTCTACGAACGCACGCTGGAGCTCTATTTCTCGACTTTCGGCGCGACGTAGTCGACGCGCGCGAGATAGAGCCCGCAAGCCGGCGCCACCTGCCCGCAGCGGCTGCGGTCGGCGGCCTCCAGCGCCGCCTTCAGATCCTGTGCGCGCCACTTGCCGAGCCCGACTTCGACGAGCGAGCCGACCATTGAGCGCACCTGCCGATGCAGGAACGACAACGCGCTGACCGCGAATTCGATCCGCTCGCCCGCGCACGTCACGTCGAGCCGCGCGAGCGTGCGCACCGGCGTCTTGGCCTGACACTGCGAATCGCGAAAGGTCGAAAAATCGTGCCTGCCGATCAGCGCGCGCGCCGCCTCGCCCATCGCCGTCACATCGAGTTCGCGCTTTACGTGCCAGGCGCGGCCGCGCTCGAAGGTCAGCGGCGCGCGGCGATTGACGATGCGATAGAGGTAGTGGCGCATCACCGCGCTGCGGCGAGCGTCGAAATGGTCGTCCGCGGGCTCCGCTTCGACCACCGCGATCGGCTGCGGCGCAAGATGGGCGTTGATCGCCTCGCGCAGGCGCCAGCCGCGCCAGTCGCGCGTCAGATCGACATGTGCGACCTGCCCCATCGCGTGAACGCCGGCGTCGGTGCGGCCGGCGCCGTGAACGGTCGGCGTCTCGCCGGTCAGCGCGCACAGCGCCTCTTCGAGCGCTTGCTGGATCGAAGCGCCGTTCGCCTGGCGCTGCCAGCCGGAAAACTCCGTTCCGTCGTATTCGATCGTCAGCTTGTAACGCGGCATGATCTCCGCTCAGACCGTCAGCACGATCTTGCCGACGTGCGCCGAGCTCTCCATGCGCCGTTGCGCGTCCGCCGCCTCGGCGAGCGGAAAGAGCGAATCGACGATCGGCTTGCAGCGCCCCGCGGCGAGCAGCGGCCAGACCTTGGCGTAGAGCGCATCGGCGATCGCGGCCTTTTCCGCGGGCGAGCGCGGCCGCAGCGTCGAACCGGTGTGGATGAGGCGCTTGGCCATGATGACCTGCAGGTCGATCTCGACCTTCTGTCCGCGCAGGAACGCGATCTGCACGATGCGTCCGTCGGGGGCCGCCGCAGCGTGGTTGCGCGCGACGTAATCGCCGCCGACCATGTCGAGAATGACGTCGGCGCCCTTGCCGTCCGTCGCGGCGCGCGTCGCCATGACGAAATCCTCCATGCGGTAGTTGATCGCAAGGTCGGCGCCGAGCTTGACGCACTCTTTCACCTTTTCATCCGATCCCGCCGTCGTGACGACGCGCGCGCCGAACGCCTTGGCGAGCTGAATCGCCGTCGTGCCGATCCCTGAGGTTCCTCCGTGCACCAGCAACGTCTCGCCCGCTTTCAGCGCGCCGCGCTCGAAGACGTTGGTCCAGACGGTGAAGAAGGTTTCCGGAATCGCCGCGGCCTCGACCAAGGAGAGGCCGGCGGGAATCGGCAGCGCGTTGCTTTCGTGGACGACGCAATACTCGGCGTAGCCGCCGCCGGGAACGAGCGCGGTGACGAGCGCGCCGAGCGCATGACGCGATGCGCCCCGCCCCAGTGCGACGACTTCGCCCGCCACCTCGAGGCCGAGAATGTCCGAAGCGCCCGGCGGCGGCTGATAGCGGCCCTGACGCTGCAACACGTCGGGGCGGTTGACGCCCGCCGCGGCGACCTTGACGAGGATCTCCGCCGCGCCGGGGATTGGTCGCGGGCGCGTTTGAAGCTCCAGAACCTCCGGCCCGCCTGGGCCGACTGCGACGATCGCGCGCATGGTTTCGGGCAACTCGGGCATGGTGTGGCCTCGCAAGGATTTCGCGCTTTGTCGGACGCCGGGAGCGCGCGAGTCAATGCGCGAGGGCGACCGGCGCGCTCACGCCGTCGAGCGCCGGCGCGGCGCGGAACGCCGGGAGCGCCTCGGCGCGCGCGCAATACGCCGCGAGCCCGGGATGGCGCGTCTTGTCGACGAGATCGGCGAGCAGGATTTGGGTGAAGCCGAACGCGCAGACGACGCTGATGTCCGCGATCCCGAGAGCGCGTCCGCCGATCCAGCCGGAGGCCGGCAGTTCGCGCTCGAGCGCTTCGAGCCCGGCGGCCAATTGGCCCTCGACCCGGGCGATCCACGGTTCGTGCCGCTTTTCGGCCGGCCGCAGCGCCCGCTCATAATGGCGCTGCACCGCCTTTTCCATCACGGTGAGCGCGAGGCCGGTCGCGCGCGCGGCCGCGAGACGCGCCGCCGGCGCGCTCGGCGTCAACGCGGCCACTGCAGGCGTGAGCGAAGCGACGTAGTCGAGGATGACGCTCGAATCCATCAACACCGTCCCGTCGTCGGCGACGAAGGTCGGCGCCTTGAGCAGCGGATTGATTTTTGAGAATTCGTCGATGTGACGGAACAGCGAAATCGGCCGATGCTTGAATGGCGCGCCGGCGGCGATCATCGCCACCGCCACGCGCCGCACATAGGGCGAATCGAGCATGCCGATGAGTTCCACGGGGATGTCCTTTCCGTCGCAATCGCAAGCTCGTCAGGACTTGCGCCGCGCTCGCGCGCTCGTCAAGACGGCGGTTTGCAGCGGACCCGCGGCCGTCATTGAGCGTCGCGCCGCTCGCAAGCCCGGGCCGGCGCCGGCGATCGACCGGGAAATGGCGCGCATCGAGACGGCGCGCCGGGCGGCCCCGCGTTCCCTCTTCCCCCTTCAAAGCTGTTTCAGCACGTCGAGGAACGCGTCGTCGGCTTGATCGACGATGGCCTTGCTCGCCGCCGTGTCGACGACGATGAGGAAATATCGCTCGCCGTTCGGCAGCTTGGCGAAGCCGTAAGCGATCTTTTCGAACGCCTGCTTGGGACGATCGGGATTTTGAAAGAGAAAGACCTTGTAGGGCTCGCCGCTCGCGCCGTGCGGCACGGTTCCAAGCGGCGTGATCGACGTCTTGGGATCGGATTTGCGCCAGTCGGCCTGATTGCGCGCGATGATCTGGTCGAGCGTCTCGGGCCCGTTTTCATACGAAGTCTGGACATAGATGAGCGCATCGTCCGCGCCCAGCTCCGGCTTGTCCGGGGTCAGCATGGTCAGGTGATTGGCGTCGCCGATCGCCTTGTCCTCGACCCAGCCTTTCGGCGGCGTCACCGCAGCCTGAAACCACGGGCAGAGTTTCTGGCCCGGGCACATCTCGAGGAGCTTCTTGATCTCCGCCGAGGCGCCGCTCGGCGCCAGCGACGCGAGACCCGCGCAAAGCCCGAGCAGGACGACGAGAGCCCTCGACAAGGAACGGCCGGTTGAATGACATTGCGTTGCAGGCGACATGGCGCAAACCTCCTGGGGAGCGGCTCTGAACAAGCCCGCCGTGGCGCGGTTCCCCCGCCGCGGCGAGGAAGGCGCGAAGACCCGGCGCGACAATCGATTTCGCATTCATTTTGCGCGCGTCGCCGTGAACACGTGATCGTTGAGGCCGAACATGATCGTGTCGGGGCCGGCGAGGACGAATTCGACCTCCGAGCAGCTCGCGGTCATCGCGCGCACGCTCTTGGCGCTGATTCCGAGCGCCCGGGCGGCGGCGACCGCGTCGGTCGGCTTGCCCGAGGCGTCCGCGGTCAGCGCGCCCTCGAACAGACCTTCGGCGCTCGTATTGCGAAAGACATAGGTCGCGTGCGCGCATCCGAGCGGCTCCGGCGCGCTGAGCGACCTGACCGCTATCATCATGGGTTGGCCGACGAGGCGCTTGGCCTCCGCCTCATCCACGCCACCCTGCGGATTGCGCGCCCAGGGCGCCGCGACCGCGCCGGCGATTGTCCAGCGACCGGCAAAGCGCTCCTGCGCTTGTGCGCCGGTCGCGGCCGACGCGCACAGCGCGAGCACGGCGAGCGCGAGTCGCGCGCTCGCGGCTATGCCAAGCTGGAGGATTGCAATCATTTCATGCCCCCGAACCGATGTCTCAGCGTTACGGGACGCTCGCGCCCGCAATGCGCGACATCGTCGTCGGCGGCGGCGAATTCCTGTTCAAGCAATCTTCGGCGAAGCGGTCGTCGCGCTCGCCTTCGGAATGTTGCAATCTGTTCTCCGCGTCCCGCTTACGCGGCCCAGGAGCTTTCGCCTTCGCCGCTCAGATGCGCATCATCGCGCCGGCGCCGGAGCCGGGCGAGCGCGAGTGGGTGCACGCGCCCCGCACGATCCCGTCGGCCTGCAGGTCGCCGTGGAACGTCAGCACCCCTTCGAGATTGGGGTTGTTCACGACCGTCAGGCGGCAGGTGAGGTCGACGTGGCCGCCGTCGACGACGCCGACGGCGGAGCAACCGCCGTTCGGGCCGCGGCAAGCGCCGGCGACCTGCGTCCCGGTCTGCTGCAGATCGCAGATCTGCGCGAAGGAGGTGACGAGCGGACTGGCGATGATGAGCCCGCTGAAGCTCCATTTGCCGGAAAAGCCGACGTTCTGGGCGAGCGCCCCACTCGACAGGCCCGCCGCCACAGCCAACGCCGCAATCCATCTCACTGGTCGCATTGCAGGTCCCCCTCCCGTCGATTTTCGAACACTCGCGACAGGCAACGCCCCCTGGGGCGTGCAGTTGTTCCCGTAGCGCGCCGAGACCGGCCGTCAAACCATGGCCCGCCGGGAACTGAATCTACGTCGCCGAGGCCGGGTCAAGTCAATTTCACCTGACCGGCACACAAAAATAAAAGCCCCGGAAGAGGTTTCTTCCCGGGCTTCTGGGTTGTTGGTTGCGGGGGCTCGCAACCACCGATGGATCGCGGATATGCCACTTCCGCCTATCCAGGCGGCGTTGCACTATCCACGGAAACTCCGCGGCATCGTGAAAGCCACGTCAGTGTCGATCTAACCGTCACCGCGGCAATGTCACTATCGGCGCAGCGCTGACTAAATCCGACGCGAGATGCGTCTCCCGTAAAGAGTCAGCCAAGTCCACGATCCCTGATTCCGCTCTAAGTAGCCTTGCTTGGCGAGCGAATTCAAAGCGGCTCTAACCTCGCGCGGCCTTTGCGGGGCGACGCGCTGGGTAATGTCTGCAACTGACAGGAACGGACCATCAAACGGTAGCACGGCGAAAATGTCCGCTTGCATCGCTTGCTCTTGAGTCATGCCGACCCCCTGCTTTGTTTTAGGCGCGGCAGGGAGATCGGGATGACGCGGTCGGACGTCAAGCCCATTGGTGTTCAGCTAGACGGAGACGCAGGTCGTGTCCCCAGAAGTGGTGTAGCTCGGCGGGAGCAAGCCGCTCGCGACGCGCGACCTCCGAAACAACCGCATCCGGCGCCAGCGACGCCTCGATCGCTCGTGCTTTCTCATCGTCCGACAAGCGCCGACAGCCTCCGCCGCCGGTGATGACCTCGACGCGCCGCCCCGCCGCAGTCTTCGGCTCAAGCTCAAGGTCAAGTCTGGACACAAGCCGATCTCCAGTCAGGAAATCAGGCTCGCCCATCTCGCCGCCAATTTGTATGTGCGCTCAGGACACCGCTACGCTAAGGGGATAAGCCATTCCGAAATAAGCTCTATATTCTCACACCAAGATGGCGCCTGACATTGGCGCGCGATAGAGAGTCCGACGCAAATTTGCCGCACGAAGTGCGCGGGTCCGTCCGCGGCGTCGCAGCGCAGATGTTTGCCGCTCGATCGTCGGCGCTCGGGCAACGAGCCGCCCGACGCAGGCGCCGCGAGGACGTCCCGCCGCTTTCAAAATCTGTACTTCGCGTAGGCCACGAGGAAGGTGACGTTCTTTCCCAGCGCCTGCTCCACCGCGGGGCCCGCCAGGAACTCCGCGGCGATCGCGCCGACTGTCAGATGCTGGTCGAGTTTCCAGCGCACGTCGGCGGACCATTCGGTTCCGACCCGCGATCCCGTGGCCTTGGCGGTGCCGGGGTATTCCACCATGGCGCTTCCGTAAAGGCCGTCGGTCGTCGAAGCGCGCCAGAGCGTATCCCAGCCGAAGGTCGCCTGGACGTCCTCGACCGGATTGAAGCTGAACACCGGCCGTACGTCCTTCACGTTCGCGGGGACCAGCAGCGACGTCTCGGCGAAGTAGGGCAGGCGGGGGTACATCGCGTTGAACGTGCCGATCGTCGAGGAATGGCTGTTGTCGCCGCTCGCATCATTGGCTTCGATCTCGATCCTCGGCGTCCACGGCGCGCCGCGGAAGGTGTAACCGACGACGCCGGCGAGCAATTGGGCGCGAATGTCGTGGTTGCGGAACGTGCCGGTTTGCGCCGCGGCCTCCAGGTTCCAGTCGAACCCGTCGAGTTCGCCGAACGCTCTGGCGCCGAGCGTGCGACGTTCCTCCACGCCGGAAAGGCCCCGATACTTGGCGGCATCGTTCTCATAGTCGAGCCAATAGAGGTCGGTCTTCAGCACGGGCCCGATCGGCAGCGTGGCGTAGGCGCCGATCAGGGTCTGTTTGAAGTTGGTGGCGTCGTCGAACGCGGCGCCGGAATAATTGCTGACCGGGTGCACGGCGACGAGATCGATCGACGCGCCGTCCATATGGTCGGAGAAGCGAACACCGTCGAACGCGCGCCGCACGTTTGGCCCCTCGCGCACCGCGATCAGGCGCTGGAAGCCGAACAGGAGCTCTTCACGGCCATAGCGGAATGTCGGCGCATCGCCGAAAGGCGTCGGCGGCGTAAAATCAACGAACGCCTGCATGAGATCGACCATGTCGTTATCGGTGGTCGACGTCACGCCGCGCTCGCCGACTCGCCGCAGGTCGCCGAGTTGTACGAACGTGCGAAAATAACTCGTGATGTGCAGATCGGCGTTCACCAGCAGGCGCTGCAGCAAATAAGCGTTCCGCGCCGGCGCCTTGATGCCGAAATTGGGATTGACGTAGGATTCGAAGCGTTCCCGCCATTCGCCCCCGAGAGTCAGAAAAGTGGGGCCGAACTTGCCGTCGCCGATTGGGATGCACTTGAACCTTTCCCAAAGGTCGGGCGTCTTGTACTGCTGAGGCGGGTGGCAGAAATCGTCGGTATATCGAAGGTTGTGATAGACGGGATCGGGTAAATCCGCGCTTTCCGCCCAGACGTTGTTGGATGAGACTGATAGGTAACCGGCAACGCTCATCGCAATGAGCGCGCGTATGCTACGCGCCGCCATTCTTGAATCCCCCCTCAATTCGCGCGATCCCTGACAGCGGCGTTTCATTTCGGGATTGTGGGACGCGCATTCTCCTGTTTATGCGCCGCTGCCCCCAGTTCGACTCTATCCGCGACCCCGATCGCTGTTGACTTCATAGTTTCGAAATTGTCTTGCCGTCATCTCCCGGAATATCTGGGAAAATCTCTTAATCGACCCAGATGGAAGCAAGGCGAAGATTCGCCACGGGTCCAACTCTAGAACGGGCTCTGCCGCGCCATAGAAAACCGACCTCTCTGCCGACGACGGCCGAACAATAACTCATCCCGCCCAGCGCCAAGGGTTTCATTCAAGGGGGGTCGGCCCGCCGCCGGTGCGGAACTCAAAACACACAACAGGGATCATTCCCTACAGTGTGCATCGTCACACCAAGCCAGGGGCGAGACAATTTATCGCGCCGATAAGGTGAACCTATGCTTCAGGCTGACAGCCCGCAGGCTATGGCTCACAAAAGGCGGTTCGCCATAGATCTGTGGCAACTGCATCAGCGCGCCGGCGGAAACCAAAGCGGCAATCATCGCATCATAGGGCGCCACGGACTGATATTGCGATGGAAACAGCGCCACGATCCGCCGCGCCTCAAGCCCGGTGTGAAAGAGCGTCAATCCCGCGACACCCACACCGCCCTCGGCAAGACTCAGGGCCGGCACGATGCAAATGCCAAGGCCGGCGCGGGTCATCTCGATCATGGTTTCAAAGCCGCGGACCCGCGCCAGGGTGCGGTTGGCGGGCAAGACCCGGTCATACCAATCCTGAATACGGCGGCTGTGGTGGGTGCCAAAGACGAACTGCAGAGTGTTGTTGAGGACCGCCTGCGCCGCCGAAGGCAAATCGGAAACCGCTTCGCAGTTGGCGATCTCCAGACCCTGTGGCACCGCCAGGACGTAGGGGTCCGACGCAACAGGAACCTGCCGGAAGCCGAGCGCCGCTTCGGGCAAGGAACCGGCGGCAACCAGACCGATATTGGCACGGCGGGCGTACAGCGTTTCCAGCACCTCGCCGGGAGCGCCTTCGTGCAGGTCAAAACCAAGCTGATCAAGCGGCAGCTCCAGACGGCGGATCGCCTCGGGCAGCAGGGTGCGCATGACGGACCCTGCGCCCGCGATGCGCAAGGACCGCCGCGGACCGACCCCACTCGCCATCGGCAGGACGTCCTCCAGCTCCTGCACGCTGCGCAACACCTGTTCGGCCCGGGCGAGGATGCTACTGCCAAGCTCGCTCAATTCCAGCCGTCCTGCCCCGCGCAGAAAGAGCTGGCCACCGATGCCTTGTTCGAAGGCGGCAAGCTGTTGCGACAGGCTTGGCTGTGAAACACCGATCAACTTCGCGGCCTTGGTCATCGATCCGGTGTGGGCGACGGCCCAAAACGCCTGCAGACGGCGGATCGATACGTCGCTGCCCGCAACCTCCAACCCGCGCCGCAGCGGCTGCTCCGCCGCATCTGCCCCACCGCCGTTCATGGCGCCTGCTCCACAGGGCGGATCGCCGTTGGACGGTAGCCCGCCGAGATCAGCGACTGTCTTGCCGTCTCGATCAGCCTTGGATCGGGATGTGCGGTCTTGGACCAGACCCAGCCGATCTCGGCCAGAGGGGCCCCGATCGCCGCCATGCCGTCATCGTCGGACTGCCAGAGCACCACCATTTGCAGATTTCCAAGTTCCAGAAGATGCACGAGCCGAAGTTGATAGATGCCCGGATCGGTCTCGGCCAGAACGCCTTCAATGGGCAGAAGGGGGCCATCGAGGCTGGACTTGTGACAGGCGATCTTCAAGGTCGAGCGGCTGTCGTCACGGGTGGCCACGTCGACGGTAACGCCGTGACAATCCTGCTCCAGAATGCTGGGGGTCTGCGCCACTTCGAACCAGTGACCAACCAGCCGCGCCTTGTCATACTGCGCCACCGCAATCATCGGCGCCGTCAGATCCCGCACCGGCGCGGCCAGCGCCAGCGTCGGCACAAGGGCCGTCAGAAGAAAGATTCGCCACATTCCGTTCGTTCCAAGCCTGACGCTCCTGTCCGCCACGAGCCGATGATGCGCTGCTGTCCTCGGGGCATGGCCTATCTTGGTGATCGGATTTTCCAATGGCGGGTGCGGATAGCATCGGTGTGAAACCATGCGGAGACTTCATGCGGTTCTGGCAAGTTGTGCTCTCGATAAGCCTGATCGGCGCGGCCGGATTGGGGCTCTTGGTCCTTGCGGGCGGTGCACGCGGAATTCTGGCGCCCCCGTTGCAGGCCGAACTTGTGGTGCAAGATTTTCCGGCGCCGCAGGGGTTTGGCATCAACCCGGACCGGGTCGCCGGCTTCATGGCCGACCAGTTGAAACAACGGCTGGATGACGATCTGGCCTTCCGACTGACCCTGAAACCCGACGTGATGAAGAAGGTCAAGGATATCGTCCTGCCGCGCCTCATGAACTCGGTCGCCGTGGAGGCCATGATGCACGACATTCCTGAACTGTCGGCCATTCTCGACATCAGCAGTTTCAGGCGCACGCTCATGGGCGCCGTGCGCAGCGCGACCAAGGCCGAGGACGTGGCTTTGACTGTCCCCGGCGCTCTTTTGGCCGAGGTCGATGGCGCTAAGGTGAAGATCACCAAGACTTCGACCGGACTGCCGGCGCTGGACTTGGGCGAGATGGCTGCCGGGCAAAGCCATAAGGTCACCCTTTGGCTGGATGAATCCTCGCTCAAGTCCGACATGGGCAGAATGGTGGAACTGGGGGCTTCGGAGGGCCAGCGCGGCCGCGTTCTGCTTTGGGGCGATCACGGTTGGTTTGGCGCGGATGTCGAGGCGCTGCGCTGGTCGCGTGGGTTGATTGGGGCCTTGTTGGCCGGCGCCTTGCTTTTCGGATTGGCGAGCCTGCTGTTGCCGCTGCTGCCCCGCCGGAATGTCTGAGGTCTCAGCCGCGCCGAATTTGCCCGATGGCGCCGATGAGCGGATTGTAGCCGCGCGCCGCCAGCGCAAAAGCCACTAGACCAACTCCCACCACCACGGCGCAACTGACGGCGTTGAACTGGCCATAGGCCGCAAAGCGGATCAGCTCGACACCATGGGTGAAAGGGTTGCACAGCGCCAACCAATAGACGATCCGCGCCCCGGCCTCGCGCAGTTTCCACAGGGGGTACAAGGCCGAGGACAGAAAGAACATTGGGAAGATCACAAAATTCATCATGCCCGCGAAATTCTCGATTTGGCGGGTGTAGACCGACACGACAAGGCTGAGGGAACCCAACATCAAACCGGTCACGATCACCGCGGGTATGATGAGCGCCAAGGTGGCCCAAGGCAGATGGATTCCGAACAGCGCAGCGACAAGAAGAAAGGCCGCGCATTGCGCCAGCCCCAACACCGTGGCCGCAAGGATCTTCGCGAACAGCAGATACGACCGCGGCAAAGGACTGACCAGCATGGCCCGCATCACGCCGGATTCCTTGTCATAAACCAGCGACAGCGCCGATTGCATCGACTGAAACAAAACCACCATGCCCAGAAGGCCGGGCAGAATATACTCCTGATAGGGCGTGTAGGTGCGGTAAGGCGGCACGATTGACACGCCCAACAGGTCATGAAGGCCCGAAGCGAATACGATCAGCCACAAGGTCGGCCGCACCAGAGCTGACAGCAATCGTTCACGCTGGCGCAGGAATTTCAGGATTTCGCGCTCGGTCACAACCCATAGGCCGAGAGCCAAATTCCTGCTGCTCAATCGCACGCGAATTCCGCCTCATCCGTTCCCAAAGTATCCAGGGTGTTCGTCTGGTGGCTGAACCCCTGCACGGGCACTACCGTGATCACTGCGTCGTCCGTCGCCAGCAGGATCGGCTGACGCAACTGGCCGTCCCATGACCGGTAGTTGAGCGTGACACCCTTTGATCCGTCAAGCTTTGTCTTGTCGGATGTCAGATCGGCGCGGATCTGGAGCGGAGTCTGGCCGGGATCTTTCATCACGGCCGTCACGATGGATTTCACGGCGATCCAGACATCCCAATCGGCGGGCTGGATCTTGCGCTTTGTCAGTTTGTCAAACCGCGAGGAGACTTGGGTGGCCCCGTCCCGCTCAAAAGCCCAGTGCCACGACGAAGCCGTCAACCCGATCGCGCCTATGACCGGGCGCGGCAGTTGCGTGGAATAGGGCACATAGCGGCCAAACTCGCCCCGCGTGTCCGCAACAAAGACCACGTCGTAATCGACGTCCCCGGTCAGCAAGCGGATGTTGTTGCCCTCGCGGTTCTGCGGATCGGCGGCGAGGGTGAAAGGCTTGCGGCCCACGATGTTCAGCCGCAGCCGCTCGGCCGAGGCGGCGAAGGCGTCGGCGACACGTGCATCGTCGGGGTTTTCACCAACGAGAACCAGAACGTTCTGCCAGTTCATCGACCGAAGATATTGGGTGAAGGCGTCCATCTCTTGCCGGCGCGAGGGGCCCGCATGCAACATGTTCGGATAGCAGGCCGTGCGCAACTTGTCCTCAGGCGCGGTGGCATTGACCAAGAGCACCGACTGGCCCTTCAACGCGTTGGCTACCGCCTTCACATCGGCGCCGGGCAGGTCGAGCACCAGATAGGCATCACCGGCGGCGACCATCTTCTGCGCCGCATCGATCAAATCGGCTTCTTTCACCGACTGCGCATCCAGCGTCACGGTCAGACCCACGGCATCGGCGGTGAATTTCGAATCCGACACCGCCATCTTCGCCGCATCCGCAGTGATGACGGGCGGTGGGGCGATCAGTCGGGCATAGCCCCAGTCTTGCACATAGCGCGGGTCTTTCTTCAGGCTGAGATGGCCTATCTTCAGCTCGTCCGCGAGAGCGGGCGAAACCAGCATGGCGAGGATCAGCGCGAGGCGCATGTCAGTCATCTACCCTGACGGAGTGCGGCGTGCGACCGACCGGCAAGGACCGCACGGGCGCCATGGACGCCATGTCAACCTCGGTGATGTCGTCGGACAGACCATTAGTCACAAAGGCCGTCTTCTCATCGCTGGTCAGATCCACATCCCAGGCCCGGCTGCCGACCAGAACATATTGCAGCACCTTGCGCGTCTTGGCGTCAACGATCGCCAGATGATTGGAGCGACCCAGCGTGATCAGCACCTTGGAGCCGTCCTTTGTGATGATCATGCCCACCGGCGTCACATCCTCGGGCCGGAACCCTGGCGGCACGAAGGTCAGGTCGTCCTTGATCTTCAGGCTGGCGATGTCGATCACGTGCACTTCGGAACTCAACTCATTGCTGACCCAGAGCTCCGATCCATCCGGGGTCACCACAAAGCGGCGCGGTCTGGTGCCGACGATGATGTTCTTGACCACCGCGGCCTTGGCGCGGTCGATCACATGCACCATGCCGGCCACTTCGGAGGTGACAAAGATGTATTTGCCGTCGACCGAGTTGATCACGCCCTCGGGCTCCCCCCCGGTCGCCACGCGCTGAACGACCGTCTTGGAGGCCACGTCGATCATCTCCATCACCGAGTCTTCCTCGTTGGAGACGAAGATCTGGCTTTCATCCGGGCTGAACCGGAACATTTCGGGCGACGGGCCGGTCGGTATTGAATCCACCACCGCCAGCTTGGCGACGTCGATTACGTCAATGGTGTCATCGTCGCCGCAGGCCACATAGAGCAACGAGTGGTCCTTGTTGAAATGCAAGTCGCGGGGGCGGCGCGAGGTGTCGATCTTGGTCTTCACCGTCAAATCAGGGTTCAGGACCACCACCTGATTGCCCCGTTCGAGGCTGACAAAGATGAGGTTGGTGCCCTTTGCAAAGGCGCCAGAGGCAAGGCCGATGACGAACATTGCCGCAAGAAGAACGCGTCCCATCATTGCTCCACAAAATTGCCGGCCATGCCGCGCGTCCGATAGCCGTAGACGCAGAAACTGACCTCGCCCGGTCGGATCAGAGCGAACAGCGTGACGGCCGTACCGCTCCCGTGGTCAACCGGAGGCACGGTGAGGAAAGTGGTCTTGATCGTCAACCCTTCGACCGCCACGCCGTTGATCCAGACCTGCTGAAAGAAATCCGGCGCCCATAAGGATGAAGCCTCTCTGGGGTCTGACTTGATGACCACGCCATTTCCCACGACTCTTCGCTCGACGTCAAATTGCCGCGCAAAATATTGAGCATTGGATTTGCAAATACTGCTGCATGGTCGTCAGCCCTTGGCGCAATCCACCAAATTCTTTTCATCGAGCGAGAAGATCTTGCCCGGCACGATTTTGACGCCCTTGGCGAAGCAGGTGCGGCCGTCTTTGAGCGTCACTTTGACGTCGTAAGTCCCCGCCGCGATGCCGGGCAGCTTCAGCCGTTCGTCGAAGTCAACAGAACCGTCGGAATCGTTGACCGTCTGGTTGGCGCCATAAGCGTCGCCGCCGGCGGGCGCGAGTTGAAAGGTCATCACGGTCGATGAAATGAGATTCCAAAATAGCGCGGGCTTTTCAGCTGCGAACGCGCCTTGCGGGAGGAAAATCAGTCCGATCAAGAGCCCAGAGAGCGACGTGGCGCGCATGCTTCTTTCCTCCGTTGACGGACCGACGTGGCGCTTCCGCCCTTTTTGTGTCGCATCGTGGCAAACGGCCAGCGCGCATGGCAACAGGTCCGAAAGTCGCCGGCCGACGCCGTTAGCCTTTTTGTCGCTGATCCAGGGTCTGACTTGATGACCAGACCATTTCCCACGATCCTTTGCTCGACGTCAAATTGCCCTGTGAAATGTTCAGTATTGGATTTGCAAATACTGCCTCATGGTAGTCAGACGGCACGTCTCGGTACGCTTTTCCGGCCGGTTGAAGGGGAGAAAATGCATGCGCGGCTGGTTCAGAAGCCTTGCGGTTTTGGCGGTCATGTCCGGACTCTGGATAGGACTGTCAGCATTCCGCCCGCCGCCCAAGGAGATCAAACTCGCGTTGCAGGAAGGTGGAACCGCCTCCTGGGAAGTGGCCGCGATGCGCGAGTTGAAGCTGGATGAAATGAACGGGGTGAAGCTAAAAATCCGCAATGTGGCGAATAGCCAGGCAGGTCAGGTCGCCCTTCAGGCCGGCGAGGTTGAAGTGATCCTGTCTGATTTCGTATGGACTTCGCTCCAGCGCGATCAGGGCGGCGATTTGACCTTCGTGCCCCACTCCCTGGCGGTGGGCGGGCTCTTGGCCATGCCCGGTGGCAAGGTGAAATCGGTGGCCGATCTGAAAGGCGCTACCTTGGCTGCTGCGGGTGGGCCGGTCGACAAGAGCTATCTGATCCTGCAGGCCTATTACAACGCCAAGACCGGCGGTGACCTGACCAAAGACACCAAGACCAATTTTGGAGCCCCGCCTCTGGTCAACGAACAATTGTCCCAAGGTCAGGCAGATGCCATCCTGAACTTCTGGCACTTCAATGCGAGGGCCTTGGTGGCCGGGGCAAGTCAGATCATCTCGGTGCAGGACATGCTGAAGGACCTTGGCGTTTCCAAGACGCCGCCACTGCTCGGCTGGGTCTTTTCCGAGAAACTTGCGGCCGATCACAAGGACCTCGTTACCGGCTACCTTGATGCCTCGTTCCAGACCAATCAGGCGTTGCTGACCGACGATGCGCTGTGGGACAAGATCCGTCCGGTAATGAAGGTCGATGACGACAAACTGTTCATCGCATTGCGCGACGCCTACCGCGCCGGGTTCGTGACAAGCTACAGCGATGCCGACATTCAAGCGGCCAAAGAGACCTATGCCTTGTTGGCCAAGTTCGGCGGCGCCGACCTCACCGGCAACAAACCCGCTTTGGCAGACGGAACATTCTGGGCCGGTTATCGCAAGTGAGGCCCGGCAGGAGCGGCGCATGACGCGGCCCCCTCCCGACATATCGGCGTCGCGCCCCGGTGGGGAGGTCATGGCGGGGTGGGTTTCGGTACTGCTGTTGCTCGGATCTTGGCAGGCTCTCGCCTTGTGGCTGAATTCGCGGTTCTTGCCGACGCCTCTGACTGTTGCAGAACAGATCGTCTGGTTGACGCGGGAGGGGCATCTGCTGCCCGACTTCGCCATAACCTTGCTACGCGCGGCCTTGGGCTTTGTGATTGCAATGCTGTTGGGCACGGCAGCGGGAATTGTTTTGGGACAATCACGACTGGCGGACCGGCTGTTTCTCAACTGGGTTGTCGTGGGGATGAACTTGCCCGCCATCGTTATCGCTATTTTGTGCTACATCTGGCTGGGACTGAACGACACTGCACTGATCCTCGCCGTTGTGTTGAACAAGACTCCGATTGTCATCACCAATATCCGTCAGGGCGTTTTGAGCTTTGATCCGGCCTACGAGGAATTCGCCAAATCCTACCGTCTGTCGCGCAAGCAAGCCTTTCGGCTGATCCACTTGCCGCAGCTCACGCCATACTTGTTGACGACCGCCCGGACCGGCCTATCTCTCGTCTGGAAAATGGTTCTGGTCTTCGAAGTGTTGGGAGCGGATTCCGGCGCGGGATTTCGGGTCTCGCTGTTTTTCCAGTTCTTCGACCTGAAGGGGATCCTCGCCTATACCATTGTTTTCGTGGCGATTGTGATGGCGCTGGAGCATCTGGCGATTAGCCCGTTGGAAAGGAGGTTGCTGGCATGGCGCGCGGACCGGGCTTGAGCCTTGCCATTGACCGACTGACCTTTGGCGGCAGGTTGCTTTTTGAAGATTTCCGGCTGGAGGTGGCCCCTGGCGAGATTTTGGCGCTGATCGGCCCCTCTGGCGTCGGCAAAAGCACCCTGCTGCGCATTCTGGCCGGGGTCGAGACGAATTTTACCGGCCAGGCGCTGGTCGACGGGTGGCCTGCCGCAAAGGCCCCCGTACCTGGTCTGGTGTTTCAGGACGCCCGCCTCTTGCCGTGGCTGACCTGCGAGGGAAACCTGCGTGCCGTCTGTCCTCAGATCAGCGACGAAGCCGTGGAATTGGCGTTGGAGGCTGTGGGGCTTTCCGGTCTCGGCCCGGCTTGGCCTCGCCAATTGTCGGGCGGCATGCAGCGCCGGCTGGGTCTGGCTCGCGCCCTGCTGGTCAATCCGCAACTGCTTTTGCTGGACGAACCCTTTGTCTCGCTGGATCTCGCCGTGGTTCGTGACCTTCAGACGCTGGTGGCCGGTCTGATTGCGCGCAGCCAGGCGACGGCCGTGCTGGTCAGCCACGATCCGCAAGATGCCGCCCGTCTGCCCAATCGCGTCATCCTGATCGTCGGTCGTCCGGTACGGATCGTGGCGGATTTGACGCTGGACTCTGCTCCCGCACAGCGCACTCGGTCGGATATCGCCACCTATGAAGACCGCATTGAAACAGCCATGCTTGAGGCCACGCCATGACCACGCCCCTCCCCCCCGCGTTGAGCCTGTCCGAAGTCAGCAAGGCCTATGGCGGTCAGCCCGCGCTCAACAAAGTGTGCCTGGAGTTGAAACCCGGCGAACTCGTTGGCCTTCTCGGCCCGAACGGCGCCGGAAAATCGACACTGTTCCAGATATCTGCTGGGCTCTTTGCGCCGGAATCCGGCACGGTGGAGCTTTTCGGGATGAACTACCGCGAGGATTCCTCTGCCATCCTGGGGCAATTGGGCATCGTTTTTCAGGCGCGTTCGCTGGACACCGATATCAGCGTCAGGGCGAACCTGAAATTCTTTGGCGGGCTCTTCGGCCTTTTTGGCCGCCAATTGAGAGAACGCATCATTGCAGTGGCCGAATTGATGGATATCGCGGCCCTTTTGGACAAGTCCGTACATTCGTTGTCGGGCGGCAATCAGAGGCGTGCCGAGATCGCCCGC
>JBEKFO010000037.1:0-17211 GCA_050013275.1 Roseiarcus sp. | reverse complement strand
TCGTCATAGGCCTGCATCGAGCGATAGAAGGCGAAAAACTCGGCGTCCTTGCCGTAGGCCTCGGCGAAAATGCGGTTGCGCTCGCCGTCGCCCTCGCCGCGGATCTGGTCGGACTGCTGCTGCGCCTGGGCGATCGTCACCGTCACCTTGGCGTCGGCGTCGGCCTTGATCTGTTGGCTCTGCTGCGAGCCCTGGGCGCGGAACGAGGCGGCCAGCCGTTGGCGTTCGGCCTGCATGCGGCGGAACACGGCTTCCGAATTCTCCGCCGGCAGGTCGGCGCGCTTGATGCGCACGTCGACCACCTCGATGCCGAAGCGCTCCGCGCCCGCCTTCACCTGGTCGCGAATGTCGGCCATCAGCGCGTCGCGCTTGTCGCGCACGATGTCGACGATCGAAGCCTCCGACAGCGTGCGGCGCAAGGCCGAATTCAGCATGCCGCCGAGCTGCGCGTCGGCGCCCTTGACGTTGAACACCGACTGATAGAAGCGCAGCGGATCGGCGATTCGATAGCGCACGAAGGCGTCTACTTCGAGCCGCTGGTTCTCGGCCACCAGCACTTCCTGGCGCTCGTTGTCGAGCGCCAGAATGCGCTTGTCGATATAGACCACCGCATCGATGAACGGGACTTTCGCGTAGAGGCCCGGCTCGCCGATGAGATCGCGCACGGGCTGACCAAAGCGCAGCACCAGCGCCTGTTCCGTCGGATCGACGGTGAAGAACGTGAAGCTCGCCACGATGATGGCCGCGATGACGATCGCCAGGAGCGCGAAGCCGCCGAAGGGATTTCTCATTTGGCTGCTCCCGCCGGTTTTTGTTGCAGCGAGTCGAGCGCGATATAGGGCACCGGCGCGCTGGCGCCACTGGCGTCGAGGATCGTCTTGCTCATGCCGGCGAGCACGCTCTCCATCGTCTCCAGATACATGCGCTCGCGCGTGACGCCCGGCGCGTTCTTGTATTGCGCGTAAATCTGATTGTAGCGCGCCGTCTGACCCTTGGCTTGGAGGATCGTCTGCTCGCGATAGGCCTTGGCCTCGGCGAGGATGCGCGCGGCCGCGCCTTCCGCCTCGGGCACGACGCGATTGGCATAGGTGTCGGCGTCGTTGACCGCGCGCTGCTGATCCTGCTGCGCCGCGGTCACGTCGCGATAGGCCGGGATCACCTCGGCCGGCGCGTCGACCGATTGCAACTGCACCTGCTTGATCAGGACGCCGGCGTTGTACCCTTCGAGCACTTTCTGCATCCGATCGAGCACGTCGGGCTCGATCGACTTGCGGTCGCTGGTGAGCACGCCGTCGATGGTCTTCAGGCCGACGACCTCGCGCATGATGCTCTCGGCGACGGCTTTGACGGTCTCCTTGGGATAGAGAATATTGAATACGTAATACTCGGGGTGCGCTGGATCGATCTGCCAAATCACGCGAAAGCGCACGTTGACGATATTCTGGTCGCCGGTCAGCATCTGGCTTTCGGCGAGATTGTCGGCGCTGTTGGCGTCGCCGCGATAGCCCACCTCGGTGATCTGCTGATCCCAGACCGGCACCTTGATCACGGTGCCCACCGGCCATGGCCAGTTGGTGTTGAGGCCGGCTGCCGTCTTGCCGGTATAGCGGCCGAACACCAAGTTGATGCCGACCTCGTTGGGCTGCACGGAATAGAAGGAGCCGAGCGCGAACCAGATCAGCAGGACGGCGAGCGCGAGAAATACGATCCCGCGCATGCCAAAGCCGCCGCCGCCGCCACCGCCTGGAACGAGGCCGCGCAGGCTCTCCTGCAGCCGGCGCAGCAATTCCTCGAGATCGCTCGGCGGGGGCCCCCCGGCCGGACCCTGGCCCCACGGCCCCTGCCCTGGGGAGCGCCAGGGACCGCCGCCTTGATTGTTCCAGGACATGAGACCTCGTTTCGGCGCGTCGCGCGCCACGCGCGCCTATATAGGGGAGGCTCGCGGCCGCGGCAACGGAAGCGGCGCCCCGAGCCTCAAGACTTGCTCGGCGGCTTACTCGCGCTTTCCGGTTTGGCGACGCCCGCCTCGCGCGGCGTCAAAGGCGCGATGCGTATCGCGGCAATCCGATTGCGCTGCCTGCGCAGCACTTCGAAGCGCAGCCCGTGGAAGCTAAACGTCTGTTTAGGCTCGGGGATTGCGCGCGCCTCATGAATCACCAGGCCGGCGATGGTCGCCGCCTCCTCGTCCGGCAGGTTCCAGTCCATGGCGCGGTTGAGGTCGCGGATGGTGACCGACCCGTCGACGATGATCGAGCCGTCGAGTTGCTTGCGCACGCCCTGCGCGACGACGTCGTGCTCGTCCTTGATGTCGCCGACGATCTCCTCGATGATGTCCTCGAGCGTCAGCAGGCCGAGCACCACGCCGTATTCGTCGACCACCAGCGCCGAGTGGGTCTTGCGGCGCAGGAACGCTTGCAACTGATCGCGTAGCGTCGTCGCCTCCGGGACGAACCACGCCTCCAATGCAATGTCGGCCGCATTCAACCGGCTCGCGTCGCCGCCCGCCTCGGCGAACGCGCGAAACAGGTCCTTGGCGTGCAGCATGCCGATGATGTTGTCGGGCTCGCCGCGCCAAAGCGGCATGCGGGTGTAGGGCGAAGCGAGCACCTCGCGCACCAGTTCGTCGGGCGGCAAATCGGCGTCGAGCGTCCGCATTTTCGTGCGATGGACCATCACGTCGGAGACTGGGATCTCCGAGAGCTCGAGCAAACCGCCAAACATGTCGCGTTCGTCGCGCGCGACGCCGCCCTCGCGATGGAGAATGTCGACCGCGCCGCGCAACTCGTCATGACCGGAAACGCTCGGCGTCGCGGCTGCCAAATTGACGCCGCACACGCGCAACATCCCGCGCACCAGCGCTTCGACGGCGCTGACGACGGGTCCGAACACGGTGACGAAGAAGGCGACCGTCGGCGCGATCAACAGCGACATCTTGTCGGGATAGGCGATGGCGATTGTCTTGGGCAGAACCTCGCCGAAAATCACGATCAGCGTCGTCATGATGCCGGTGGCGTAAAAGACGCCGCGTTCGCCCACCGCCGCGACGAGCACGCTGGTGGCCAAGGCCGAGGCGGCGATGGTGACGAGTTGTCCGCCGAGCAGCATCGCGCTGATCAGGCGTCCGCGCACCGCGATCAGCTTATTGGCAAGCGCCGCGCGCTGATCCCCGCCCGTCTCCAGGGCGTGCAATCTTGCTCGCGAAGCAGCGGTCAGCGCGGTCTCGGCGCCGGCGAAGAAGGCGGCGGCGACGAGGCTGAAGACGATCAGGAGAGCGGCGAAGGGAGTCGACATAAATGTATTTTAGCACAGACCGCTCGCCGGGGGGCAGCGTGAGGAGCATCGGCGCCGTCATGCCGCTCGACGCGCCCCTCGATCTCGCTAACGGCGCGCGTCCTGATCGTTCTTGGCCGATCGCGCCTTGGACCGGGTTTCCTTCTCCAACGCCCGGCGCACGTCGGCCGCCGAGTCCTGGAGAAGCTGGGCCATGCACGCCTGCGCCTCCTCCGGTCGCTGGGCGGCGATGGCCTGGAGTACGGCGCGATGCTGATGGAGCCGCTCGTCCTTGATCGCCACGCCTCGCCAGCCCATCTTGAACGAGCCGACGAGCGCCGTTTCGATCAAACCGCCGAGCGCCCCGATCAAACGGTTGCCGGTGGCCTCGAGAATCTCCCTGTGAAACAGCAAATCGGCGCCGATGAAGTCGCCGCCGCCGTTCTGGAAGCGCTCCATGTCGGCGTAGGCCGCGCTGATCCTCTTCAGCGCAGCTTCGTCGCGAGATTGCGCGGCGAGAAAGGAGGCCCTCGGCTCGAATATCTGTCTTAGCTGAAAGACGTCGTTGACGAATTCCAGCGTCGGCGCGGCGTGCATGTGCCAGGCGAGGAAATCGGAATCGAGCATGTTCCAGTCCGACTTGGGGCGGACCAGAGTGCCGACTTTTTGCCGCGAGACGATCAGACCCTTGGCCTCGAGCGCGCGGAACGCCTCCCTCAAGGTGGGTCGCGAGACGCCGAAACGCACCAGCAGCCGCGCTTCGGTGGGCAGCCGCGATCCGGGAGGATGAAGCCCGATTATGATCTCACGGCCCAATACGGCCGCCAGGGAATCGTTGGCGTTTCGTTTGCGCGCGAGCACGCTGCGGAGGGTCTCGCTCTCTTCGTCGCGCGCGCTCGTCTTGGCCGCTGTGGCGGTCGACGGTCGGCGCTTATCGATTGTCGTCTCAACCAAAACTCGCTCCAGGAAACAGATGCTCAGGTTAGGGATTTCCCCGGTCCCCGTCCAATTCAAGACCGCTCTTTGCGAGAAACCGAAATCATGAGGCAGGC
Source organism: Roseiarcus sp. (assembly GCA_050013275.1). Lineage (GTDB taxonomy): Bacteria > Pseudomonadota > Alphaproteobacteria > Rhizobiales > Beijerinckiaceae > Roseiarcus. The sequence continues at coordinate 12,889 of JBEKFO010000037.1, read as the reverse complement.
GCCAGCAATTGCCTCGGTCCCGCGAATCGCCACCCCGCCGTCGAACGGCATCAAATTTTGAATCGTTCCACGAAACAGGCCGGCGAATCAAGTCTGATACCGGCGGAACCCCGCCTTGGCGCCATCCTCGCTCCTTAAGCGCCTCGCTCCTTATGCGCGGCCTATACGGCGCGCCGCGCCATGAAAGAACTCATGATCGTCCGTTGGGCGACAATGAAAACGAACAGCAGAACGCCGACGAAAATCGTCGCCCACCAACTTGTCAGCGTGCCCTGGAAATTGACCAGCGTGGTGATGAGCCCTTGTATCAGACCGCCGAACAACGTGCCGAACACCAGGCCGACGCCGCCAGTTAACAGAGTTCCCCCGAGCACCACCGCCGCGATCGCGATGAGTTCGTCGCCGAGCCCCGCCAGGGGATAACCCGAAGCGGTGTAGAGCGCGTAGACCACGCCTCCCAGCGCGCTGTAGAAGCCCGCCAGCGCGTAGATCAAGACCGTGGTGCGACGGATCGGCACGCCCATCAGCCCCGCCGAGGCGCGATCGCCGCCCATGGCGTAGACATTGGTGCCGAAGCGGGTGAAGTGCGCGATGACGACGCCGGCGGCGAGCACCACCAGCATCACCATGGCCGAACTCGAAAGACGGCCACCCCCGCCAAGATCGAAGTGCCAGTCGGAGAAGACGCCGACAAAGGGATGGTTGATGGGGACCGAATCGAGGCTGACCATGAAGCAGGCGCCGCGCAAGAGAAACAAACCGGCCAGCGTGATGATGAAAGGCTGAATCTCGCAAAAATCGATGACCAAGCCCTGAAACACGCCGAACGCGACGCCGAAGGCGATCAGCAACGCCCCCGACACCAGAGGATGCCATCCGAGCGTGTCGAGATGCGCCATGACGACGCCGACGAAGCCGATCATCGAACCGACCGAGAGGTCGATGCCGCCGGAAAGGATGACGAAAGTCTCGCCGATGGCGGCGATGATGATGAAGGCGTTGTCGGTCAGCAGATCGCCCAGAACGTTCGTCGACAGGAAGTGTTTGAAACTGACGGCGCCGACGGCGTAGACGAGCACGAACACGGTGACCGTCGCGAGGAGCGGAAGATACCTGTCCCTCATGACGTTTTCCTCCGGAACACGCCGACGATGCTCTGGCGAAGCCGGCGCGACTGCAGCAGCAGCACGATCAACACGACCACGCCTTTGACGATCATGTTGAATTGGGCCGGCAGACCGCTGACCAGAATGGATGTGGTCAGGCCTTGGATGATGAGGACGCCGACAAGAGTCAATCCGAGATAGAAGCGGCCGCCCGCCAACGAACCACCGCCGATCACCACGGCGAGGATCGCGTCCAGTTCGATGAACAGGCCGGCGTTGTTGCTGTCCGAACCGCGGATATCGGCGCAAATGAGCATTCCCGCGATGCCCGAGCACAGCCCGGACAGCGTGTACGCGCCGATCTTGACTAGCTTGGCGTTGATGCCGGCAAGATCCGCCGCAGCGGAATTGGCGCCCACCGACTCGATGAACACCCCGAGCGCGGTGCGGCGCAGGAACAGCCAGAGAAATAGCAAGGTGCCAGCGCAGACGATGATGCGCGACGGCACGGTGAGGAACTCGCCGGTGCTGATCGCCGAAAAGAAGTCGCTGCGGAAGGTGACGATCAAACCCTCGTCGATCAACAGCGCAATGCCGCGGCCCGCGACCATCAGAATCAGCGTGGCGATGATCGGCTGGATGTCGAGGATTGCGACCAGGAACCCGTTCCACAGTCCGCACAACGCGCCCGCGCCGAGCGTCAACGCGAGGATCAGGGGCGGCGACATGTCGCGGTGGATCAGATTGGTCATCACCGCGCCGACGATGGCGACCACCGCTCCGACCGACAGATCGATGCCCTTGGTGCCGATCACCACCGCCATGCCTAACGCCACCAGCGCTGTCGGCGTGCCGCGGTAGAGCACGTCGATCAGGCTGCCGAACAGACGTCCCTGCACGATGCGGATCGAGAAGAAACCCGGCGACACCACGGCGTCGACCATGAAAATCAGCGCCAGAGCCAGAATCGGCCAGAACCAGGATCGACTGGTAAGCTCGCCCAGCGACCACCGGCTCGGAGCAAGCGCCTGTGAACTGCCCGCGTGATCCATCTCAGCCGCCTGCGATCATATGGATAATGTTTTCGCGGGTGACGTCCGCGCCCGCGATCTCGCCAACCTTGTGCCGGTCGCGCAACACTTCGACTCGGTCACTCACCGTGACGATCTCGTCGAGTTCCGACGACGCGACGAGCAGCGCCAAGCCGTCCGCGCACAATTGGCGGATCAAGGCGACGATCTCGGCATGGGCGCCCACATCAATGCCGCGCGTCGGCTCGTCGAGAATCAGAATGCGCGACTTGGAGGCCAGCCAACGGGCCAGGATCACCTTCTGCTGGTTGCCGCCCGAAAGTTGGCCGACTGGCTTGTCGGCGTCGGGGGTAGCGATGCCGAGCGTCTTGATCATCTCCGTCGCAATCCGTTCCTGCTCGTCATGCGGCAGGCGGCGCAGCCATCCGCGCTTGACCTGCAACGCGAGCACGATGTTTTCGCGAATGGTGAGCTCGGGGATGATCCCCTCGGCCTTGCGATCCTCTGGGCAGAAGCCGATATCCAACCGCACCGCCTGCCGCGGCGAGCGGATCGAGATCGGCTTGCCCTCGAAACGAACTCGGCCGGCGTCGGCGTGCACCGCTCCGAACACCAGCTTGCACGTCTCCGTCCGTCCCGATCCGAGCAGACCAGCAAGCCCGACGACCTCCCCAGCGCGCAGCTGCAGATCGAAATTGCCCATGTAGCGCCGCCGGCCCACGCCTTCCGCAGCCAGTATCGGTTCGCCACGAGCCGCGGCCGCGCCGATCGTCCGCCGCGCCTCGGTATGCTCGAGTTCGCGGCCGAGCATCAGCGAGATCAGCTTGAGGCGCGGCAGTTCCGCGGTCGGCGCCGTGCCGACCAGGCGGCCGTTGCGCAGCACCGAGATGCGGTCCGAGACTTGGTAAACCTGGTCGATGAAATGGGTGATGAAGACAATGGCGATGCCGCGCGCCTTGAGATCGCGCATGATGTCGAACAACAGTTCGGCTTCGCGCGCGTCGAGGCTCGCGGTCGGTTCGTCGAGCACGAGGACCCTTGTGTCCTCCTCCAGCGAGCGAGCGATCGCCACGAGCTGCTGGATGGCGACGGAATACGAGGCCAGCGGTCGCTCGACGTCGATGTCGAGGTTCAGGCGCTTGAGCCGCTCGCGCGCGCGCTCGTTCGCTTGCCGCCACGAAATCAAACCGTAGCGCCGCGGCTGGCGCTCGAGCGTCAGATTCTTGGTCACCGACAGCGTCGGGATGAGATTCACTTCCTGGTAGACGGTGCTGACGCCCAGCGCGCGGGCCTCGGCCGGGCTGGCGAACTCGACCGGTTCGCCGTCGAGCAACATTTTGCCCGCGTCGCGGCTCACCGCACCGGTCATGATCTTGATCAGGGTCGACTTGCCGGCGCCGTTCTCCCCGAGCAGCGCGTGAACTTCGCCGGCGTTCAGCCGGAAATCGACGTTCTCGAGAGCCCGCACTCCCGGAAAGGACTTGGAAATGCCCTGCAGTTGGACTCGTGGCGCCGCGGTTTCCGTCACCCCAATCTCTCCTTAGTAGCCATTGTTAGGGTGCGTTCGCGCGAGATTCAAGCGGCCCAATCATAGTAACGGCGCCCAGCCAAGCCAGATCGCTGGGCGCCGCTCTGGAGTCGCGATGGAGGAAACGCGCGACCGCGAAATAAGGCTTAGCCGCCCTTCTTCTTGAGCACTTCGGCCGCATCCTGGATCGTATGCAGATCGCTGGGGATCACGACCCACTTGGGGAAGTCTCGCTTGCCGGCAAGGTATTCTTTGACGACGCCGTAGATGTCCGGCCCGATGTCGGAGCGAAGCTCGACCGAAGCGTTCGCGTCGCCCGCCAACATCGCCCTGAAGATATCCGGCACGCCGTCCACGGAAACCGTCAGGATGTCCTTGCCAGGCTTCAATCCGGCTTCCTTCATCGCCTGAATGGCGCCCAGCAGCATGTTGTCGTTGTGCGCCCACACCGCCTTGATGCCCTTCAGCCCATCGGTCGCCTTGATGAAGCTTTCCATCACTTCCTTGCCGCCCTGGGTGGTGAAGTCGCCGCTTTGCGTCTTGACGGTCTTGATCAACGGGAACAGCGCCTCGATGGAGTTGAAGCCCGCCATGCGATATTGCGCCGCCGCGGAGCCCACCGTGCCCTGCAGTTCGACGATGTCGCCCTTGCCCTTAAGGGCTTGTGCGAGCCAGGCGCCGGCAAGACGGCCTTCGAGATTGAAGTCGGCCGAGACGCGGGTGACGTACAGCGATTTGTCTGCGGTCTCGACATCGCGGTCGACCAGGAAGACCGGAATGTTGGCTGCTTTCGCTTCCTTGAGCACCTGATCCCAACCTGTGACGACCACCGGGGCGATGATGATGGCGTCGACTTTCTGCGAGATGAAAGAGCGCACCGCCTTGAGCTGGTCTTCTTCTTTCTGATTGGCGTCGGAAAACTTGAGGTCTATGCCCTCCGCCTTCGCCTCGTCTTGCATATTCTTTGAGAAGGCCGTACGCCAGTCGCTTTCGTGTCCGACTTGCGAGAAGCCGATTGTGGTCGCCGACGCCGATGCGGCGAGCGCCACACAGCTCGCCAAACCAAGCAGTCCGGCGAGTGCGTATTTCATGCTTTTCATGAACTCCTCCTGCCTTCCGACCCGCGCCCTTTCAATGGCGATCGAGCGCATCGCGTTGCCTCGCGATCCTTATATGATTTTATAGTATGACTATTACGACAAACGGTCAACGCCGCCACAAGCGGCGAATCGTCCCATATGCGCGAGATTTCGGTCTCACCGCTCCCGCGTAGTCGATCGCCAAGGATGCGCCCCGGCGCGCTCGGCAAAGCTCGCATCATTCGCCAGGGGAGCGACGGACGAACTTCGAGGCGGCTCCTACCCGCGCCCGATCTCGCGTTCCAAAAAGGCCAACGTCTGGGCCTCAGGGATATCTTTGGCAATGTAGCATTCGCCGATGCCTTTGGCGAGAATGAACGTCAGCCGCCCGCGCTCGACCTTCTTGTCCTGGCGCATCGCGGCGAGAATTGCTGGCGCGTCGACCTCGACGCCCGAGATTTCCGAAATGCGGGTCGGAAGGCCGATCGCCTTGAGGTGGTTTTCAACCCGCACCGCGTCCTGCCCCGAGCACAGGCCGAGTTCCCGGGAAAAGCGGAATGCGCAGGCCATGCCGATCGCCACGCCCTCGCCATGAACGAGGCGGGCGCTCTCGTAGCGCGCCAGTCGCTCGAAAGCGTGGCCGAAGGTGTGGCCGAGATTGAGCAACGCGCGTTCGCCCTGCTCGGTCTCGTCGGCGGCGACCACGCGCGCCTTGGCGACGCAACTTCTGGCGATGGCGTCGAGCCGCGCCGGGCCACCGGAAAACACCTCGCGCCAGTTTGTCTCGAGCCAGTCGAAGAAATGGCGATCGCCGATCAGGCCGTACTTGACGATCTCGGCGTAGCCGGCGCGAAATTCGCGCGGGTTCAGCGTGTCGAGCACCCCGGCGTCGGCGAGCACGAGAGAGGGCTGATGAAACGCCCCGATCAGGTTCTTGCCCGCGGGCGAATTGATCGCGGTCTTGCCGCCGACGCTGGAATCGACCTGCGAGAGCAACGTCGTCGGGATCTGCACGAAGCGCACGCCGCGCCTCAGGCACGCCGCGCAAAAGCCGGCGAGATCGCCGATGACGCCGCCGCCGAACGCAACGACGATGTCTCCCCGCTCGATATGGGCGCCGATCAGCGCGTCGCTGACGCGCGCGAATTCGGCGTAGGATTTCGTCGCTTCGCCGGGCGGACAGACGATGACGCTCGACTTCATGCCCGCGCGCGCAAGACTCTGGGTCAGTTTCTCGAGATGCAGCGCCGCGACCGTCTCGTCGGTGACGACGGCGCACTGCGCGCCGGGCGCGACATGCGCGATATGCGCCCCCGCGGCTTCGACGAGCCCGTCGCCGATCAAGATTTTATAACTGCGGTCGCCGAGCGCGACGTCGACTTCTCGCCTTGCCGCGCCGTGCGCCGGCGCCGCCTTGTCGCTCGCCGAGGCGACGCGCCGGCGCAGCCCCGCCACGATCGCGTCGACCACCGCGTCATGCGGCCCGTCGTGCGATTCGATCGTGATGTCGGCGAGCGCGTAGGTCGGGCTGCGCTCGTCGAGAAGGCGGCGCAACGTCTGTTCGGGATTGGCGGTGCGCAGCAACGGCCGGTTCGAGCGCTTGCGCACCCGGCGCAGCAACACTTCGAAATCGGGCTTCAGCCAGATGGAGACGCCGCATTGGCCGATGCGTTGGCGCGTCGCTTCGTTGAGGAAGGCGCCGCCGCCGGTCGCCAGGACTTTCGGCCCGTCGACAAGCAAACGAGCGATCACCCTGCGCTCGCCGGCGCGAAAATAGGCTTCGCCGAAGCGCTCGAAAATCTCGGAAATCGTCATTTGCGCGCCCGCCTCGATTTCGGCGTCGGCGTCGACGAAGGGCAGGCCGAGGCGCTGGGCGAGCCGTTTGCCCACGGAGGTCTTTCCCGCGCCCATCATGCCCACGAGGACGATCGAGCGTCCGCCGAGCGCGGCGGCCAGCCCTTCGTCGCCAACGGTCGTGGTTTCGCTCATGCCATCCTTCCCGAAGCCCGAAGGGCGCCGCTCGGCGCGTTTCGAGCCGCCGTTCCTATCGCAACGGCCCGCCGAAGGCCACAGGCGCCCCTTTTTCGCCGCCAAACGACCGCTTGCGCGGCGCCCAAAGACTTGCAAGCATCGATCAAAGGGTTAGCCTGGAATTGGGGCGCGGGCGATTCCGCGCCTAGGCAATGGGATAGGAGAAGGCGATGGCGGCGACCGGTCAAAATGGCGAACACAGGATTGCCGGACCGCGTTTGATCGCGATCGTGGGCCCGTTTCAAAGCGGCAAGACCAGTCTTCTCGAAGGCCTGCTGGTGCGCGGCGGCGGCGCGGCGCGGCAGGGCTCGGTGCGCGAGGGCACCAGCGTGGGCGATTCCAGCCCCGAGGCGCGCGCGCACGCGATGAGCGTCGAGCCCAACATCGCCAGCGTCGATTACATGGGCGACCGCTTCACCTTCTTCGATTGCCCCGGCTCGGTCGAGTTCTCCCACGACATGCGCTTCGCCCTGCCCGTGTGCGACGCGGCGGTCGTCGTCTGCGAAGCCGACCCGCGCAAGGCGCCGGCGCTGCAGGTGATCCTGCGCGAGCTCGAGGAGCTTCGCGTTCCCCGTATCTTGTTTCTCAACAAGATCGACCTCGCCGCTGGAGGCGTTCGCGAGACGTTGGAGATGCTGCAGCCGGCCTCGCGCGCGCCGCTGCTGCTGCGCCAGATACCGATCTGGGAGAACGGCGTCGCCACCGGCTTCGTCGATCTCGCGCTGGAGCGCGCGTTCGTCTACCGCGAGTCGCAGCCCTCCGTCGTGGTCGCAATGCCGGGGGGCGTCGCCAACGACGAAAAACAGGCGCGCTATTCCATGCTCGAGCGGCTCGCCGACTACGACGACGCGCTGATGGAACAGCTCATCGGCGACATCGAACCGCCGCGCGACCTCGTGTTCGACGATCTGGCGCGCGAACTGCGCGAAGGTCACGTCGTGCCCTTGCTGATGGGATCGGCGATGGCCGGCCACGGCGTGACGCGACTCCTCAAGGCGTTGCGTCACGAGGCGCCCGGCGTCGCGCAGACGCGCGCGCGCCTCGGCGTCGCGGCCGAAGGGCCGGCGCTCGCCCAGATCATTCGCACTATCCACACCGCGCATGGCGGCAAATTGTCGCTGGCCCGCGTGCTTAGAGGCGCCTTCCCCGACGGCGCCGGCGTCGTCAGTTCGCGCGGCAACGAAGAGCGCATCGCCGGCGTCGCTCGGCTGATCGGCGCCGTCTCCTCCAAGCTCGCGCGCGCCGAGGAGGGCGACACCGTCGCCTTCGCCCGCCTCGAGAGCCTGGTGACCGGCGACCGTTTCAGCGACAACAAGAAGCCGCCCGAAGCGGCCCCGGCCGTGCCGCCGCCGCCCGCGACCCAGGCGATCGCCATTCACGTCAAGGACCGCAAGGACGAAGTGCGGCTCGCCGCCGCGCTGGCCAAACTGTGCGAAGAGGACCCGTCGCTCGCCTACGTGCAAGATCAGGAATCGGGCGAACTCAAGCTGATGGGCCAGGGCGAGATGCACCTGCGGGTGATCGCCGAGCGTCTGGCCGAACGCTTCGGCGTCGCGGTCGACTCGGCCAAGCCGTCGGTCGCCTATCGCGAGACCATTCGCGACGGCGTGACGGTGCGCGGGCGCCACAAGAAGCAGTCGGGCGGTCACGGCCAGTTCGGCGACGTGCTGGTCGAGGTCGGCCCTCGCGAGCGCGGCGAAGGCTTCGCCTTTAGCGAGCGCGTCCACGGCGGCACTGTGCCCAGGCAGTATTTTTCCTCGGTCGAGATGGGCGCTCGCGACGCGCTGACGCGCGGACCACTCGGCTTCCCCGTCGTCGACGTCGCCGTTGCGCTGATCGACGGCTCCTATCACACCGTCGATTCCTCCGACATGGCGTTTCGCGCCGCGGCCAAGGCCGCGCTCGCCGAGGCGCTGCCCAAGGCCCGGCCCGTGCTCCTCGAACCCGTTCTCGCCGTGACGATCTACGTGCCCTCCGACGCGCTGGCGCGCGCCAGCGCCCTGGTGAGCGCCCGGCGCGGGCAAATCCTCGGCTTCGAGGGGCGCAAGGGCTGGGAGGGCTGGGAGGCCTTACGCGCGCTCATCCCCGAGGCGGAAATCGGCGATCTCATCGTCGAACTGCGCTCCGCCACCGCGGGGGTCGGCGCCTTCGAGACCAAGTTCGATCATCTCGCGGAATTGTCGGGACGCGGCGCCGACACGGTGATCGCGGCGCGGAAGAAGAGCTTGGAATGAGGGGCGGGCGGCGGGAGCGAAGGGCGGCTGAGGGCGACTGCATCGGGTGGGGTGCGGCCGTTCGCGGGCGCCGCGGCGGGCGCCGCATGGTTGGCTTCGCGGCGCTTGGGGCCTGGAGCGGCGCAGCGCATGGTGCCGGAGGCCGCGGCCGAACCGACCGAGACCGGCGCCATTTTCGGGCGCGATGGCCTGTTTTCAAGGGCTTGCGTGACGATTTTCCGCCGCCTCGGCTAACGGCGCGGGCCTCGCTCGCCAGCCGACGCCGGCCCATTAAGGGGTTGACCTATTGCACTGTTTGTTACAGCGTTTTATAAAAGGCGAAATAGGTTCACCGTAATTGGGGAATTCGTATCATGTCCCCGTAACCGACCCGTAACCGACCCGTAACCGACCCGTAACCGAACTACACGCTTCAATTCCCACTAGGCATCGCGGCAGCGAAGCGAAGAATTTCAGCAACTGGCCGCGCCGAACTGAACGCGCGACAATCGCCGCGCCCTTCGCATCGACGCCATGAACCTGAAAAACATTCTTGGCGATATCGAGCCCGACGACCGTGACAGACGACAGATTGTTGATAGACTTGCCCATGGATGGCTTCCCTCTGATGGGTTTTCGACAACGACCATCATGGCACATCGATGCCACTCGGGGTGCCGTCCACCCCATCACCGTAACTTCGTAACTTTGGTAACTTGTAACTTTATGATGACAGGGGGCGACATTTCGAAATTTTGGTTTTATGGTGTCACATAACAAAACTGGCAAATAGATGACAACCGTAACGCAAGCTACAACAACAAAACGGCATGAGTGTTATCAGGCGTTTGACTTAGATGTTGCTGCCATCGACACAATTTGGAAAATCATTCAAGATTATGGTCATAGCCCGAAAGTGGTTTTCAGTTGCTCAGATAATTCCACCATTGAGTCATTAAACCTAGACACTCTGACCAAATTTACCAACACTGACGATCGTCAAATATGTAGTGTGACTTTTAGGTGCACAGGCTATGCACCGCCACAGATTGAATTGTCATTTACGAGGTACAAAGATTACGGTGCTTGCATAAAATATTCTATAAGCGGAGACGATAAGGACGTGCTGCACGTTAGCAGATCGTTAAACGACGTAATTCGTAACTGCGGAGTTTGGTATTCCACACTGACCGCGATGAGTCCTTACGAATATGGCGCACGATCCGCAAGTCTTACTGCACTTGGTCTGGCTCTACTCTTAATCGTAGTGGTTTCATTTTACTTTATATATATCAGCCCAGAGATAATGAAATCCGACTCCGTGCGAAACGCCACTATAATCATCGGTGGTATCAGTAATATTCTTCTTTTCTTTATATCCATTGTCCGGTTCTCCAACCCAATAATTCAAAAACTGTTCCCTCCGGCTGTTTTTGAGATTGGCGTAGGCATGAAACGGTCTGAAAGCAGCAAATATTGGAGAAACTTTATCGGCGGGGGCGTTATTTTAGCTATACTTACGGGATTGGCAGCGATTGGATTGTATGAGCACGTTTTTTAGGAAACGCGCTTTTTAGGTATTCGGCGAAAGCCTCTGAATCGTCGCTGCACTCACATTGTAGCTTCGCGCAATCGAGCGCAACGTTTCCCCCTCCTTGATAACAGGGACAGGATACGAATTCAATTACCAATTACCGATTACACAATTACATTGCCAGTGTGCTTAATCTGCCGAGCCTATGAGTTCTCCATGGCGGTCGCCGATCAGGAACAAGTTAAGCCCGCTCTCACCGCACCGCCGCCTTCCCCGGGCGCCGCCGCTTGTGGCGGCCTTGCGCGAATTAGTTATAGTCGGCAATCCGAACCGCCGCCCTGGAACTGGAAGCTTGAGTCTGCCATAGTGGCGCGATGAGCGCAGCCGCCGACAGCTTCAACGAAATCGCCACCGTTCGCATCGAGCTCAGGGACAGCGACCCGCTGATCTGGCGCCAAGTCGACGTTCCGACCTCGATCACGCTCGAGACCTTGCACGCCATCATCCAAGCGGCCATGGGGTGGTTCGACTATCACCTTTGGGAGTTCACGGTCGCCAAGCGCCGATACGGGCTGCCGATGGACGAGGACTGGGGAACCGAGCCGCGTGGTGACGCCGCCAAAATCCGGCTGCGCGACGTGCTCAGGCCGCGCAAGACGACGATCGACTATATCTACGACTTCGGCGATTGCTGGGAGCATCGACTTACGGTCAGCAATGTCCGCGCCGGCGATCCCGATCTCGGCTATCCCCGCTACGTCGCCGGCGAAAGAAACGCGCCGCCGGAGGATTGCGGCGGCATACCCGGCTTTTACGAGACGCTCGACGCGGCGAGCGATCCCGAGCATCCCGACCATGCCGAGGCGAAGGAATGGCTCGACGACTACGATCCCGGCAAGATTGACGAATTGCCGATCAAATACGCCCTCGGTCGAATCGCGAACCAACGAAACGCCGCCAAAGGCCGCCTTGCAAAGAGGAAACCGGGATCACCCGCCTGACCGGTCCGGACGCGCCGCCGCGGCGGCGCTCGGCGGATGGGCGCCCCGAGCCTCGCCGCGCCTGTACAGCCGCGCCGCGTTCGCTTATGGAAGGGCGCGATTTTCTTAAACGCACGGAGTCGAGCGGCGATGGCGGAAGCCCTCTATAGCGACGATCGTCTGGCGACGGTTTTCGGCGGATCGGGATTTGTCGGGCGCCATATCGTGCGGGCGCTGGCGCGCGAGGGCTGGCGCGTGCGCGTGGCCGTGCGGCGGCCCGACTTGGCCGGGTTCCTCAATCCGCTCGGCACGGTCGGGCAAATCGAGGCGGTCCAGGCCAATCTGCGCTACCCCGAGTCGGTCCGAGCGGCGGTCGAGGGCGCGGGCGCGGTCGTCAACGCGGCCGGCGTCAGGCGCCAGAGCGGACGGCAGAGCTACCAGGCCGTTCATGTCTTCGGCGCCGGCGAGATCGCCCGCGCGGCGGCGGCCGAGGGCGTCGGCGCGCTCGTGCATGTCTCCGGGATCGGCGCCGACGCGGCGTCGAACAATCCCTATGTCGCGAGCAAGGGGCGGGGCGAGGCGGCGACGCGCGAAGCGTTCGCCGGCGCGATCGTGCTGCGCCCGTCGATCGTATTCGGGCCGGAGGACGAATTCTTCAATCGCATCGCCGGCCTCGCGCCCTTTCTTCCCGTGCTGCCGCTGTTCGGTGGTGGGGCGACGAAACTGCAGCCGGTCTACGTGGGCGACGTCGCGCTCGCGACGGCGCGCGCGCTCGACGGCGCGGCCGCGGCCGGGGTCGCCTACGAACTCGGCGGCCCGGAAGTGATGAGCCTGCGCGAGGCGTTCGAGCGCACGCTGCGCATCATCGAGCGAAGGCGGGTTCTCCTTCCGCTTCCCTTCGGCGTCTCACGCCTGCTCGGGCGCTCGACCGAGATCGCGAGCGCTCTCTCGCTCGGACGCTTCCCGAAGCTGCTGACGACGACGCGCGACGAGATCGAGATCTTGCGTCACGACAACGTGGTTTCCGCCGCGGCGATCGCGGAAGGGCGCACGTTGCGCGATCTCGGCGTCGGCGCGCAGGGCTTCGAGGCGATCGCGCCGTCCTATCTCTATCGCTTCCGCAAGACCGGCCAGTACGCGAGCAGCCGCGCCGCCTGAGGATGGCTCGCCGCCGCCCACACGCGACGATCGGCGCTCTTGCGCGTTCGCGGCGCGACGATTAGGCTTCGCCGAGTTTCGGCGGCTCGCTTAAGGAGCGAGCGGCGTGATAGGCCATTTCGAGAGGTCGCGTGTCCACATCCGCCGCTGATTATCTCGTCGACCGTCGCCTGCTGCGCCGCCAGATCGGATTTTGGCGGATTGCCGCGTTCGTCGCCGCGGCGCTGGT